>JBBDSJ010000107.1:15890-22379 GCA_040905025.1 Gammaproteobacteria bacterium
GGCCGGGTAGCGGGGCTGCGTAGCAGCAAGGTAGGCAGGGGACGAAAATCCGTTTTCAGTCCTGAGCCTTAAAAATGTAGTCAAGCCATAAATCTCCAATATATGGCCGGGTAGCTCAGTTGGTAGAGCAGGGGACTGAAAATCCCTGTGTCGGCAGTTCGATTCTGTCCCCGGCCACCATTTCCAAAAATATTGCCGATTAGTTTGCCGCAGTGCAAAATACAGCGAGCGGGCTTTTTATGGTAACTTCAAGATTACACATGGAAGTTCTTTCCAGCACCGTCCGATCAGTGCTTGTGTTACGCTTAATAGCTGACTATCTAAAAAAACCTTAAAATTGTCCTGTGATTACCCTTGTGATTACCAACAGGTCGAATTTTGAATACAAATAACAATGACCAAAGGCGCATGTTCAGTTCGGATGAATTGAGTGTCGAGCAGGTAGAGTTGCGTGGGTTTTCGCGCAGTATGGCTGAACTCGAATGGCTGTTGCTGATTCTGGTGCTTTTATATTACATCGCGCCGGGTACTTTCATTGCAGACGGCCAAAGCTACATTATTGCAATGTTGGCATTTGCTGCATTTGTCATCATATTTCATTATTTAAATTTCAAGACCGAGGATTCACGCTGGAAACTGGCGATAGAAAGCTGGGTGATGATCGGCTTTATCAGCTGGGCTGCATATCTCAGTGGCGGCGTGGAAAGCCCGCTGATAAATCTTTACCTGCTGGTGATTATTACCAGTGGCCTGACCCTTGGCAAAGTCACTACACTGCTTGAATTTGGCCTGATTACCTGTATCTATCTTTATCTCGGCTACCCTGATTTTTCCAACCTGGCATTTACACTGGAAGACTTTACCCAGTTGATGATCCGGTTCACTCCATTCCTGCTGGTGGCATATCTTGTTTCGATGCTCGCCGCAGATCTGCATTTTGCCCGGCGCATGTTCAAGCATTTGTCCGAGACCGATGAATTAACCGGCTTGTTTAACAAGCGTGCGTTTGGCAAATTCATGAACCGGGAAGTGGCCAAGGCAATTCGTTACAGTCATGCGTTTTCTATTATGATGATTGATGCCGATGGTTTGAAAGCAGTCAATGACGAGCATGGCCACGAAAGCGGTGACAAACTGATTTGTGAGGTCGCCAACACGATCCAGCATAATTTGCGTGATACGGATATTCTCGCTCGCTATGGTGGCGATGAGTTCATTGTGTTCCTGCCGGAAACGACGACAACACAGGCGCGGGATGTGGCCGAGCGTGTACGTAATGCTGCTGTAAATATTACTTTTAGTGCCAACCGCAAGCGTATACCTGTGACGGTAAGTGTCGGTGTGGCCAGCTATCCGGAAGATACCAGTAATGCCGATGATGTTGTTGATCGGGCAGATCGGGCGTTATACGCCAGCAAACAGGAAGGCCGCAATCGGGTTACCTGCTTTGCCGAGCTGCGCGATTTTTGATACCAGCGACAGGCTATTCAACCGGCAAATAACTGCGCCAGTCAAACGCAGGGTCACCAATAACCAGAAAATTCGGATTCAGCAGGCTGTCCTTGCAGTTGTAGCGCAATGGCTGGAATGCCATGTCAGTAATTTCACCGCCAGCCTGCTCGACTACGCAATGCGCAGCTGCCGTATCCCACTCCGAGGTCGGTCCGAATCGGGGGTACAGATCAATCAATCCTTCTGCGACCAGGCAGGATTTCAGTGAACTGCCTATGGTCACCACTTCAGCGCCATCCAGATTTTCCATGAATGTCTGAAAGCGCTCACTGCCATGTGAGCGGCTGCCGGCGATTGCCAGTCGGGATGCGACTGCGCTGCGGGTGCTGATCCGGGTTTCACCATACTCAGGGACAAATTTGCATGCGCCAATACCGCGTGCAGCAAAATAACAAACGCCGGTTACAGGCACTTGTACCACACCGAGTATTGGCTGATGATCTGCAATCAGGGCGATGTTGACAGTGAATTCGCCGTTGCGTTTGACGAATTCCCGGGTGCCATCGAGCGGGTCAACCAGCCAGTAGCGTTGCCAGGTTTGGCGTTCGGAAAAATCCACGCTGGCGGATTCTTCCGACAATATCGGCCAGCCGGGTGTCAGTTCCCGCAAACCACTGACGATGGCCCGGTGTGCCTGCATATCCGCTTCAGTCAGTGGACTGCGGTCGTCCTTATGTTCAACGGCAAAGTCTGTTTCATAAACTGATAAAATACGTGCAGAAGCAGTAGCGGCAATTTGGCGCACTGTGGCCAGGAGTCTGGCGAGATCGCCGCTGTCTGGTTCGATATAACTGTCGTCTGCTTTCATTGCATGAAAAAACCTGTATGAATATTTATGTTATTTAATCCTGACCGAACCATATTATGAACTCTGGCCCGACATTGAAAGCCCTGGACTGGCAGCGCATAAAAACTGTGTTGCTGGATATGGATGGTACGTTGCTCGATTTATATTTCGACAATTATTTTTGGCAACAGTACCTGCCGGAGTGCTGGGCACGACAGCGTGGATTGGCGCTGGATGAGGCACTTGAAATTCTGGTACCGCGGTTTCGTGAACTCGAGGGCTCACTACCATGGTACTGTCTTGATTTCTGGTCAAATGAACTGCAACTGGACGTATTTGCGTTAAAACAGGACATTGCTGATCTTATCTGCATGCGGCCGGGCGCCGAATATTTTCTGCAGCAATTGCAACAGCTGGAATTACGCTGTGTGCTGGTGACCAATGCGCATCAGCGTATTCTGGATTACAAGCTGCAGCAAACCGGTCTGGATCAGTACCTCGAACAGACGGTCAGTGCACATGCATTCGGCAAGCCCAAGGAAGAAGCTGGATTCTGGCCGGCGCTGCAGGCGGAGCTGGATTTCGATCCGGCCAGCACTCTGCTGGTTGATGATAATCTGCATGTGCTGAGTACCGCGCAGACATTTGGCATTCAGCATTTACTGGGCATTGCCCAGCCTGACAGTCGTATACCGGCACGTACGACAGCAGCTTTTCCGCTGATCAGCGACTTTCGCCAGCTGTTTGCGGAAGCACCCGCATCGGTCTGAAAGCAAAATCAAATACCGCATGGCCGAGCCGCAAACCGCGTTGTTCAAACTTTGTTAGTGGTCGCCAGTGCGGCCGCAGTGTTGGCCTGCCGGCGCCGGCCAGATTGGTATAACCGTTTGCCTCAAATGCTGCGGGGATTTGTTCGGCATAATCTGCCCAGTCGGTCGCGATATAGATACGGCCATGGTTCTGCATGCAGCCATGCAAACGCCGGGCAAAATTCGTATTTAACAGGCGCCGCTTGTGATGGCGCTTTTTGGGCCATGGATCCGGAAAGTAGACAAGTGCCTGTTCGATACTTGCCGGCGGCAGCATGTCACAGATGACTTCAACGCTATCGTGGCTGAGCACACGGATGTTATGCAGGTGATTTGCAACGATGCCATGCAAAAGACTGCCGACTCCCGGCCGGTGTACCTCGATAGTGAGGAAATTGCGATGCGGATAACGTTTCGCTAACGCGAGTGTTGCCTGACCCATACCGCAGCCAATATCAAGTACGCAGGGCGCATCGCGTCCAAACAGTTGTGCCAGATCGATTTGCGCACGGCGATATTCGCAACCAAATTGCGCCCAGTGGTTTGCCAGGGCGAGCTCCTGGGCACGGGTCATGCGGCCTTCACGGCGGACAAAACTGCGGATGTTACGTAACGCTGTGGAAGCAGTAGCGGACTCGGGGACTGTCAATGGATGTGGCGATGCCGGGAAGATTAAAAGAAATACCCGTCAAGTGGTGATGATGCACTTGCATAGGCACGCTTTGGCATACGCCCGGCCAGATAGGCCTCGCGTCCTGCCTCAATAGCCTTGCGCATGGCACTGGCCATTAATACCGGGTTTTTGGCTTCGGCGATTGCCGTATTCATCAGCACGCCGTCACAACCAAGTTCCATGGCGATGGCGGCATCGGATGCTGTGCCGACACCGGCATCCACCAGCACCGGTACTTCGGCATTTTCCACTATGGTGCGAATATTGTATGGATTACGGATACCGAGACCGGAACCGATCGGTGCGGCCAATGGCATAACGGCAATACAACCGAGTTGCTCAAGTTGTTTCGCGATGACCGGATCATCATTGGTGTAGACCATGACCTGGAAGCCGTCCTCGATCAGAATTTCAGCGGCTGCACGAGTTTGCAATACATCCGGATACAGGGTTTTTTCGTTACCCAGGACTTCCAGCTTGACCAGATTGTGACCATCCAGCAGTTCGCGCGCCAGCCGGCAGGTACGTACTGCGGTGTCGACATCATAACAGCCGGCAGTATTCGGCAGCAGCGTGTAGCGATCCGGTGGTATTACATCAAGCAGATTCGGCTCGTCTGCCGACTGACCACGCTCATCCATAAAAAATGCTGTGCGACGGATCGCGAAGGTAACGATCTCGGCACCACTGGCTTCTATTGCTAACCGGGTTTGTTCGAGATCCCGGTACTTGCCGGTGCCTACGAGCAGGCGGGAATGATAGACCTGCCCGTCAAGCATGAAACTGTCGGCAGGATCATTGGCCGGTGATGTTGTTACAGTAGTTGTCCGGGAAGTATTCATCCTGTTGCGCTTGACTGTTCAGCCACCACCAATGGCGCGGACAATTTCAATCCGATCGCCATCGTGCAGGGGATGCTCCGCAAAGCGGCGGCGTGGCACGATGTCGCCATTGATTTCCACCGCCAGTCGACCGGTCAGTTGCAGTTCATCGACCAGACTGGCCAGCGTGTAATTTTCCGCCAGCGTACGGGGCTGGCCATTAAGTTGGATAATCATTTTCTGAGCAGACCGCCTGCCAGATCTGTTGGGAGAAATGTTTGTGGTCTGCAGGAATTTTCAAACATGTTTGCCTTGTCTAGTTTAAGGAACCTCCGAATAGTTTAGAGGTTCCTGCAGTACATGGATGTGCTGCCATTTTTCAATCATTTAAATGATTGAAAAATGGAGAATATCGAAAATCACAATTTTCGATATTGCGTCCTTTGCTACATGAGCGCTACATCCATGTAGCACTGCTCGTGCTCTGATTAATTCAGGGATGAATAAATCAGAGCTTCCTTAAATCTACTTTCATCCCTTCGCAGGCAATATGACAATCAAGTGCTGAGTTACGTTCCTTGACAATGCGCAGGCTGTCTTTGTGTATTGCAGCTATCTGATCATCATCATAATTTGGATCGTGATGATAGAGGTAAAGTTGTTTGACGCCGGCATCAATTGCGGAATTGACGGTGTCGATATAGCATGAATGCCCCCAACCATGC
Organism: Gammaproteobacteria bacterium; assembly: GCA_040905025.1. Lineage (GTDB taxonomy): Bacteria > Pseudomonadota > Gammaproteobacteria > Methylohalomonadales > Methylohalomonadaceae > JBBDSJ01. The sequence continues at coordinate 21,218 of JBBDSJ010000107.1, forward strand.
TTCTTCTCATAGTCTTGTGGTGTGTACTGGGCATCATGAATCAGTACATCTGCTCCCTGCATGAATTTCAGCGCTGAATCATATTCCTCGCGTTTCATTTCATCAAAAAGCGCCTGCTCTTCACGATTGAACTCGGCATAGCGGCGGTCAATATTCTTGTTCAGAAACAGACATTCATTATCAGAAATATAAACGACAACCTTGCCGTTGACTTCGATCCGGTAACCATAGGTGACGCCCGGGTGATGTACATTCTGATAGTTGATTGTCATTGGCCCGTATTTGAAGCGTCCTCCCTGCTGCGGATTCAGGTATTCAATACCGGCCATCCAGGTTTCAGTGCCTACCGGGAAATAGGGCGCGCGCATTTGCGCAGCAACATGTTTTTCTATTTCAGCAGCATTCTGACCGGGACCGAAAAAACTCACGTGCCAGTCGGGTGAGAACGCCGGAACGAAGAAAGGTAAACCGCAAACGTGATCCCAGTGGTAGTGGGTCAGTATTATCAGCAGTTCACGTATTTCAGATTGGCCGACAACATGGTTGCCAAATGGAATAATGCCGGTGCCGGCATCGCAAAGCAGGATGTGATCGTCAACACGCAGTTCGACACATGACGTGTTGCCGCCCACTTTCAGGTGGGAAGCGAACGGTGCGGAGTACGAACCACGCACCCCCCAGAAACGTAAATAGGCCTCGCTCATGTACCCCGATTGCCAGATATGTATGAGTTGCTGCCAACACCGTTACCCGGCCGAATTAACATAACGCTGGATGGCGTCGGCAATCGCCTGCATCGGCATCGGTTTGGACATGAATTCCAGTGCGCCAAGTTCCTGCGCAGCCAGTCGATCCTGCGAATAATCCTTGGAGCTTATCATGATAACAGAAGTATTTTGATGCAGCGGCATTTCGCGCAATTCACGCAGGAAAGTCAGGCCATCCTTGTCCGGCATGATGATATTCAGGAACAACAGGGCCGGCTGTTCGGTCTCCAGATAGGCGAGTGACTGCGTTGCCGAGTTGAATGTTTTTAATTCAATTCCCAGCTCGGCGCTGCTGCGCTCAAAAAGTGATTTAACTGACGGGCTGTTATCAACCACTACGACCGTCGGTCTGGACTTGTCCATTATCAATCGCGCTCCATGTGTGGCACTCCGTC
>JBBDSJ010000108.1:0-22278 GCA_040905025.1 Gammaproteobacteria bacterium
TTTTTATTGCGATCATAAAGTACCCGCTGCATGAATCGATCAAAGACGGCTTCATCATGATGCGGTTGTTGATTGAATGCGACCATGCCGGCGAGATCCTGCCGGACATACATATTCAACAGGTTCTCACTGTCAGCAACAATGCGTGAATGATTACAAATCGTGTCAGTAAGAATGGTAATTTGATCATCTTCAGGTAATCCGGCAAGTGTGTCTATAAGCTCGCTCATAGTCTCAAGCCCGGTTACTTCACGTTCGCTGCGTGAGAAATTCTCGTAGATCACCTGATCCTGACTACTGGCATTTACAGGTTCAAGCCGTCCTATCAGACTGAATGCAGCCCATGGTTCCAGTCGCTCCACATCTTTGGCATCGACATTATAGGCGCTTGCAATACTTTCCAGTTGCTCCAGCAGCGCATCCGGCAAATCTTCAGACAGCAATTTTCTGTCTGCATACATGCGCCTGAAAAATACCGCATTGGATTGTTCATCCGGGATGACTTCTATCAGTAATTCACGACTTTTTGCCATTGCCAGACGAACCACTGGCGGCAATGAAGTGACGCGCAGGTCCTGGGAATGCATGGTGCCAAAAATGTGGCTGTGCCTGCCGTTGGTGGTTTCAATTTTCCAGAGTAGTCCGTTTCCAAACGGGATCTCATCTATATCGGCTGTATCAATGGCAGCGGTTTGATAAGGTGCACAAATCTCTTCCAGGGAGGTTTGCGCCAGTGACTGTGAGCCGGGACACATAAACAGGATGGCCAGCCACAACCAATAATATAAACTTGATGCCGACATGCGCTGTGATTCCATGAGTAATGTTATAAATTCGCTGCCATCATACTGGATGCCGGAATAAAGTCGCTACGCTTGTTGATTGTTATTTCTGTTTACTGTAGTTCCAGATGTACGACATGCTGCAGATCAGATAACGTTGTGCCGGTCTGTTTGGCCGATAACGCGATTTCGAAGTTCCGGGACTGCATGATTTTTCGTCAATGCTGCATAGAGGGTAAAATATGTTCAGATTCATTTCAGTTAGAGTCTCTAGATTGCTGGCTATCGGTTTATTTGCCGGCTTTAGCACCACGCTGGCGGCAGCGGAGTTGGCCGCAGGTTCTGTCCGTCTTGAAACCTGTTTGCAGACTGCGCTTGAGCAGCATCCGGGCCAGGTTATTAAACTGGAAATGAAGCGTCAGCGCGGCGTGCTTGTATATGAATTTGATATTCGTGATTTTAATGGCCAGGACTGGGATCTGGAATGCAGTGCCGAGACAGGTGAAATTCTTGAAATCGAACGTGAAGTGGCAACCCCGAACCATCCTGATTTCGCCGCCAGACAACGTATTTCCGAACATCAGGCAAGGCAACGTGCTTTGCGGGTCTACCCGGGTGAAATTATAGAGATGGAATATGAAATCGAGGCAAGTGGCCGGCCGGTGTTTGAATTTGATATTTATCAGGCCGATGGCAAAACCATCAAGGCCGAGATTGACGCCGGTAGCGAGCCGGGTTCGGACGCGATTCACGAGGTTAGTGAGCAACTATGGCAGATTGGTTATGAATGATTCAGCGTTGCTGCAGCAATGACCGCGAACGCCGATTTTCACCTGTGCCGGAATATTGCCGGCATTGCCGGACTGATTTTGTTGGCAGCCTGTGCCACACCCCAGACTTACGCGCCGGCACCGTTGCAGCCAGCGCAAGTGTTTCAAACCTTTACGGCACAACGGCTTGACAGTGCAACGGTGCATGAATTTCTCCGCCAGGCGGACTATCCGCTGGCGCAGTGGCCATTACCAGACTGGGATGCACAGGCACTGGTGTTGGCCGGCCTGGCGTTGCACCCGGAAATGCAAGTGGCCCGGGCTGAATGGGCGTTACGCCAGGCCGGTGAGCAAACAGCGGCACAGCGCATCAATCCGGGCTTTGAACTGCCACTGGAATGGCACAGTGATACCAGTGGCGGCGCGTCACCCTGGCTGATTGGTGCGGTACTGGATATTGTGCTCGAACGGCGTGGCAAACGTGCGGCCCGCATCGATCAGGCCAGCATGCGTACACTGGCGGCGCGCATCGCCATTGAAAATACCGCCTGGCGTATCCGCAGCAGCATATTGGAGGCCTTGCTGGCTTATGGGCAGGCCCAGTCGGCGACAGCTTTGCATACGCGCCGGGTGGATGCCATCAAGGCAATTTATGCAGCACTTGAACGACGGGAAACGCTGGGTGAAATCAGCCGGTTTGAGCTCAGTAGTACCCGGCTGGCACTACAGCAGGCTCGCCTGCAGTTGACTGAGCAGGCACAGTCGGGACGAATAGCCTACGATGCACTGGCCGCCGCCATCGGCGTCTTGCCCGAGGCGTTGGATCAAATTGATATCAGTACGGCCACGGCGGCGGCGATGACAGCGGTAGACACGAGCGAACTACCGCTGCCGGATTTGCGCGGCCTGGCGTTGCAGCATCGGCATGATATTCGTCGGGCACTTGCCGAGTATGCCGTGGTAGAAGCCGGTGTCCGGCTGGCTATTGAGCAACAGTATCCGGATGTAAATCTGTCTCCCGGCTTTCTATTTGATCAGGGCGATAAAATATGGCAGCTGGCAGCCAGTTGGGTGTTACCGCTGTTTCACCGCCATGAAGGCGAGATTGCTGAAGCACTGGCCCAACGCGAACTGGCACAGCAGCAGTTTTTGCTGCAGCAGGCGCGGATTATTGAACAGGTGCAACAGGCGCGCAGTGCCTATTTGAGTCATGAACAGATATATACGGAAGCCGAAGCACTTTATGCCGAAGCCAGTGACTTCCGCGAACAACTGCAACGGCAATTAGCGGCAGGGTACAGTAACCGGCTGCAATTGCTGCGTGCCGAGATCGAATTGCTCGATGCCGAGCTTGCGCGGCTACAAACTGCGCAACGTCGCCAACGTGCCTGGCTGCAGCTCGAAGATGCATTGCAATATCCGCTGCAAGACAGTGCAGATTTGCCTGCCCTTGGCTGGCTGTTGGAAACCGATGTACTGGAAACCAATAATCCCTGAGGTTTTGTTCGGGGACGCAAAAACAATAATTATATTTTGCAGCAAGTGGTTAATTTGCCGGGTTAAATATATGAATAAAAATAGATATTTACGTCTGGTATTGATGTCAATTCTGGTTTTGACAGGTGCTCAACAGACAGGATTTACAGCGCTGATGAATGCGCATGCCGACGACGACGATGACGATGCGCCGTCACGGTTACATCAGCAACAGGGTCTGCTGGGAATTGTCCTGAGTCCGGAAACCCAGCGGATCAGCGGTGTGCAAGTGCAGGAGGTGATGGCTGCGGATTACCGGCGTGAATTGCGAGCCGTCGCTGAAGTCGTTGATTTACGACCATTATTGTCATTACGCAGTCAGGTTAACGTCTTGCGCGCCGAGCAGGCGGTCGGAGCGATAGCACTGAATCGCAGCCGTGAGGCCTATGAACGACTCCGGGCGCTGCATGCAGACAGTGCCAATATCTCTGATCGGCAGCTCGAGGAAGCCCGCGCCGAGCTGCAATCAGCTGAAGCCCGGCATGCCGCCAGCCGCCAGCAATTGCAGGACTTGCAGATTGAAGCCAGTCAAACCTGGGGGGCAACACTGGTCGATGCCATATTTGCCGAGCAGTCAGCATTACTCACTGAGCTGAAACAGCAGCAGAGTGTTGTGTTGTTGCTGACGCTTACCCGGGAAACGGGCCTCGCGGATCAGGGCCGGCTGATTTTTGTCAATCATACCGAAGATCGGCGTAATGCCCGCCGCGCACAGTGGTTATCGGCAGCGCCACAAACAGATCCGCGCTTGCAGGGTGAAACCCATTACTTCAAGGCACCCGCGAAAGGACTGCGTGTCGGTCAGCGCATCCTGGCCTGGGTGCCACTGACTGATGAACTGGAAAGCGGTGTCTGGGTGCCGAATGATGCCGTTGTCTGGCAGGGTAATCGGCAATGGATCTATCGGCGTGAGGGTGCAGAATTTTTCTATCGTCAGGCTCTGCTTGACGCAGAGCGGGTAGGTGATGACTGGTTCGTGCCGGCCAGTGAGATAGCTGCCGGTACGGCGGTAGTGGTGCGTGGCGCACAAATGTTGATGTCAGAGGAATATCGCTGGCAGATTCCTGACGAAGACGACGACTGAGTGCCTGACTGATGCTTGCCGCTCTCATTCATTTTTCACTGCGTTTCCGTGGTGTCATTTTTGCGCTGGCAGTGCTGGTGCTGGGTTATGGTGCCTACGATTTGTCGCGTGCCGGACTGGATATTTTTCCTGAATTCGCACCTAACCAGGTCATTATCCAGACCGAGGCACCAGGGTTGTCTGCTGAACAGGTAGAAACACTGGTGACACAGCCGATTGAGCAGACGCTGGCCGGTATTATTGGCCTGGAGTTTTTGCGCTCGGAATCCATCCAGGGTTTATCGATCATCACGATCATTTTTGCCGAATCCACTGATATCTATCGTAACCGGCAACTGGTCAGCGAACGCCTGGCCGGTGTCTTGAAAGATTTACCGCCAGGGGTGCAACCACCGGTGCCGGTGCCGCTGGCCTCTTCATCGGCGACTGTACAGACTATCGGCATGACGGCGGCCGATGGTGATTTGATGCGACTGCGGGATCATGCCGACTGGAGCCTGATACCACGTATTTTGAGTGTGCCGGGTGTCGCCGATGTCAATATTTTTGGTGGTGACATCCGCCAGTTGCAGATCCAGGTGCAACCGGAAAAGCTTAATGCCTATGGCCTCAGCATTAACGAAGTCATCACCGCTGCCGAGCAGGCCACCGGGATATATGGCGCCGGATTCATCGAAAATAACAATCAGCGTATTACCTTGCAGATGCATGGCCAGCCGGACACTGCCGAGCAACTCCGGCAAGTCATCGTTGAACGTGTAGCCGGCGGCAATATTGTGCTCGGTGATGTCGCCCGGGTGGCAATGGCACCAGCGCCACCGATTGGCGCAGCGGCAGTGATGGGCGAGCCCGGTATCGTGATGATGATTATTGGCCAGTACGGAGCCAATACGCTGTCGGTTTCACGGGGTATTGAAAAAGTACTGCAGGACTTCAAGCCGATCATGGCGGAAGAAGGTATAACGCTGTATCCGGATCTGTTTCGACCAGCTGATTATATCGAAACCTCATTAACCAATATCAGCGGCCACCTGTTCATTGGTGGCATGTTTGTGGTTGTGATTCTGTTACTGTTTTTGTTTGATCTGCGCAGTGCCCTGATCTCCCTGATTGCAATTCCACTGTCATTGCTTGGTGCCGCGATATTATTGCTCGAACTGGGCATTAACCTGAACATCATGGTGCTGGGTGGATTGGCCATTGCACTGGGCGAAGTGGTGGATGATGCCATCATTGACACGGAAAACATTTTTCGGCGATTACGCGAAAATCGCCAGCTGTCAGAGCCACGACCTGTACGTGATGTTGTGTTTGCCGCGTCGATGGAAGTACGTGGCTCTGTGGTTTATGCCAGCTTTATTGTCGCGCTGGTTTTTGTGCCATTGCTGACGCTCGGCGGTGTTGCCGGGCGCCTGTTTTCGCCACTTGGCATATCCTACATTCTGGCTATTTTGATGTCCTTGCTGGTAGCGCTGACCGTGACGCCGGCATTGTGCCACAGCCTGCTGGGCAGGCATGTTCTGAAAACCCGCGAACCCCCCCTGATTGCCTGGCTGCGTCCGCATTATGCGGGATTGTTACGGTTGTTGGCACGCGCACCGATGGTCACTATCAGTGCCAGTCTGTTGGTTTGTCTGTTAGGGCTGGCGATGCTGCCGCGACTGGGTGGTCAATTTCTGCCGGAGCTGCGTGAAGGCCATTATATCGTCCATACCTCCAGTCTGCCGGGGACTTCGTTGCAGGAATCCATTCGAATCGGTACTCAGTTGACGCAGGAATTCCTGCAGATACCGGGTGTGCATTCGGTCTCGCAATGGGCCGGCCGTGCTGAACGTGGTGCGGATACCTATGGCAGTCATTACAGTGAATATGAAGTCGATCTGGAACCGTTGTCAGGCGCCGAACAGCAACAGGTGCTGGACGAATTACGCCGCATACTGCGCGAGTACCCCGGCATCCTGTTTGAAGCCAATACTTTTCTGACAGAACGTATTGATGAAACCATTTCCGGCTATTCTTCACCGATTGTCGTCAACCTGTATGGCAATGATCTGGAATACCTGGATCGCAAGGCTGCCGAAGTTGCTGAATTGATTAGTGGCATTGACGGGGCTACCGATGTACAGGTGCGTTCACCGCCAGGAACGCCGTTACTTGATATTCGGCTGGTGAATGAAAAACTGGCATTTTGGGGATTACGTCCGGTTGATGTCCTGACGACTATACAGGCCGCATATGAAGGCAAGACTGTCAGTCGAATCAGCCACGAGAATCGTATCCACGATGTTGTAGTGGTACTGGATCTGGATCTGCGCGGTGATGTCGATGCGGTTGGAAAATTGCCGCTCGAAAATGCTGACGGTGAAATTATTCCGTTGGCACGTGTTGCTGATATTCAGCAGACCGGAGGCAGGTATAACATTCTGCATCAGGGCGGACAACGGCTGCAGACCGTAACAGCAAATGTTGAAGGCCGGCCATTGACAGAATTCATGACAGACATTCGTGCCGAAGTTACGGAAAATATCAGCTTTCGGGCCGAAACCTTTCCTGAATTTACCGGCGCTGCCATTGAACAGGCGCGTGCCCGGGAACAGCTTGTTCTGCATTCAGTGGTTGTCGGCGTCCTCGTCTTGATGCTCATTTACATAGCAATTGGTAACTTGCGCCATGTTGTTCTGATGCTGGTTAATGTGCCGTTTTCGCTGGTCGGTGGCGTGGCTGCTGTTATGCTGACCGGCGCATCACTGTCTGTGGGGTCGCTGGTTGGTTTTGTTACGTTGTTTGGTATAACCGTGCGAAACTCGATCATGTTGGTATCGCATTACCAGTATTTGTTGTCTGCTGAGGCCGCACGCTGGGATCTGGATACCGCCGTTCGCGGCGCTCAGGATCGGTTACCCTCTATCCTGATGACCGCATTGGTGACAGCGTTGGCCATGTTGCCCATCGCCGTGGACAGTGATAACGCTGGCCGCGAGATCATGGGACCGATGGCCTCCATCATTATCGGTGGCTTGATATCATCAACGTTACTGAATTTGTTGATACTGCCGCTGGTGATGCTGAAATTCGGACGGTTTGACAATGAGGTGAAAACCGCTCAAATGAGCTAAACTGCGCTACAATCCACCGGATTACAGCTACATTTCAAACACACCCGGATAAAAAAGCCTGCCAGAAGCCGATAATGCGCATCCTGATAATTGACGACTCCCGAGATTTCATCTCCCTGCTGCGCCTGTATCTCAACAAAGAGCTGCAGGATGCCGAAATAATCGACTACGACTTTCTCAAAAATGGCAAGCCAAACGCTGATTTTGACTGGTCTGGTTATGATGTGCTGTTGCTGGATTACAAGCTTGGCGAGCACGAAGATGGCCTTGCCTGGCTGAAAGAATTCTCCCGTAATCCGATGTTCCCGCCGACGATAGTGCTCACAGCAGAAGGTGATGAATATATTGCCGTTAAGGCCATCAAGCTGGGCGCTGCCGATTATATCAACAAGAAGGATATTTCACCAAAGCGTCTGGCTGAAATGGTCACTGCGGCGCTGGAAATCAATGCTGAAAAAACTGCCGAAAAGAAACTCCTGCTCGAACAGGATTCCAACATTGTCCGTGAACTGCGCGAAACAGCGAAAAAAGCACCCGATTCGAAAAAGAACAAAATATCCACGAAAGAAGATTACAAGCTGGTCAGGCTGATTGGTCAGGGCGCCATGTCACATGTCTATCTGGCTGAACGTGTAACAGATGGACTATCCGTTGTACTGAAAGTGCTGGATATCAGCGGCGTGACAGATCGTGTCTTATTGCGCCGGTTTGTACAGGAGGCGATTTTGATCTCCGAGATCCGCAGTCCTTTCGTGGTCAAAATCTATGAGCATGGTGTTACGCAGAAATACGGGTTTATTGCGCTGGAATTCTTTTCCCGTGGTGATCTGAAACAACGTATTGAGTACGGTATCCACCCGGAAGTTGCTGTCAGTTATATGACGCATATTGCTTACGGTCTGATGGCTATTCACGAGCTGGATATTATTCATCGTGATCTGAAACCTGCGAACATCATGTTTCGTGGTGATGACAGCCTGGCATTGGCGGACTTCGGAATTTCCAAACGACTGGGGAACCGCAGTGATTTTACTACGCTGGGTAAGGTGCTGGGTACACCGCATTACATGAGCCCTGAACAGGGACAGGGGTTGACTATCGATGCACGTTCGGATATCTACAGCGCCGGTATAATTTTTTATGAATTATTGACAGCAAAAAAACCCTTCCGTGCAGATTCGCCGGCAGCCCTGATCTATCAACACATTCACGCTGATGTGCCGCAATTAGCCCCCGCGCTGAGTCGCTATCAGGCCATTGTCAGTCGATGTCTGGCGAAAGAACCGGAGCAGCGTTATACAGAAGCCAGCGAGCTGATAACTGACCTGGAAGCACTTGAGTGACAGTCTGGTTGCCATGATTCAGCTGTGTTAAGTCAGGTGTTTTTGTCACTTTCCGGTTTTTTTACCTGTTGCACAGCTTCATCATTGTTTTCTGCCTGTTCACGTTCCAAGCGTTCGAGCCAGTAACCGGCTTGCTCGCGCAGCCGGCTTGCCTCACGTGCCTTTTGTAAGGCCTGCCTTGCCAGTGAATAACGTTCCTGCTTGTATGCAGCGATACCGAGCAATAGATGAGCTTCGGCCTGCTCACCAAAATCATCCTTGCTGGTGGCAATTTCCAAAGCCTCAATGGCAGCGTCCCAGCTTTCAAGTTCTGCAAGTATCTGGCCCTGTCGGTAATAATACTCAGCATTACCTGAGGCTGCAGCAGCTTCGCCAAAGGTTTTTGCTGCAGCTTCGCGTTCACGCGCAAACAGATAGCTGTCAGCAAGCAAACGCAGATTTTCGGCACTGCGACTGATGCCATTATTGGCCAGTTCTCGTTCCAGTAATCGTGCTGCACGGAATGGCGCTTCCATATAAAGCAGCATGCGCGCCAGCTGGACTTTCTCTTTTTCGTCAAGCACACCCTGGGCATAGGCAAGTTCATTGGCGGCAACAGCTTTTTTGTCGTTATTGGCAGCCTGATAGGCACCTACCAACTGACGCCAGTACTCCTTGTTTTCCGGGAATAATGCCAGCATTTGTTCAAGCAGTTCCGCTGCTTGTGAAAAGCGTTCCATTTCAAAATAGGTTGCGAGTAATAATTGATACAGGTTTTCCTCGGCCCGTTCACTCTGACGAATTGCCGCCCGGGCATGCTCGATAACCTTGTTGTTATTTTTCGCCGAGTAATACAACCCGGCGGCAAACTTGTTGGCTTCCAGTGACAGGTCTGATTCCTGTGAACGCCAACGTTCAAAATAGCGAATCGCGCGCGCATAATCCTCGCTCTGGGTGAGTAATTGCGCAATGTAATAGTGCAGTTGATGGCTGACATCAGCGGGCAGGGCATTGCTGTCTGCTGCCTTGATAAAAGCTTCGGCAGCCTGTTCATAGCGTTGCAGACCGTTATAGGCATAGCCGAGTGTTTGATTAACGACAGCATCTTCATAAGCATTGTCTGCAACTCTGGATGCCAGATTCTGCAACTGGCTCACCGCATCATTGTAGCGTTCTGACTCAATAAGCTTGTTAATATCATCGAGTGCCTCATACGTGGCTTCGCTGAGCAGATATTGGTTGTCTTGCTGCTGGTTTTGGGCGAATGCAAAAGCCATCCCGGAAAGTAGCCAAACCAGCAGGCAGCGGGTTGTGATGCTATTTAGAAAAAATTGAATGCTCATATATCGTTATTGGCCGCTTTATTGCAGACGAAAACGTATGATTTGACGCGCGCGTTGTTCGATTTTTTCGCCTTGACGGGTTTCCGGCTCGAATTTCCAACGGCGGACGGCGCGCAAAACGGCATCATTGAAAATATACCCCGGATCAGCGTCTACAATCTCCATATCCTTGACGCCACCATCTTTTGTAATCGTAAATTCAACTGTGACACTGCCTTGAATGCCTGACCGCAAAGCGCGGGGTGGATATTGCGGTTGCACCCGGACTGTAGGCTCGATATCTGTGACGATGTCTGGCCGTGCAGGTGCTGCCTGCGGCGGTGGCGAGCGCATGAAATCTCCAAGATAAGGCAAGCCGTCAATATTCATTGAAATATCAATGTCGGGCGCTGGCACATCAATCTGTTGTTGTGGTGGCTTCGGAGTATCCGGTTGTGGCACGTCAGGTGGCGGTTCTTCCGGTTCTTCCTCAGGCGGTTCCGGAGGCTCTTTCTCTTCAGGTGGTGGTTCCGGTTCCGGCTCCGGCATCTGCATGCGGATAAATTCGACCATGCGGATCTTATCCTGATCTGCAATGCCGGTTTGTTCTCTATTGACCAGTTGCTGGATAAAATAGAAGAGCAGCAGGTTTAGTAAAAAGGCGGCAACAATAAATAACAACAGACGCTTAGACATGGGTATTCACAGGCGTTTTACTGGTCACTCGTTGTTGCGGTTGGTAGCGATGGCAATATTCTCGACACCGGCCAGACGCACCTGGTCCATGACATCCACCATCATGCCGCTGCGCGAATTCTTGTCTGCCATGACGATGACTGTCCCTTCAGGATTCTGTGCATGCAGGCGTTCAACGTGAGCCCGCACTGCGCGGATATCTACTTGCTGGTTATCGATCCATATTTCGCCAGCCTGGGTAACTGCGATGACCAGATTGCCGCGTTCCTGCCGTTCAGCGGTCTGAGCAGAAGGCCTGTCAACATCAATCCCGGCCTCTTTGGTAAACGAAGCCGTCACCAGAAAGAAGATTAACAATATGAACACCATATCAATTAACGGCGTCAGATTAACGCTGACATCGGCAGTGTCTTTTTGACTATGAGAAGGGCGCATGAATTTAATCGGTTATGTTGAGACTATCCATGGCCTGCTGGCCTTGAATTTTAGCCCGGTATTTAAGATTGGCACTGAAATACAGCCCGACAATGGCTGTTGTCAGGCCGGCTGTTGTGGGCAGCAAAGCCTGGGATATACCGTCGGCCATGCCACGGGCATTACCGGTGCCAAAGACGGTGATCACATCAAAAATAGCAATCATGCCGGTAACTGTACCGAGCAGGCCCAGTAAAGGCAGTATTTGTGTGAGTGTTTGCACCGGTGCCAGATTCTTTTTTAGCGCCAGATCAATCTCGGTAGTCAGACCTTCACGCAATCGTAATGCATACCATGAAGTACGATCCTGACGCTCCTGCCAGCGTTGAATGATCTTTTTGATGCGCTGCGGATAAACACGATAAAAAAACCAGTAGCGTTCAAGAATGAAAATCCACAGGAGTGTTGATACACCGAGAATAACCACGGTGACCGGCCCGCCACGTTCAAAAAAAATCAGTAGTTGCAGGAAAAAATCAGGCATGGGCTGTTTTGCTACCTGCCTGATGTTCGGACTCGGCAATCACGGCAATATAGGCTGCGCTTTGTTGGTCCAGTATCTGGATAACAGCATTGCTTTTTGAACTCAGAAAGCTGTGAATAAACAATAAAGGTATTGCGATAACCAGGCCGAGTACTGTTGTTACCAGCGCTTCGGAAATACCGGCTGACATCAGGCGTGGATCACCTGTTCCAAACAGGGTAATAGACTGGAAGGTTTCAATAATGCCGGTCACGGTTCCGAGCAAACCCAACAGCGGGCCAACGGCGGCAATGATGGCAATTGCACCAAGGCCACGCTGCAGGGGATGCATCTCACGCAGAATGGTTTCATCCAGCTTATGGCCCAGCGTGTCAGTATCAACATGTTTGTTGTCGTAATAGACTTGCATGATTCGGCCAAGCGGATTTACACCGGGTGTTTTGTCCTGCAATTGTTTGCGTACTTTCCGGTATACCGATGTCAGCACAATAAACCGGCTGACTGCGACCATCAGGCCAATGACACCAAGCACGATAATCACAACACCGATTGGACCACCCTGCTTGATTCTGGCATAGATATTCGGCGATTGAGTCAGCAATGACAGCAGTGTTCCCCGGGTTGGGTCGATAGCCACAGGATGGATCCCGTCACGTGCCTCTTCAAGTTTGCGCGCCATGGATTGAAAACGCTGGCTCGGCTGCCTCTGTGGTTCAACAAGTTTGCCGGTGTCAGCACTGTAACCCAGATATAAACCATCGCTGAACGTATTGAATGTGCCTACCCGGGTAACACGGCGTTGTGATTCCTCGCCATTGGTGTCAACGACAACGGCATCAAATTGAGTGACTTTGCCGGCAGCTGCAATCTCATTCAGGGCTTGTTGCCAGAGCTCTTCGAGGGAACTGATTGATGGTAATTCACTACTGGTGGCAAGTTCATCGGCAATCGCCGCGCGGCCTGGTTGTTCTGCAGAAACCATTGAGGTTTCGAGTGTGCCCTGCATGTCACTGGCAATCTGGCGAACAACACCATGCAGCTCATTGAGATAACCGACGCGTTGTTTGAGAACACGCTCCTGTTCTTCAATGGCCCCGGCATTTTCCTCAAAACCCTGCAGCAGGGCATTATTTTCTGCATCCAGCGATTCAAGCTCGGATTTTGCCTGGCGCAATAATTCCTGTTGGCGGTTGCGATTATTCCTGAACTCTTCTACACGTTCTGCGAATTCACGCTTCTCCTGTGCGCCTTGTTCACGCACATCGCGGATTAATTCATCCAGAGTGCGGTTGTTCTGGGCTTGTGCGTGAGTTGGAGTCATTGCTGATACAGCAGCGGCTAGTACCAGCATTAACAGGTTCCGGCTTGTCATCATGGCTGGCGCTCCGGTGCGCCAACGGGGGCGATGAAGAAATCAGGCGGCGCTTCCTTGCGGGCTATGCTGAGGCCATGGCGGATGGGCGTATTGAACTCAGTGGCCAGCGTCTGCCAGGTGTTTTGCTGAATGTTCCAATAGCCGGATTCAGTGCCATCAAGTGTTTGGTAGTACAACCCCAGCCGGCCAAGCCGAAGGAATGCAACAGTACGGGTTCTGCCCGCATGCTCGAGTTCGCCTTCGTAGGTTTCGATATTGCGGCCATAGTCCATTTCAATTTGATAGGCTTCCATGATGCGGCGAAATTTGTCAGGTAACGTAACATCGGGCCGGTACATCATGTCCTGCAGCGCGGCAATTCGCGCCTGGCGTTCAGCTGGCAGGAAGGGTGTGTCCAGTTCAACCAGTTCGGCCAGCACTTCAAGCATGCGCGACATCAGTGGCACCAGATTGCGCTGAGTCTCTTCTACCGTTGTCAGCTGCCGCTCAAATGATGCCAGCTCTTCTTCCTGGCGCTGTATCTGCTTTTTCAGCTGTTCATTGTAACTGCGGGTATTTTCAATCCGGCGCAGGGTCTCGCGGTATTCCTGTTCCATATCCAGTGTTTCATCGGCCAACTGATCGACCTGGCGCTGACTGCGCTGCGCCTCATCCTGGACACCAATCCGCTCGCCTATGGCCTCATCGACCTGACCTGCCGAGAGCCAGACTGGCGCCGGCAACAGCACAAACAACAGTATCCCCGGACACAGGAGATTGCATTTCACCATCGGGAAAAATTCCTATAGGTAATAGAAGACTTTTGCTTTAGAAAACCAGACTTAATTCAAAGTGTTTGAATGATGACGTCATCATAACTGAGAACTATTATCAACACGCAGTGGCATTCTGTCCAGTTTCCTCTGAGTGCTGGCACTATAGCGGCTTCGAAGTCATCCAACAATCTGGCTGCTGTCGCCAGATGTCTGAAATTATGAACGAAAAACCTGTTTTAAAATCCGGGATAATCACATCATGCCTATGAGTTTGCCAGTTAGACTGAACCTGCTGATAGCCGTCTGTTTCACACTGGTGTTGCTAGCCGGCATATTCATGGTCATCAATCATGCCCGCCACGCTGTCAAGGATGAGGTCAGTTCGACTGCCAATCTGACTCTGCAGCTAATCGAGATTGCTGTCTCAAATGCAAGGATAGATGAGCAATATATGCCCGGCCTGCAGCATAATGTGGTGCAGCAATTGGCGAATCTGCAAGAAGCACGGCATCTATACATCGGTATCTATCAAAATGGTGTGCCGGTAGTTGATACCAGCCGGGCAGAGCCTGATCCTCCAACAACCGAGGCTCCGGGTTGGTTCATGGCGTTGGTCGGGCCGACGACACTGGAATTTCGCCGCGTGCTGGATGCCGGTATCATGCCGCAGACTGAAATAGTGTTGCGTGCTGATCCCGCCGATGAGGTCGCCGAAGCCTGGCGTGAAGCCCGGGTGGTGCTGGGCTTGTTGATATTGTTTGTCGTGGTCGCCAATATCCTGATCTACCTGACCATTCACCGTGGCCTGCGGCCTATCGACAGTATTCTGTCTGCGCTTGATGGTATTGAGCAGGGTGATTACGAACTGCGGTTACCGCATTTTGATCTGCCAGAACTCGACAGAATATCGATGAAATTCAATCATATGGCGGAGGTTTTGCAACGAAGTCAGGAAGAGAATCATGCGTTGACCCAGCGGTCGCTGGCGATCCAGGAACGCGAACGCCGGAATCTGGCGCATGAACTGCATGATGAACTGGGGCAGTCGATCAGTGCAATCAAGGCGGTGGCGGTATCCATCAGCCATCAAACCCCGGCGGGACACGACGATATCAAAACCAGTTCGAAAACCATCGTCGAAATCAGTAATCGTATGCACGATGTCGCGCGGCAGATGATGCGCCGTTTACGCCCGGTTGTACTTGATGAACTGGGATTGCTGGCAGCATTACAGGAGATGGTTGATGACTGGAATAGCCGTAATGACGAGATGTTCTGCCATTTCAGTCACAGGGGTGATTTCAGGGGCCTCGGCGAAGGCTTGAACATCAGTGTTTACCGCATGATTCAGGAAAGCCTGACCAACATTGTCCGGCATGCGGACGCAGAAAATGTAGATATCAAAATTGAGCGTGCAGTTAGCAACGAACAGGATAATTTGTCGTTACACATCCGTGATGATGGCCTTGGTTTTGATCCTGATAAAGCCCGCTGGGGGCTTGGCCTGCTCGGTATGCGCGAGCGCACCGAGTCGGTAGGCGGGAAATTCTCCCTAGCGGCTGTGCCCGGAGAAGGAGTATCTATAAATATTAATATTCCGCTGAAAAAAACCGAGAACCTGCAAGATGCCAAATAAAATATCTCCGATTCGAGTATTGCTCGCTGATGATCATGCCATTGTCCGTGCCGGCTACAGAATGCTGTTGAAAAATTGCAGTGATATAGAAGTGGTTGCCGAAGTCGATAGCGGCGAGGCAGCCTGCAAGCAATACAATGAGCAAAAACCTGATGTCGTAGTAATGGATTTGTCATTGCCGGGTATCGGCGGACTGGAAGCAATACGCCGGATTATTGCACGTGATGCAGAAGCCCGGATCCTGGTGTTCAGTATGCATGAAGACACTATTTTCGTTGAGCAGGCATTGCAAGCCGGTGCACGTGGTTACCTAACCAAAAGTGGCGAGCCGGAAGCGTTGGTTGAAGGTGTGCGTGCGCTGGCAGCCGGTAAAACCCATCTTGACAAAAACATTGCCGAGCGGCTGGCGTTTCAGAAAATGCGTGGCAAGGATACACCGTTCTCCGGCCTGTCCACTCGCGAGTTTGAAATATTCTGTCTGTTGGCAGAAGGTCACAGCACCAACGACATAGCCCAGCGGTTGTCCCTGAGCTATAAAACCGTAGCCAATTACAGTACCCAGATAAAAAATAAACTCGAAGTCAGCAGTATTGCCGAGATTGCCCGCATGGCAATTCGTCATCACATTGTCAGTGTCTGATCCCGGATTGTCGCCACCGGGATTTTTTCCTGACGGCCAAACAAACCCTGCTGATGCCTGTCAAACGGCTTGATTCAGGTCGGCGTGTTCGGCTAACCTCAATTTAGATATAGTCTAAACAGGCAATGTTTCAGTTTCAGTTCATGCACATTTTTTATGATTACAACTTTGCTGCTCTGCAACCGAATAAAAATTTGTATGATTCAAGCCATGATTCAGATTAATTTTTTATAAATATAAAATCTTTGCATATGCCAAGGCAGAAAACTGAATTTTCATACATAAATTAACTACAGGACAGGTGCTGCATGGAGTCTAACGTAATGAACAATACTTCCACGCCGAACTGGGCCAGTATTCTGGGTGTGGTTGCAATCATGCTGGGGGTTCTTATGACCGCCGCACATGGCAACGAGTGGATGAAGCAATCCGTGATCACCAGCAACATGCCGGCCACCGGCGAGATGCCGGCGGCAGACTGCCCGGCAGAGGAACTGGAAGAAGAGGGCATCAGCCTTGCTGAATGCGAATACCTTGTTGACCATGTAAAGGGGATTTCACTGGCAACGCCGGACTGGTTCCCGGGCGCAATGATGACACTGGCCGCGCTCGGCATGGCGCTCGCTTTCGTATCCATTGTCATCGGTGGCGCGCTGGTCAATTACACTGCCTGGGCGACCACGGCGGCGATTGCGGTGTTCGGCGGGTTAGCTGCGATTGATATGCTGCAATTCGCTGTTGTCGTCAATGCCGGCCCCATCTTGCGCGATGTTTATCTGTGGAATATTTTGCTCTGGTTTGTGTTGCATATGATGCTGCTGGTCGGTGCCATTGCCGGGCGCCATACCGAGACCGGCGTTTGATTCAACGCTGAACTGCCTGAATTCATAAATTAATAAAAACGGAAGCTGTTATGCAAAGACAAGGTTACAACAGACCGGCGGTTATCCTGCACTGGATAATGGCGGTATCTATTTTCTTTCTGTTTATATCCAGTTGGTGGATGATGGGTTTGCCATTACCGTCCAAGGATTTACAGTTTCGCGCGTTCCCGTTTCAACTGCACAAGAATATAGGCCTGACGCTGGTTATTATTATCGCCATGCTGGCTTATGTGCGTTTCAAACACCGCCCGGCACCGGTGGATTCAACCGACATGAAACCCTGGATGCACAAACTGGCGATCGTTGATCACATACTGCTGTATGTATTGATCTTCGCAGTTTGCCTGACCGGTTACCTGTCTTCAGCACATACCAGGTGGGATACCGTGTTCTGGTGGGTGATAGAGTTCCCGCGCATCGCCGCGCCGAATGAGGATATGAATGAGTTCTGGGGTGAGTTGCATACCTGGGCGGCTTGGTTTTTGCTGGGTATCATTGCTGTGCATGTCAGTGGCGCGATCTATCATGCCTTCCGCAATGACGGTATTGTGCGGAGGATGCTGCGCTGGTAGCCGGCATTACATTATGTATTAATGATGGCAAGGGCTGCTTACTGCAGCCCTTTTTTTGGTCGCTGTAAAAACCTGCGGATTGATGCAGCGCATCATTATTTTGACAGGCAATTGCGGCTATTATTTCTTGCGGGAACGCTTGTCGTCAGCCCCGGACTTCAGTAACCTAGCAGTAGATGTGTTGAGCAGTTCATATTCGAACATACCGCAACACCTGCCCAAGAATGGCTTAAGCCATCAAAAAGCTGCCCGAACCGCTGATGCCAATACCGATTGCAAACATTCGGTATTTATCTGTTGCTGAGACTGCCTAGAGGGGGTTGCCCTTATGTTGAAAGCACTGCAAATTGAGCCGGAAAAGTGCACCGGCTGCCTGCAATGCGAGATGGCCTGTTCCTACCGGGCCGAAGGTGTTTTTAATCCGGCCAAATCTCGTATCAAAATCTTTACTTTCCATGAAGAAGGGCGATTTGTGCCCTATACCTGTACGCAATGCACGGAGGCCTGGTGCATGCACGCCTGTCCGGTCGAGGCCATTGTTTACAACGAGGCCACCGGGTCCAAAGACGTTCTGGCAGACAAGTGCGTAGGCTGCAAGGTTTGCACGATTGCCTGCCCGTTCGGCACTGTCAACTACGATCAGGATGCCGGCATCGTACACAAATGTGACTTGTGCCAGGGTGAGCCGGAATGTGCTAAAGCCTGTCCGACCGACGCGATCACCTACGTCGACGCGGATCAGACCGGTTATGAAAGAATGCGCGCCCATGCTGCCAAGAGTGCAAATCTTGGCGCTGGCCACTGACCTGGAGGTATGAATCATGGCGTGGACTAAAAAAGTACTGCGAATCAATCTGACCAAAGGCAGCATTCAGGAAGAACCGCTGAATATGGACTGGGCCAGGGACTATCTCGGCCAGCGTGGCCTGGCAAGCAAATACCTGGTCGAGGAAACCGACCCGGCCTGCGATGCGCTTGGTCCCGACAACAAATTCATCATGACCACCGGGCCCTTGACCGGGACGATGGCTTCCACGGGTGGGCGTTATTCGATTGTCACGAAAAGCCCGCTCACCGGCTGTATTGCCTGCTCGAACTCGGGTGGTTTCCTCGGTGCCGAGCTCAAGTCGGCCGGCTGGGACATGCTGATTTTCGAGGGCAAATCACCAAAACCGGTTTACCTGTATCTGGAAAACGAAAAAGCTGAATTATTGCCTGCCGATGAGATCTGGGGCACGTCGGTCTGGGTGGCTGACGAATGGATTCATAAAAAACACCAGGATCCGCTGATTCGCGTGGCGACAATCGGCCGTGCCGCCGAGGCCGGCAATCTTTATGCCGGCGTGATTAATGATTTGCACCGTGCGGCCGGGCGTTCAGGCGTGGGTACTGTGATGGCGTCAAAAAACCTCAAGGCGGTGGCGATCCGGGGTACCCGCGGTGTCGGCAATATCAAAGACCCGATGGGCTTCATGAAAGCAGTCACTGCCGGCAAGAAAGTGCTGCATGATAATGCTGTGACGGGTCAGGGGTTGCCGAAGTACGGTACCCAGGTATTAATGAACGTCATCAATGAAGTGGGCGCGATGCCGACCCGCAATATGCGTGAAGTGCAGTTCGAAGGCTCCAGCAAGATTTCCGGTGAAGCCATGCACGAACCACGTGAATCCGATGGCAAGCCGAATCTGGTGACAAATGCCGGCTGTTTTGCCTGCACCATCGCCTGCGGCCGTATTTCCACGATTGACCGCGGCCATTTCAGCATCGAAAACAAGCCCGAGTACTGGGGTGCCTCCGGTGGACTCGAATATGAAGCTGCCTGGGCACTGGGTTCGGACACCGGGATTGATGACCTTGATGCATTGACCTACGTGAATTTCCTCTGCAATGAAGATGGCTTTGACCCGATTTCATTTGGAGCGACTGTTGCCGCGGCCATGGAGCTGTATGAAATGGGCGTCATCGACAAGGAAACTACGGGGGGTATTGATCTGAAGTTTGGTAATGCCGAAGCGCTGTGCCGGATTACTGAGCTGACCAGCAAGGGTGAGGGCTTTGGCAAGGATATTGGCCTGGGTTCGCGCCGCTTATGTGAAAAATACGGCCATCCGGAGTTGTCGATGACGGTCAAGAGCCAGGAGTTCCCGGCCTATGATCCGCGCGGCATTCAGGGCATGGGGCTTGCCTACGCGACGTCCAACCGTGGTGCCTGCCATTTGCGCGGTTACACAGTAGCCTCCGAGATCCTCGGTATTCCGGAGAAAACCGATCCGCTGGAAAGTGCTGGCAAGCCGGAACTGGTAAAAGCCTTTCAGGACGCCACAGCGGCGGTCGATTCGTCCGGGCTGTGCGTTTTCACGACCTTTGCCTGGACGCTCGAAGACATCGCTCCACAGATTGACGCGGCCTGTATAGGTGACTGGTCAGCAGAAAAACTGGTCGAGGTTGGCGAACGTATCTGGAACATGGAGCGCGAATACAACTGCAAGGCCGGTATCACCGGTAAGGACGACACTTTGCCGCAGCGGTTATTGAAAGACGCCGCCAAAACCGGCCCGGCAACGGGCAAGGTCAATGAACTCGACAAGATGTTGCCGCTTTATTATCAGGTTCGTGGCTGGACACCTGAAGGTCAACCCACTCCGGAAACGCGCAAGCGGCTCGGACTATAGAGGGGTTGACCATGAAACATGCCATTATTGGTGCAGGTCCGGCTGGCGTTATTGCCGCCGAAACCCTGCGCAAACTGGATCCTGCTGCCGAAGTAACACTGATCGGTGATGAACCGGAACCGCCATACTCGCGTATGGCATTGCCGTATATGTTGAACAAGAGAATCGATGAGTCCGGCACCTGGCTGCGCAAGAGCAATAGCCATTTCTCGGATAAAAACATTCAGGTCTTGCGCGAACGCGTTGCCAGCATCGATGCTTCAGGCAAAAGTCTGAAACTTGAAAATGGCCAGTCACTGGTGTTTGACCGCCTGTTGATAGCGACCGGCTCGCATCCGGTCCGGCCACCAATCCCGGGGATGGATTTACCCGGTATTCACGCCTGCTGGACTCTCGAAGACGGCCGCAATATTGCCAAAAAGGCTCAAAAAGGTGCCAATGTGGTGCTGATGGGTGCCGGTTTTATCGGTTGTATTGTGCTCGAGGCACTGGCAAAACGTGGTGTGAATCTGACCGTGATCGAAATGGAAGATCGCATGGTGCCGCGCATGATGAACCAGACCTCCGGCAACCTGATCAAGAAGTGGTGTCTGGAGCAGGGCGTCAACGTGCATACTTCTACCAAGGTAGAATCCATAGAAAAAGGTGGGTTGCTCGGTGGCGGCGGTTTGCGTGTCAATCTGGACAATGGCGAGACACTGAAAGCGGATATCGTTATATCAGCGACCGGCGTGAAATCCAATATCCAGTTCCTGGAAGGTTCCGGTATCGAAACTGACGAAGGCATACTGGTCAATGACAGCCTGCAAAGTAATATTGCCGGGATCTATGCGGCCGGAGACGTTTGTCAGGGTCGCGATTTTTCTACCGGTGAATATACCGTCCAGGCGATTCAACCCACGGCCGCGGATCATGGCCGTATTGCGGCAATGAACATGGCCGGGCATGAGTTCAAGCACAAGGGCTGTGTCAATATGAACGTACTCGACACCATGGGCTTGATTTCGAGTTCATACGGTTTGTGGATGGGTGTCGAGGGCGGTGAAACCACGGAATTGCACGATCCGGAGCGCTATCGTTACCTGTGCCTGCAATTCAGGGATGATGTGCTGGTCGGGGCGCAGTCGCTGGGACTGACCCAGCATGTCGGTGTCCTGCGCGGCTTGATCCAGACTGAATTGCCACTCGGTAAATGGAAAAAACATCTGATGGATGATCCTACCCGGATTATGGAAGCCTATCTGGGCGTGACCCAGTCAATCGGCCATAATGCCGATATTATCAAAGTCTGATTAAATAGCAGTAAATAAAGCAAATTGTGCAAATAATTTTGTAGCGATAGACAGATTCCCAGGTCGCAAGTCAGATTCACAACAGCAGTCATTTTCCCTGCCGTTCGAGGCAGGGAAGTGGTTTTAACCATTACTGGTATTCGTTCCTCGCGTTTTTGCGTGTACTATAAATCGCAAGTATTTCATGACCCTGCATATTAAATTCAAGTTGTATGCTTCATTGGGCGACTATCTGCCGGCTGGCAGTCACAGCCACACTGCAGAAATCGAAATTGATGAAACCGCAACACCGCATCAAATTATTGAGCGTTACCGCGTACCACGTGAGCAGGCCCATCTGATATTACTGAACGGGGTTTACCTGCGCCCGGATCAGCGTGATCAGCCGGTATTCAAGGACGGTGATGCGTTTGCGATCTGGCCGCCGGTCGCCGGTGGTTGAGCGTGGTCATTACAATTGATGCAACGTAGCCGTGAAATGGCGGTTTCGCATGCCGACTTTTTGCGCCTGTTGCCACATGCCATGCCCGGCTATGAGTTGTCTTCTGATGAAGATCGCATTATCGCCACTGCGGGCAACAAAAAGGTTGAAATCCGGCTGGGACCGGAGTCTGAGCGGCGCATTGCGATGCTGCGTGTACCGGTAACCGAAGTGACACTGGTGTTCAAGGGGTTTACGGATGAGGAAGCCCGCGCATTCCTGGACAAGTTTGATATGACCTATCGCCGCGGCGGTGGCTAGCAGTCGAAAATTCGCCTGCTGCAGGGCCTGGCTTGCCAGGCGAAACGTGGTTGGCGCTATTCGTCGGGTTAATTCGCCTGCTAAAGCAGGCTCCTACGAAAACCATATGGTCGGCACAATTATC
>JBBDSJ010000109.1:0-3691 GCA_040905025.1 Gammaproteobacteria bacterium
TGTGTTCCATGTCTTAAAGACCCCCACCCTAACCCTCCCCCTGGAAGGGGGAGGGTGGCTGTTATTTAAGACCGCTGCCGGCATCACCCGGTAAACCGGGCTCCTACAAAACAATGCCGGATGTTGTAGGAGCTTGCTTTAGCAAGCGAACCATGGCCAGAAAATTTCGCCCGGTAAACCGGGCTCCTACAACAAGCGAATAACGGCCTTAATTTCGGTTATCGGTAACCGAAATACAATTTAGATAAGCTGTTTCGAGGTCGCTTGCACTGTATTGCTCACGGCATTCAGCCGGCGAACCAAGAAAACGAATCAGCCCGTCATGCAGGATGGCAATCCGATCACAGATTGCCTCAACGTCTGCAAGCAAATGGGTGCTGAAAAACAGACTCAGGCCGCTACTTCTGAGCGATAACAAATGTTGTTTGAATTGCAATCGTGCGCGCGGGTCAAGACCACTCATGGGCTCATCCAGCACGAGTATGGATTTACCGCTATACAAACATGCGGCCAGCCCGAGTTTCTGCGTCATACCCTTGGAATACTGGCGTACTGATTTATCCAGAGCAACGGCTTCCATATCCAGAACAGTTAACAGCTTGATAATGTCATCTTCCCGATAAGCAACGCCATATAACTTGCACATCATCTGCAGGAATTCACGGCCACGCAAATACTGCGGTGGCTGGAAACGTTCAGGCAAATAGGCCAACGGTGCGCGGGCTGAGGGTAATGTTGTGGATTCATTCTGGATACGAATCGCGCCATCGTCATATTCAATAAAATCCAGCAGCGATTTGATCAGTGTTGTTTTGCCGGCACCATTCAGGCCAACCAAGCCAAGGTATTCGCCGGGCTGCAAATCAAGATCGATTCCACGCAATACTTCACGCCCGGAGAAGCGTTTTCTGACAGTATTAAAGCTGAGTGCCGGATCGGACATATTTTAAAGCCGGAAGATAGTTTCAGGAGAGCAGAAACAAAAAGGCCCGCTTGGCGGCGGGCCTGCAACGAGTCTAGTTGCTAGTATCAGAGGAGAAGCCCTTCTTGTTATCACCACATAACTTAATAAATATATACAGCATTACAATCTGGATCATTCTCATTAATGTTCCATATACCCTCATCAATACAACCTGCAGATGAAAATTCAGGATCACCAACGGTTGTATTCGTGGATGAACGCACAATGCCTGAACCTGGAATACCATTATCCAACTTAACATCAATCTCACGAGCAACATTCACGGGTATCTGTGTGCCGAAGAAATATGACAAACGAGCTGAAGTAGCAGCTGTACCATCCCCGCTGTTATAGTCAGTCGAATATATCAACTTGACAGCTCCTTGAAAGGGATTAACAGGTGCAGTTGTATTGTCGTATGTACCTAAACCAGGATAAACACCAGTAATGAAATTACCGGCGGAAAGTTGCGCCCAAGTACTAAGTGCTTCTTCATCAGTATCTATCCGCCCGTTATTATTACCAACGACTGTAGTGCAATAAGCAGGATCTGAGAAATTATCAGCCCCTAATGCATCGCAGGCATCAGCAGCTAACATATCACCAGGCACCTTTCGGTAGCGATCAATAAAACCAAAATAAGCGGCCTGAATACCGGAATTTTGGTCAGCGAGCGCACGCACACGGGCGCTGTTAATCAGTTCCTGCCCCTTCAGAATACCGCCCAGCAGCAGGCCGATAATCACAAGCACGATGGCAATTTCGACCAGCGTGAAACCTGTTTGTTTTTGTTTGAGTATCATCATTGTCCTACATCTCCATTGTGGCTGTTACTACCTCTGGTATATACCAAGCAGGGTTTGTGCCATAATTGTAACTGTATGTTTTAATTTAAGAATATATCAATAGTTAAAGTAGTTTATGCAGATTCTGTCAGGTATTTGGCAGAATATTGTCAGAATTTTGACGATCCTGACAGTTCCTGTCACGGACTCTGCAACAGCAGCCAAATCGCGTATATTACACCATACTGGTATCTACCTCCGGCAAGCCACAACATAATCTGAAAATGAAAATATCCAGTTACCCTGCCGCTGTTGCGGACTTTGCAATGAAACGTGCCTGATGCGAAAGGCCAGGCTGTTTAAATCCGCTGTACTGTTGGCAATGTTTCTGGCCCTGCTGGCACAGGCGAGCGGTATCTTCAATATCGGCATGGGCCTGCCTGCTGCTTCGGGTGAACTGACCACGTCACTAACCAGTCTTCCGTTCATGGTCTATATCCTGACCGGCCTGGCGCTCAGCTTTCTGCTGCCTGTGCTGACCCCCATTCAGGCATCTTTATTGACTTTTATAGCAGTGCTGCCACCGGCACACAGCAGTTATCTCAATATTGCCTACAGCAATGAACTGCCAATTGAATACCAGTTATTTACGATTCTGGTGTTGTTCGTGTTGAATGTGCTGATCGCCTATTTTGATGAAACCCGTAGCAAGCAAGCTATCCTCAATACATTTCGTCATTATGTGCCGCCGGATGTTGTCAACGAAATTTGCCGGAACCCGGATCAAATTACACTTGATGGTGAAGCCCGTGAATTAACAATCATGTTTTGCGACCTGAAGAATTTTTCCGGCGTCGCTGAAGAGCTGAATCCAAAGCAGCTCACGATATTGCTGAATGAATATTTCACGGCGATGTCAAGAATTCTGCATAAACACGGTGCCACTATAGACAAGTATATTGGCGATTCAATCATGGCGTTCTGGGGCGCACCTCTGGCCCAACCGGATCATGCCAGTCGCGCCGTTCATGCCGCTTTTGATATGCAAACTGAAAGCCGCCGGTTAATCGAAGATTTCAAACGGCGCGGCTGGCCGGCGCCTGAAATGTGTATTGGCATAAACACAGGGCTGGTAAATGTGGGCAATATGGGCTCGGAATTCCGGATCTCCTATACCGTGATTGGTGACGCAGTCAATATTGCTTCACGACTGCAGGGGTTGACGCGCGATTACCTTGTGCCAATCATTGTTAGTCAAAGTACAAAAGTGCTCGTAACTGATGTCGCCTTCAGACTACTGGATGAAGTCAGAGTCCGTGGAAAGCACAACAAAACAAGTATCTTTGAACCAGTGGTCTTGCTGACAGGCATTGAGCCGGCAGTTCAATCGAAGCTGGAGATGCATAAAAAAGCGATTACAGCACTGGAGAAAGGTGAAATTGAAACTGCGAAGCAGTTATTCAAGCGGCTGCAGTCTGTTTATCCAAAAGACCTGTATTACGAATTCATGCTGAAAAGAATATAGCAGCAGTATAAAGTTGTGTGTCTCCATCTGCATGATTTATGGCGAAGGGCGAAATTTCAATTAAGCGCCCGACTTCACAAAAACAATCTACCCCCACCCTAACCCTCCCCCTGGAAGGGGGAGGGGATTTATTTTGATGTCACTTCCAAAAATCAGGCGACTGCATAAATCAGGCGACTGCATAAATAAGAGGTTACCAGACGCTAATACCGTGAAGCCATGAAGAGGGGATTTATTTTGAAATCGCTTCCAAGAAAGAGGGACTGAATGAACCAGGAAGTGCCAGGCGCTGACACTGTAAAAGACCATCTAGATGATTATTACCTCCACAAAGGACTGGATTATTATTCCTCCCCCATCCAGACAAAGACCTGGATTATTATCCCCTGCCACCCAGACGAAGAACCGATTATTACT
>JBBDSJ010000110.1:0-21900 GCA_040905025.1 Gammaproteobacteria bacterium
TAATGATCCGTGAAGAACAGATTGTCCGTAACACGCTCAGCTACAGTTTGATCGCCCATGGGATCCCTGCCCTGACACTGGAGATGGGGGAGTCCTATGTCGTGAATGAGAAAAATATTGACGTCGGTGTGCGCAGTGTCTGGAACATGCTGAGTGAACTCGGCCTGGTCAGCATGCCGGCCACCGGCAGTTACGAATATCCCCTGCTGGAAAATGCCAGCCGCGGCATTTATACCTACAGTGACCAACCGTTGAGTTCGACCAGCGGTATCATCCGCTTTCTGGTCAAGCCCGGCGCATCAGTCAAATCTGGCCAGCCGTTTGCACGCATCTACAATGCCTTCGGCAAGGCCCAGGAAACATTGCATGCCAACACCAATGGTATCGTGCTCGGTCATGCAGATTCATCGGTGGTTTTTCCGGGCATGGCGGTCATGGCATTTGGGATCAAACCTGTCTAAAAACGCTAGAATAGTTTGGTCAGTGATGATCGCGGCAGGTTACTGTCTTCAATGAAACCGCTATATCGGGAAAAGCTTTGAGCACTTTCCTGTCATTGGTAACCAGTGGGATCCCCAGTTTTTTTGCCAACCCGACATATTCACAATCATAAGCGGAGCACCGGCTTTCAAGCGTCAACTGCAAAACGCTATAGGAATCTACTGCATATTCATTACCCGCCAATAATGTTTCCGCTTCTGCCTGAATTTCGCAGGCCTGAGCAAAGTCCATATCTTTGTTACGCAGATACAGCGCAAGTAAATTGCGAAACTCGCTACGCCATAGCAACGGAGCCAACCATTCCGGATCGTTTTGTAACAACGACTCTGCTTGCGCTGTGTTGACAGTGGGTAAATATAAATACGCCAGAATATTCGTATCAACAACAATCACGACCGTCCCTGTTGAATCGCAGCAGCGATGTCAGCGCATTTGAATTTTTGCTTCGGCAACCTGGAGCGTAATTCGCGCGCCCGGCTGATAAACTCTGCGGGCGATAATTGCTGCGGCATTAATACACGTTCCAGACAAACAATGATTTCACTATTTATACTACGATGATGCAATTCAGCCGTTGCCTTGAGGCGACTGTAAACATCATCAGGAATATTCTTGAGAGTAATGGAGCTTGGCATTCAATACCTCCGCAAAAATACAATAAACCATAATGGTTTCATTATGGTTTTATGCATTGCATGAGTCAAGCCACAACATCAAAACCGCATCACAGCGCAGCCATTAGCTTGTCTTTTTCAACCGCCCGTTGGCCCTGCAAAATACGCTCGGCGGCCGCATCCAGGATCGCCTGCAATAATTCTGAATAGCGCATGCCGCCGTACTCCGCCATCAGGTTCAGTTTGCCGTCCCAGCACCAGCCCGGATTCGGGTTCATCTCCAGCAGCTTGATATTACCGTCAGCAGATGTAGCGCTACCATTCACTCTCTTCGGTCGGATGGCTGATGATCTTCTTGCCGTTACGACGACGTTCATCCAGAATAGCATCAGTCAGTTCTATCATGTCTTCCACCGCAGCGAATCGCTGTTCGAGCGATCGAGAACGAAACTCCTGCATTAGTGCAAGCCGTGCAGCGGCGTAGCCGTTCATTTGTTCCGGGTTTGATTTATCCATTACTTCTGTGATCCCAACAACAGTTTCAGGTTCTCAATGTCATCAGCATCCTTCGCGCGCCCAGTATTGGATTTCATGGCAATCAATGTTTCTATCCGGGCATAACGGATACTCAATCCTGGTGCAATTTCTTCATTGGGACAGGCTTGATACTCTGTATCGAAATCGAACGGCTCCTGTATAAAAACATCGACACCGGCAAATGGCCATTCCGGATGCTGGAAATGCAATACCTGCATATTTTTATCAGTTTGCCATGCGCGCCGATTGTTCTCATCAATAAACTCTGCGAGTGTTACGGGCACAGAGGGCACATAACCGATAGCCGTCAACACGCCCCATAAACCTGTCATATCGTCTGATTCCAGCTTGATGACAATATCCAAATCATGAGTCATGCGTGGATATCCCTGTGCCACCACAGCTAAGCCGCCCACCACGATATAACGCACGCCAACTGAATTTAATTGGCCGAAAATATTTTTCAATTCCACAAGCTTCATGACGCTAACGATCCATGACTCAGTTTGACAATCATATCAGCCAGTAAATCATACTATCTGCCATGACTCACGCACTTACGGCGCCAGCATCCGCCAGCTGGCGTGTTTTATCCTCGTTACGCTGCACCTGCAGTATCCGATCGGCGGCCGCATCCAGGATCGCCTGCAATAATTCTGAATAGCGCATGCCGCCGTACTCCGCCATCAGGTTCAGTTTGCCGTCCCAGCACCAGCCCGGATTCGGGTTCATCTCCAGCAGCTTGATATTACCGTCGGCATCGGCACGGAAATCAACGCGTGCATAATCGCGGCAACCGAGGCGTTCAAACAACTTGCCGGAATACTCGAGCATTAACCGCTGCTGGCTTTCCGGCAGTTCGGTTTCCTTGTACTGGATCTCGGTCCAGTACGGTGAGTCCGGCAACCACTTCGATTCATAGCCGAGAATGCGTGGCAACATTGGGTCGAGATTGCTGTAGTCCACTTCAAGGATCGGCAGATAACGAAAGCCCTGCTCCGGATTACCGATCAGACTGACACTGTATTCATTGCCGGACAAAAACTCCTGCACCAGAATGGGCCGGTTCGGCAACGTCTCGTGCAGTTTTGACAAATAGCTCATCAGTTCTACCGGTGAACTCACCACGGCGTTTTGCGTAATACCGATACTGGAATCACCAAAGTTCGGTTTCAATATCGCCGGGAATATGGATGGCAATGTCGCGGATTGATCCGAGGGCTTTACATAGGTTTCCAGCGGCACCGGAATGTCGAGGCTTTCCGCCACCGCCCGCACCAGCGCCTTGTCATAGCAGTGTGCCAGACACGCCGGCGCGCCACCGGTATACGGCACATCCAGCATTTCCAGTAACGCCGGGACATGCAGTTCCTTGAAGGCATCATTGTTATAGCCTTCATCGCACAAGTTGAAGACAAACGCCGGCGCATTTTTGCTGAGTTCATCCATCATCACGGCATGGTTGTCGAGATAACGAAACCGGTAGCCACTGACTTCTGCCAGCGCATCCTTGAGCCGGTTGACGGTATCAATGTCTTCGGGATTGAACTGACCGCCCTTCTTGACCGGATCCGGCAGGCGCGGATCACCGAGCAATACGGTGACGTCGGTCTGCTTGCGGCTTTTGATCGGTTGCACGGCGGCCTTGCGCGGCGCCCGCGTGGTGATAAAGATGCGGTTGCCCATCATACCCAGATCCTGATTACGATCCGACTCGGCCCGAATGTTGTCGTGAATACGCGTGGTTTCAAAGCCGACATGTTGCAGCAGCCCCTGAATACGCTCACGCGAATACAGGCGCTCGGCATAAAACTGATCGGCGATCACGCCGCGTTCGGCATGTACCACCACTTCTCGTGAAATCAAACGCTGGCCGTCGGCAGCCAGCGACCGTTCGCGACAGACAAAATAATTCTGGTCGATCCATTCCCATGAGCGTGGTTCAAAATGCTCACGCATCCAGTCGCCATCGGTAAGATCCAGTGCCAGCGTGCCACCACTGCGCAGGACGTCTTTAATTTCCAGTAACACGCGCGCATCGGCTTCTTCTACATCAAAGTAACCAAACGAGTTACCCATGATCATGACACAGTCCAGACTGTCATCGGCCAGCCGCAACTTGCGCGCATCACCTTCATGAAAACTGATATCAAATCCCTGCTTGCGGGCGCGGCGCTTGGCCAGCCGGATCAGGTAGCGGGATCGGTCAATGCCGGTAATGTATTTGAAACCGCGTCGGGCCAGTTCCAGACAGTGCCGGCCCTGGCCACAACATAAATCGAGTATACGATCAGCCGGCTTGATACCGGTATTTTGAATCAGCACATCAATTTCGGTCACCGTGTTGATATCGTTTTCAACCACATCACCATCGGTGCGCAGGTAAAGCGAATCAAATAACTCCTTCCACCATTCCGATGGCAGATGGTTTTCCAGATCGGCAACCGGGCCCAGTGTCCGGGCACGCGGGCGTTTGCTGCGCGGACGGCGTTCCTTGATCAGTTCTTTACTGGCCATGCGAATAACTCCCTGGCAGGGGCTGCCGGAGGAAGGAAGGCGGACATCTAAACCAACCAGGTGGGTTGGCGCTCAGCTTCGGCCGCCGGTCGAGGAGTCGGCGCGCAATATAGCGAAATCACGGCGCAATGCAATCATTATTTGTGCTTGAGTGTAGACGGCTTTTGAACAAAGAAAAGCGCCCTCATAAAACCAGTCTCAAGTGGTCAGTCGGCGGTAAATATCGGCGACTTTCAATGGCAGTTTACGTACGTTATCAATCACGGCATAGTTGGCGGCGCCATACATATGTGGCAGGTAATCACCACCTTCACTGTCGATGGTAATGCAGAAGGCATGTATCGCATCGCGGCGGGCTTCCAGCAATGCCCGGCGCGTATCCTCGATACCATACAAGCCGCGGTAACTGCCGTAATCTTCCGGCTTGCCATCCGACAGCGTGACCAGCAAGCGGGTACGGGCCGGCACCTTGCGCAATTGCCGGGTCAGGTGGCGGATCGCCACGCCCATGCGTGTATACGTTTGCGGTTGTATACCACTGATACGGGCCCGCACCGCCTGACTATAGCCTTCATCAAAACGTTTGATGTGGTATATCGCGCAGCGATTATGCGTACGCCCGGAAAACCCGTAAATGGCATAGCGATCACCCAGGGTTTCCAGCGCCTCACACAGCAAAACCAGCGCTTCCCGCTCGGCCATATTCACCCAGCCGCGGGTCGACCCACTCATGTCGACCATCAGCATGACGGCCACGTTACGCCGCCGGCGCTGGCGCTGGATATAGAAGTGCTCACCTGTTTCAATGCCACGCAGCTGATCCGCCCGGGCAGCCACCAGCGCATCGATATCAATGTCATCACCGTCGGCCTGCCGGCGCAGGCGCAAGTCCTCGTCCAGCACCGCTTCAAAACTGCGTTTGATTGATTGCAGGGGGCCACGGTATTTCTGCAATGTCTGCCGCACAAATGCCGGATCAGCAGCCGGCACGGTATGCTCGCGCAGCACGCAATAATTATCACGATAGCGCTGGCGCTGATAATCCCATTCCGGGTACAGCAACGCGCCATCGGCATAATGCAATGAATCGGCTGGCAGCGTTGTGTCACTGCTGATGGCATCACTCCCGGCCGCCGCGTCATACGCATCCCCTGCCCCGGCCACCAGCGCTGTATGCGTCAGCGTACCCAGATCCTGCTGCAATGAAATCAGTAATTGCCGGATCTCCAGCGGCGCACTAACCACTTGTCCGCCGTACACCAATGCCGGGGTGGGATCCGTTTGCTCGACATTGCCTGTCTGTGCCGGCGCCAGCGTAAACACACCACCGGATCCTTGTGTTGCATTCGACATACCGGCATCCAACAACGGTTGCAATTCGAGCAGCGCTTGCTGCAAACGCCGCTGTTCACGTTGCAGGCGTTGTTGCTGCGCCGTGGCAACACGCTGCGGATAACACTCACCCTGATAACACGGCGGCGCCGGGACGTCACTGGCCGTCAGCCGGTCCAGCCACTGCAAAGAAACCATCGCAGTCGTCGTGGCTTGCTGCAAATGCGCCGTGGCAGCTTGCCAGACACCGGTCAACGTTTGCGTTTCATCCCTGAAACTCGCGAGCAACCGCGCCAGTCCCGGCAGATCGCGTTGCAGGCAGGCTTCTATACGCACACGTTCCAAAGCGGCATAGATCGGCCAGTCACTGGCCGGCCTTTGCAACAGTTTATTCAGCACCGTGACACGCCAACAGCCATAGACATTCTGCGCCCACAAAAACACCGCCATCGCCCGATACAGATCGCGATTACGCGCCTGCGTGTGAAACGTTTTCAGATGCTTTGGCAAATAGATGTGATCGGTGTCGGTATAGATATGCTCGCCCGCGCTGATACTCAATGGCCGGCCACCCAACCCGAGGATTAGCGTCTGCAATACTTTCTGTTCGGTATCGAGACGGGCTTCGAGCTGATGTTCAGCATAGTCATGGGCAAACGCCGGCAGATTTTCAAACACCGCCACGGCAACACCGAGGCCGCGTTTGTCATAGGCATCCATCGCCTTGATCAGCCACTGCTCAACACCGGCCTGCGGCATCAGATCAAACGCATCCAGCACATGCTGTGCATAAATACGGGCAAGTTCGGGATCAATACGGACTATTGTGTCCAGCCAACGCTGGATAAAACGTTGTGCCAGTGCGGGTAAGGCGGCCAGTCGCTCGGCACCATCTGCCGACGGCAGAAAGGCCAGCAGTCGTTGCGCGGGATCAGATTGCGCCCGCGCTGGCCGGTGCGCGACCATTTGTTCAAGAATCCAGCGGGAATCGGGATCCATCAATATGAAGTAACGATTAAGACGGGAATTTTAATTTCAAGCCAACTCGAATTTATTAACGTGTACCGTGTTGATTTTATCCCGAGCTTGCCATAGATCATAGGCCATTTGCATACCCAACCACGTTTCCGGAGTTGAGCCAAAGGCCTTGGAAAGTCTGAATGCCATATCTACAGAAATTCCGGCTTTTTCATTGACAATATCGGACAACGCCTGACGGGTCACACCCAGTCCTTTGGCAGCTTCAGTGACTGTAAGACCCAGCGGCTCAATACACTGTCTGCGGACAATGCCGCCGGGATGTGATGGGTGATGGATAGCCATGATGGTTTACCTCATTAATGATAATCAATGTAGTCAACATTAATCGCATGACCTTCATCGAACTGAAATATCACGCGCCAGTTACCCGATATTGATACTGCCCAATACCCTTTCAATTTACCTTTCAAGGAATGCAGCCTGAATCCTGGCAAATTCATGTCTTCAGGTATTCGGCTACGATCCAGTACAGTAAGCACATCAAGAAGTTTATCCAGATGATCAGGAGCCAATAGCTTGGTTGATTTGCCGGTGTAAAGCGCTTTCAGTCCGCGATGTCTAAACGACTTGATCACTCGAAAAGTATAAAGTGTCGTCTGTCACTTGTCAATAGACATAAATTTCCCTAACTAAAGCTGGGGAAATTCTTGCTACAACCGCGTTTAGTCACATTCCCGTATCCTGTCAGTAGATGGATTTTCTCAACGCTTAATATTGCTGGATCAGTACTCACCCGTATATTGAATTAACCAGATCCTGCACCGCGGTCAACATATCGGCATCATCCGTGAGCGCCTCAACGATGGCATGCTGACAGGCGACCGGCGGTGCGATACCGGCATGAATAAGTTTGCCGGCATTGACCAGCAAGCGGGTACTGGCGCCCTCATCGAGGCCGTTGCCTTTGAGATTACGAGTCATGTGTGCGAGTTGTACCAGCCGTGCGGCCAGCGCTGCATCGACACCACTTTCCTGGCTGACGATTTCCGCTTCAACATGCGCCGCCGGGTAATCAAATTCCAGTGCAACAAAACGCTGGCGCGTGCTCTGTTTCAAATCTTTCAGCACACTCTGATAACCGGGGTTGTAGGACAGGGTCAGATTGAACTCGGGCGCGGCCGGCACCACTTCACCCAGTTTATCGATCGGCAACAGACGTCGGTCATCGCACAACGGATGGATCACGACCGTCGTGTCCTTGCGCGCTTCGACGATTTCGTCCAGATAGCACAGGCTGCCGGCCCGCACGGCGCGCGTCAGTGGTCCGTCGACCCAGACGGTTTCACCGCCCTTGACCAGAAACCGGCCGACCAGATCGGCGGCAGTCAGATCATCATGACAGGACACCGTCACCAGTGAGCGTTGCAGTTTCCAGCTCATGTACTCCATGAACCGGGTCTTGCCGCAACCGGTTGGCCCTTTCAATAACACCGGTAACTGATTGCGCCAGGCTGCCTCGAACACGGCGACCTCGTCACCCTGCGGCGCATAGTACGGCTCCTGCTGGATACGGTAGTCTTCGATTTTCAAAGGATCGCTTACGGCGCTGGTCATAAATATCTATCCCGAGTCATGAATCGACATGATAGCCGCTCAGGTACGATAGTTCACTTTGCCCCGGCGCAGGCCGGGGCAAAGTCAAATGATCCCGCAGGACGTGCTATCAACAAATCCTGGATATCCGGATTAAGTGGTGTATGCGGTCTTTTACCACTTCATGATCACGCTTTGCCCTGCCCGGATTTTATGGTTGGCAAGCTCGGAGCTTTCGCTGCTGGACTGGGTAAGTAACAACCTCAAAGAGGCTGTTGCTGACCGTTCCGCCGAGGGTTCACAAAGGGCTGGAGCAGCATGCGATCCAGTCGCAAATCCCGCGATTCCCTGAATTCCTCGATGCCGATCGTCATGCCGTGATGCCCGGCGGCAGGCTGATCTTTGTAGGTGCCGAACAGCCGATCCCACCAGGGCAGGTTGAAGCCGAAGTTGCTGTCGGTTTCCCGACGGACGATGGAATGGTGGACACGGTGCATATCCGGCGTGACCACGAGCAGGCGTAGCCAGCGGTCGATCTTGCCCGGCAGACGGACATTGCTATGGTTGAACATTGCGGTGGCATTGAGCAGCACCTCGAAGATCAGCACTGCCACCGCCGGTGCCCCGAGCAAGGTCACCACGGCGAGCTTGATGGCCATCGAGATCAGGATCTCCAGAGGATGAAAGCGCAGCCCCGTCGTGACATCAAACTCCAGATCCGCGTGATGCATGCGGTGCAGCCGCCAGAGCCAGGGGACAGCATGGAAGAGGCGGTGCTGAAAATAGATGGCCAAGTCCAGCACAACCACGGAAGCGACTACGGCCAGCCACATCGGTACTGCGGTCAGGTTAAAAAGCCCCCAGCTCTGTTCGGCGGCAACCAGAGCAGCACCGACAGCGGCTAGCGGAAAAACCAGGCGCACCGCCAGGGTGTCGAGGACGACGATCGACAGGTTGGCTGGCCAGCGCTGGCGACGATGAACGCTCTGGGGCCGTCGCTTGGCGGCGATTTCCCACAGCGCCATCATCAGCAGGACAAGGCCGAAGAAGCCCCCTCGAATCAACAGCTCATGAGCCAGGAGCGTATCTAGCATGGCGCCACCTTCAGTCAGCTTCCGCAAGCCACGCCGGTACCACCAAGTCCGCAATAACCACCTGGATTTTTGGCCAGATACTGCTGGTGATAATCCTCGGCATAGTAAAACGCAGTCAGTGGTTTGATCTCGGTCGTGATCGCGCCAAAACCGGCCTTGTTCAAGGCGGCGTTATATGCCGCGCGCGATTGTTCGACGATGTCCTGTTGTGTTGACGATGTGGTGTAAATCGCAGATCGGTATTGCGTACCAACATCATTGCCCTGGCGCATGCCCTGGGTCGGATCATGCGACTCCCAGAAAACTTTCAGTACTTCGGCCAAACCTGTCTTGCCAGGATCAAATACCACCAGCACCGCTTCCGTGTGCCCGGTGCGGCCGCTGCAGACTTCTTCATAGGTAGGATTCGGGGTATAACCGCCGGCATAGCCGACCGCTGTCGTATAAACCCCATCGAGCTGCCAGAACTTGCGTTCAGCACCCCAGAAGCAACCCAGCCCGAACACGATTTGCTCGCACTGCTCCGGAAACGGGGGCTGCAACGGCGTCCCCAGCACAAAATGGCGCCCATTAACCGGCATGGATTGTGCCCGTCCGGGCAATGCATCGGCCGGTTCGGGCAAAGCCGTCTTTTTACGCAACACGGAAAACATAGTGCTATGACCTCAATCAGATAGAAAAATTATAGGCGGTCTCAGGATTTATTCCCCCTCCGCTCGTAGGGTTAGAGGAAGGGGGCGAAAACTTTTAGCAAAAAACCCGGTTTTTTGCAGGAATAATACACCCCCACCCCAGCCCTCGACCTGGGGGAGGGTATTTATTTTTGCTGCCGCTTTTGATTCCATTATCACAAATCGGCGGTTCCATCATGGCTGTTTCCGTCTAGAATAGCGTCTTTTGCCGCAAGCAAGACGCTTGCATGCAAGCCTCAGCATAATCAGGAGACAGACACTATGGAAATCAAAGACAAAGTCGCTTTAGTCACAGGCGCTGCCAGCGGGATTGGTCAGGCCGTTGCCACCGAGCTGACCAATCGTGGCGTAAAAGCTGTAGCTCTGGTCGACATGACCGATGCGGTCAAGACGGCCGCCGAAGAAATCAACAAGGCGCATGGCAGTGCGGTTGCGTATGCCTTTCAGGGCGATGTAACGAATGAAGAATTCCGCCGTCAGGTGTATGACCAAGTGAGCGCGGATCATGGCATCGTCAGCATGTGCATTCCGGCCGCCGGTATCACCCGTGATGCGCTGGCAGTCAAAATGGACAAGGACACCGGCAAGGCTGAAATTTACAGCGTTGATAAATTTCGCCAGGTGCTGGAAGTCAATTTACTTGCGCCCACGTATTGGGCACTGGAGATGGTCGCACGGATTGCCGAGGATCGCGCCAGTCAGGGGTTAAAGAAATGGCAGCCGGATGAACGCGTCCAGGGCACCGTCATCTTCATCGGCTCGGTCTCATCGCAGGGCAACAAGGGCCAGATTTCGTATGCCAGCACCAAGGCCGGGCTTGAAGGCGTGGCCTCGACACTGACCAAGGAAGCGATTTTTCATGGCGTGCGCAGTGGTGTAATTCATCCCGGCTTTACCGACACACCGATGGTGCGTACGCTTGGCGAGGAGTACATCAACAAATACATACTGCCGTTTACCCAGCTCAATCGCCTGATCCGGCCCGAAGAAATTGCCGATGCCATTTGTTTCATGATTGCCAACTCGGCCATCAGCGGTGAACTCTGGGCCGATGCCGGCTGGCATCCGCAGGCATAATTCAATATTCCACCTGTTAACCTCAAACACGGTATCCATACCGTGTTTGAGTCGACTGTATGGGTGTCGACTACACAATCATCGTACAATATCCTTATAAGCATGCCAGGTGGCATGACCCAGCAACGGATAGATCACGACAAAGCCCAGTAACAGCGTCATAAATCCTACCGCGGTCAATATCACGATCAACGCAGACCAAATCAGCATGGTGCGGAAATTGACAATAACCGTGCGGACACTCATCTTCATGGCTGTCATTGCCGAAATTGGACGATCCAGCATGGCGGGTACTGAAACAACTGAATAAACGAAAACCAGACACGCCAGAATGCCGCCTGTCAACAGGTAAATCAGCAGTTGTGTGGGCGTAATGATATCGAGAAAACCGCTCCAGAGTGTCTCGGCAATCGTCGGCGTG
Source organism: Gammaproteobacteria bacterium (assembly GCA_040905025.1). Taxonomy (GTDB): domain Bacteria; phylum Pseudomonadota; class Gammaproteobacteria; order Methylohalomonadales; family Methylohalomonadaceae; genus JBBDSJ01. Next base: position 11,360 of record JBBDSJ010000110.1, read on the forward strand.
ACCTGCCCGAACAAGACCTCCAGAATTAAGCCCGAAAGCAGAAACCACAACAAACTGAAACCGAGCAAGGTAGCGGCAAATAATCTGAATGAATCTCGATTCCGGTTCATCCCGCTCAATGAATCATCAAAACTGATGGATTCACCCAGTGCCCGGCGACGCGATAATTCACACAACCCCGTTGCCATGACTGGCCCTAGCAGCAGGAAACCTGAAACTGCTGCCATTACGTAATAGATATGCGTCGAGGCAAACAGCAAAATGACCATGCCCAGCGCGGAAACCAGCAATCCATGAGCGAGACTGGCAGGCCAACTATGGCGCAGATCATCCCAGCCTGCCAAAAGCCAGGCAAACGGCCTGCTCAACCCTACATCGTTGATGTGGAACAGCAATTCTGATCCATCAAACACATCAAGCCGATTACCTGCACGCATGTTCAACTCCTGTGGCAATAAGGTCTGCCGGTCAAAAAAATTAATAAGACTCCGTGAACAACACAGCAATGCTTGTATATGCGGTTATATAACTGCTTGCCGCTTATTTTATCTGCAGACAAGGCATATCAGCTATTGGTATTGACTTGCTGCAAAAATTCATCGAGCCAAACTAACGCCTGGTCATCATCTTCGGCACGAGCTGTCGTCACGACCCGCTGCGCAGTTTCATGATCACCGAGCAGATAATTCAGTGTGGCTATCATCATAGCTGCATCACCTGCATAATTTTCTGCAGTGGCACTGGGCGCATAATGTGACTCATAACGTGCAAGCAAGGTTTCTACCTGGCGTCTTAGTGAGCCCTCGAACTCAAGGTAATGCAGGGCATTAATGTCATATTGCAACATACGCCGCATTGCCCAAATACCATCATCCAGATCCCCGCGACCGGCAATGGCCAGGGCGTAACCAATTTTGGGTTCACCTTTACGTGGATTCGCCTGAGCCTGCTGGCCAAACATGCTTAAAGCAGCAGAATGCTGACCCTGTGCCAGAGCATTCCAGGCTGCATTATCAAGCAAGGGTTCCACAGATTCAGACCGGGAAGATGAGGCATTTGAATTGTTATTGCCCTGAGTAGCTGTCGTCGCCGGCGCATGCGTACTGCTCGAATGGCCATGCGAGGAGCCAGTCAGGCTGTCAATAATCACGGCAGGAGTTTTCAATATGCCATAAGCCAGGTAGGCCGGCGCTGCCAGCAACTTGTATAACGGGCTATGGCTGCCATGGTAGCCATACGAGCGATAGCCGGGCCGGTAACCATATGAACGGTAGCCGCGGGAATAGTAGCGTGAGCGGTGATGATAGCGCGGCGAATAACCATGCCGGGAATGGCTGCGGTAACCATGCCGGTAATAGCCACGATAATGACCGCCGTGATGGCCACGATAATGACCGCCGTGATGGCCATAACCTACTGAAATATGACCACCGTAGCCATAACGTGCTTCAGCGGTTGCCGGTGTTAATGCAAGCAGCGGCAATGCAAATACGCTTGCCACCAGAAATATGAGGGTGTGCTTGGTCATAGTCATAAAATGCCTCCTGTTTATAGTTAAACAGAATTGTCACAATCATAACCGCCATCCTGAACGGCTTATTTCTGCCTGTATAACTACAGATGCTTTTCCCTCTGAATTGTTACAATACCGTTTATACAGGCAGGCCATGGAACAGGAAAAATCTGACGGTATTCCAGCGTCAGCCCCGGAACCGCTACATCCCTTCACTGACAAAATTCATGGGCAGTCGCTTATGCATACAGCATTGACGTAGCCAGAGAAGATATCTAATGAATAAAAAGGGGAAATGCGCGTTGATGGACAACCTGTAAACAGACTATGAGTTACGCAAGGCTGAAATTAAAAATGCAAAACAGATTAAGAACGAAGTGAAGCCAAAATCCCGGGCAGCATAGTCATTCAGATTCACCTTTAACTGCTGAGCTCACTCACCCCACCCGCGTTTTTGGCAGCCCAAGGCCTTGGGTCTGCAGTTCATGGATCTGATCACGAATGCGGGCGGCGTCCTCGAATTCGAGATCGCGAGCATGTTTGTACATCTGCTCTTCGAGTTGTTTGATTTTTTTCATCGCCAGTTCCGGTGACAGCACTTCGTACTCAGCTGCAGTTTCCACCACCTTGCGGCCTTTCTGCTTGTGCTGGGCGGCGGCATACGCGCCTTCCATGATGTCGGTGCTGGCTTTGGTGATCCCGATCGGGGTAATGCCATGTTCAATATTGAACGCCATTTGTTTCATGATTGCCAACTCGGCCATCAGCGGTGAACTCTGGGCCGATGCCGGCTGACATCCGCAGGCTTGAGTTAGAGAGATACCTTATCAGACCAGTATAAATCTGGTCCGATTTGGTTAGGAATTACCTTGATTAAAAACGGCATGCGACCGGAGAATCTTTTTAAAAATCACGATTCTCAGCCACGGATGGCGAACTGAGCCATTCAGGCTTTTTTGTCTCAAGGGTATTTGACCGGATGGGTGACGAAGAATCTGAAAAACAGCCTGTGTTTTTACACAGTCTGTTTCGCCGGGGCGACGGAGGAGGCCTGCCCGGGGTGACAGCGACTTCGCGGTCAGACTTGTTCCCAGTTCACACCGGCGTGGCCAGCAACTCCGACAGGTGGTGGTCAACCTGGCCGATATAATCCGGATCGACACCGAACAATGCCAGATGACCGCATACGCTCTGGATGACACGGTATTCGCTGTCAGGTATCAGGTGTTGTTCGGCCTCGCAGTCCCGTGGCGGGAAAAACATGTCTTCGTCGATCGGCATGACATAGACCTTGGCCTTGATGCGGTTCAGCGCCGCCTGCAGGTCACCGCCGGTATGTCTGCTGACATCCCCCCGCTGCCATTTCCAGGCCATGCGCAACAGATTGTTGGGGTCCATGGCCACGAAATACGGCTCCATGAAACCGCGCATGAAATCATCCGCCGAGGAAAATCCCAGCTTGCGCCAGAACTCCACCTTGAAAAATTCAGTACTCCAGCCGAGCACGGCCCATATCTTGGCATGCCGGCGCAAGCCCTCATGAACCGCAGCGGAATCTGTATAGAAACCGCCGGCAAAGTCGGGATCCGAGATAATGGCCTCGATGATCGCGTCGGTGAACAGGAAGTCGTGATCGGTGTTCTTCGCCGTCCCGGCGATTGGCGCTGCGCGTTTGACCATGTCCGGATAACGCACTGCCCATTCATAGGTTTGCTGGGCGCCCATGGAGCCGCCGGTAACCAGTGCGAGTTCGGTGAGGCCGAAATGCTCGGTGATGAACTGGTGCTGGGCGCGGACGTCGTCAGCGATGCGCACGTAAGGAAAGCGGCCCGCGCCCTGTGGAAACGGCGTGTTATGAGGCGACGAGGACAGGCCGTCTCCGAGCTGGTTGACCACAATGATGAAGTAGTGGTCGGGATTCAGTGCGTGCTCGGGCCCGATATAGACCTGCTCCATGATCTTGCTGGTGCCCGAATACCAGGTAGAAACAACAATGGCGTTGTCCTTGGCCGTATTCAGTTGACCGAAGGTCGCGTACGCCAGCCTGCAGTCACGAAGGGTGCCGCCTTCCTCCAGCTCGAAATCACCCAGCTCATAGAGTTCGTAGGGACCGTGTACCTCCTGGGTATAGTATTGGTCGGCGAATGACATGATCGGCCTCCTTGTTTCAATGGCACAGTCTCAACTATATTCACAGGCTGGTTATAAATGCAAGTGCAAGAGAGATGGCCTCACTTGTTCGGACACTCAAACCCATTCTATAAGTGGCATCGCCCTATTGGTTAAGCTGCCATGGGTAGTGACAGCGATGCTTGGTATTTCTGATCCGGTGTCATGCGTTCCAGCCTGGAATGCGGACGCCGATGATTGTAAAAGTCAAAGTATCGGGCCAACCCGGCTTTCACCGCCGAGACCGTTTCGTAAGCATGCAGGTAGACTTCCTCATACTTCACCGACCGCCACAGGCGCTCAACGAAGACGTTGTCCCGCCAACTGCCTTTGCCGTCCATGCTGATCAGAATGGGTATGATGAAAAGCAAGACTTTAACTGCGTCAAACAGCTACCTTCAGCTGGCATCCGCCTAAAAATTTCGATTCTCAGCCAGCGAACACTCAAGTATCTCACCAAAAATCTGCCTCATAGGCTCATAGTTATAGGCTCATGGTTCCTGTCATGGCCTGCATTAATAGCGCCTATATATCGCTTTTTATCTGAAGCCATCATCTCAAAATTCAGTAATGGCTTGTTCGCCTGCAAAGCCATAATAGTCACCAGCAATCTTGCCAAACGGCAATTACCATCTCGAAACGATAGTTATGCATCAGATATCTACCCTCTTTTAGCCTGGTGTTTTGCAAGCTCATAAAGCCTGTTGTTGATCCATATAGTTTGATTCACGCCTGTTTGACGCTTAACGTTAAACATTATAGAATAATTCCGTGATTAAAAGTTTTCGCTGTCATGGTACCGAAAATTTGTTCAAAACCGGCAAAAGTCGGCGTTTTTCCGGTATCAAGCGCGCGGCCGAACGAAAATTGATGCTCCTGGAGTCAGCAGAGACCCTGGAGTTTTTGCGTTCCCCACCGGGCAATCGACTTGAAGCCCTGAAAGGCCACCGGCGCGGACAGCACAGCATACGAATTAATGAGCAGTACAGAATATGCTTTATCTGGACCCCGGACGGTCCCGATCAGGTTGAAATTGTGGACTACCATAATTAGAGGTGCCCAATGACTAAAAACGGTATGCGACCGGTACATCCCGGCGAAATTATACGTGAAGAATTCTTACAACCGCTTGGCATGAGCGTCAATGCATTGGCAAAAGCTTTGCATGTGCCTGCGCCCCGCATCAATGATGTGGTACGTGAACGGCGCGGGCTGAGTGCGGACACGGCAATGCGGCTTGCCCGTTATTTTGGCGGTGATGCGCGTTCATGGATGAACCTGCAAACAGCCTATGAGTTACGCAAGGCTGAAATTAAAAATGCAAAACAGATTAAGAACGAAGTGAAGCCAAAATCCCGGGCAGCATAGTCATTCAGATTCACCTTTAACTGCTGAGCTCACTCACCCCACCCGGGTTTTCGGCAGCCCAAGGCCTTGTGGGATCGCCATCTGCTTCATTATGGCACTCAGCCATCGGCGGTGAACTCTGGGCCGACGCCGGCTGGCATCCGCAGGCTTGAGTTAGAGAGACGCCTTATGATTAAAAACGGCATGCGACGGTACATCCCGACGAAATTATGCGAGAGGACTTTCAGCAGCCTCTCGGCATAAGTGTCGATGCACTGGCGAAAGCATTAAAAGTGCCCGCACCCCGCATCAATGGCCTGGTACGTGAACATTGCGGGCAAAATGCTGATACCGGTTTTCGTCTTGCACGCTATTTTGGTGGCGATGCGCATTCCTGGATGAATCTGCAAACCATGTATGAGCTATGCCAGGCAGAAATTAGAGCATAAAGCGCAGATTAATAGTGAAAAAAACGCCGAACTTAATCCAGCAACCACAATTTCTATTTTTATGATAACTTGGCAAAATAACCCAATAAAACTATAATAGGTGTGATGAAAAACAAGACTTTAACTGCGTCAAACAGCTACCTTCAGCTGGCATCCGCTCACATTTCAATTTTAAAGAATGTGGCAACATCCACTGCTGTTGAGACAGGCAAGCTCTCAAAAAGCTATATTACGCGTCAGAATCTTTCTAAAAATCTCGGTTCTCAGCCAGCGAATACTCAAGTATCTCACCAAAAATCTGCCTCATAGGCTCATAGTTCCTGTCATGGCCTGCATGAATAGCGCCTATATAACGCTTTTTATCTGAAGCCATCATCTCAAAATTCAGTAATGGCTTGTTCGCCTGCAAAGCCATAACAGTTGCCAACAATCGTGCTAAACGGCCATTGCCATCTCGAAACGGATGAATAACTATCAATTCAACGTGAGTGATTGATATTGCATCAATCAGCTCTGCATCAGAAAATGACCCACACGGGGTATACGAGCCAATAATATCACGGTCAAACTGTGCCATTAAGTCATGAATCCTGTATGCAGCTGCAAACTGAAAATCACCTATTGACAAATTAACAGAACGATATCTACCTGCCCATTCATAAACCTCACCTAGCCAGCGTTGATGCCACTGACACAAATCATCACTTTGGATACGGGAGTCAATCTCAATCTCGTTCAATAACTGATTCTGCAGTCTCAGTAATAAATCAAACTCGAGATTTTCCATGTCTTCTGTATTGACAATTGCCAGTCGATTCAAAAGCACCTTCTCGTTTGAGCCGGGTTGCCATAAACTTTCTGATGAATTCGAAATATCGTAACGATCAGTCATTCGCTGTCTAATGTATTCGTTGCTGCATCACAGGATTAGCATAACGGCAAAATTCAAAGAATGTATCCTCACCCCACCCGTGTTTTCGGCAGCCCAAGGCCTTGGGTCTGCAGTTCATGGATCTGATCACGAATGCGGGCGGCGTCTTCGAATTCAAGATCGCGGGCATGTCTGTACATCTGCTCTTCGAGTTGCTTGATTTTTTTCATCGCCAGTTCCGGCGACAACACTTCGTACTCAGCTGCAGTTTCCGCCGCCTTGCGGCCTTTCTGCTTATGCTGGGCGGCGGCATACGCGCCTTCCATGATGTCGGTAATGGCTTTGGTGATCCCGATCGGGGTAATGCCATGTTCGGTATTGAATGCCACCTGTTTTTCACGCCGGCGGTCGGTTTCATCAATGGCAAAGCGCATCGAGTTCGTGATTTTGTCGCCGTACAAAATCGCCTTGCCGTTGAGATTGCGGGCCGCCCGGCCGATGGTCTGAATCAGTGTCGTGCCGGAGCGCAGGAAACCTTCCTTGTCGGCATCCAGGATTGCGACCAGGGATACTTCCGGCATGTCCAGACCTTCACGCAACAGGTTGATGCCGACCAGCACGTCGAATTCGCCCAGGCGCAGATCACGAATAATCTCGACCCGCTCGACGGTATCAATATCCGAATGCAGATAGCGCACGCGTGTGCCGTGTTCGGCCAGATAGTCGGTCAGGTCTTCCGCCATGCGTTTGGTCAGCGTCGTGACCAGTACGCGCTCATTGACCTCGACTCGTAATTTGATTTCCGAGAGCAAGTCATCGACCTGGGTGGTTACAGGCCGGACTTCGACGGCCGGATCGATCAGACCGGTCGGCCGCACGACCTGCTCGACCACATCACCGGCAGATTTTTCCAGTTCATATTGTCTCGGTGTCGCCGAGACATAGATCGTTTGCGGTGCCAGACCCTCGAATTCTTCAAAGCGCAGCGGCCGGTTATCGAGCGCTGAGGGCAACCGGAAGCCATATTCAACCAGCGTTTCCTTGCGTGACCGATCGCCGCGATACATGGCACCGATCTGTGGCACGGTGACATGGCTTTCATCAAGCACCAGCAATGCATTCGGTGGCAGGTAATCAAATAACGTCGGCGGCGGCTGGCCGGCGTCGCGGCCGGACAGATAGCGGGAATAGTTTTCGATACCGGAGCAGTAACCGATCTCCAGCATCATCTCGATATCGAAGCGGGTGCGCTGTTCCAGCCGCTGTGCTTCCACCAGCTTGTTATTCGCCGTCAGAAATTCCAGCCGGTCTTTCAGTTCGACCTTGATGTGTTCAACCGCATCGAGCAACACTTCGCGGCCGGTGACGTAATGCGACTTCGGATGAATCGTCATGCGCGGCACCTTGCGCAAAATGGCACCGGTCAACGGATCGAAGATCGAGATCGATTCAATTTCATCATCGAACAATTCCACCCGTACCGCTTCGCCATCGGATTCGGCCGGGTAGATATCAATGACATCACCACGCACACGGTAATTGGCCCGGTGCAGTTCAACTTCATTACGCGTGTACTGCATCGCCGCGAGCCGTCGCAGCAAACCGCGCTGATCCATCGGCTCGCCGCGATCCAGATGCAACACCATTTTCAGATACGATTGCGGATCACCCAGACCATAAATGGCCGACACGGTTGCAACGATGATCGCATCCGGGCGCTCCAGCAGTGCCTTGGTCGCCGACAGCCGCATCTGTTCGATGTGTTCGTTGATGGAGGCATCTTTTTCAATGAATGTATCCGATGCCGGCACATAGGCTTCCGGCTGGTAGTAGTCGTAATAGGAAACAAAGTACTCCACCGCATTGCCCGGAAAGAACTCACGAAACTCGCCATACAACTGCGCCGCCAGTGTTTTGTTCGGCGCCATGACCAGCGTCGGCCGCTGCAGGGTCTGAATGACATTGGCAATCGTAAAAGTCTTGCCGGAGCCGGTCACGCCGAGCAACGTCTGATGCGCCAGGCCATCGCCGAGACCACCAATCAGTTTACTGATGGCCTCGGGCTGATCACCGGCCGGCTGAAAATTCGACTGTAGTTTGAAGGCTTTATCGGTCATATGAACATCGTAACGGGTTGTACCGGGAAACTGAACTCGGGCGAGGCGCTCATTTCGGCTCTAGCGGATTATTCGGCATTTAAGATCTCTCCACTTCGCACCGCTACACGGTGCTCCGGTCGAGATGACACAACAGCCTGTCATTTCGACCGAGGTGCGCCAGCACCGAGTGGAGAAATCCGGCCATATCGTTTCAACCGCCGCGCCATCAGCAACGTAAATGACTTAAGTTTGTCATTTCGACCGAGGTGCACCAGCACCGAGCGGAGAAATCCGGCTTTTCAAGATCCCTCGACTCACTACGTTCGCTCGGGATGACAGATGCAAGTGGGGCCAACCCGGATGACAAAATGCCGGTAGCTCGCTCGGGATGACACAACCGTCTGTCATTTCGACCGGAGTGCGCAGCACGCAGTGGAGAAATCTTGTATACAAACAACCATATTGCCACAACGAGCTCTGAATTCCCTGACCCGCAGCCCTCACAATGGCGGCCAGGACTCTATACTCATTCAATACATTAATTTCAGCTTGTTCTGTTTTTGCAGCGCAAAATTCAGTATATTACCCGCCTTTTTGCAGCCACAGATTTCAACAACAGGTCAGGAGACACGACGTTGGAAGACAAAGTTTCGCAGCGTGCCAACAGTATCAAACCCTCCCCCACGCTCGCCGTTTCCGCACGTGCCAGCCAGTTAAAGGCCGCCGGTCGCGATATCATCAGCCTGTCAGCGGGCGAACCCGACTTTGATACCCCCGAGTTCATCAAGGATGCGGCGATTGAAGCGCTGCACAAGGGTTTCACCAAATACACCGCCGTCAGCGGCATGCCGAGCCTGCGCAAGGCCATCGCCGGGAAATTCCAGCGCGAAAATGATCTGACCTATACGGCCGACCAGATCCTGGTTTCCTGTGGCTGCAAACACAGTATTTACAACCTGATGCAGGCAGTTTTGAATCCGGATGATGAAGTTATTATCCCGGCGCCGTACTGGGTCTCGTATCCGGACATGGCGAAACTGGCCGGTGCCGAACCGGTTATCATCAAGACCGGCATCAAGCAGGCCTTCAAGATCAGTCCGGAGCAGCTGCACGCGGCGATCACCAAGAAGACTCGCCTGTTTGTCATGAACAGCCCGTCAAACCCGACTGGCGCGTACTACACCGAGGCCGAACTGGCGGCGCTGGGTGAAGTGCTGATCGAGCATCCACATGTATTGATCGCGTCGGATGACATTTACGAGCACATCCTCTGGGCTGACAATAAATTTCGCAATATCGTCAACGCCTGTCCGGCCCTGTATGACCGGACGATCGTGTTGAACGGTGTCTCCAAGGCTTACTCGATGACCGGCTGGCGCATTGGTTATGCCGCCGGGGCCAAATCCATTATCGATGCAATGGAAAAAATCCAGTCGCAAAGCACCTCGAATGCAACATCGATTGCCCAGGTCGCGACCCAGGCCGCACTCGAGGGCGATCAGACCTTCGTCAAAGAGAGCAATCAGACATTTAAAAAACGTCACGATTTCATCGTCGAAGGCTTGAACAAAATCAAGGGCGTGAACTGCGCGCCGGCCGGTGGCACGTTTTATGTGTTTCCGGACTGCCGTGAAGCCATCGAACAGGCCGCTGATATCAACGATGACCTGCAATTCGCCGAATACCTGCTCGAAACCGGCAACGTTGCCGTTGTGCCGGGCTCGGCCTTCGGCGCACCGGGCTATCTGCGACTGTCGTTCGCCTGCAGCATGGATAATCTGAAACAGGGTCTCGAACGGATGGAGTCGGCTATCAACAAGCTGTTTGGCTGAGAGTGATGACCTGACAAGCGCAGGGGGAAAGATTTCTCCACTACGCGCCTACGGCGCTCCGGTCGAAATGACAACCATAGGTGGCGCACTCCGGTCGAAACGTCGCCCCGGCGCAGGCCGGGGCCCAGTTAAACTATTCCGCAGGACATTTTTATGACTGGATACCGGCCTACCACTGTCATCCCGGCCGAGCCCTTTAATTGTCATCCCGACCGAGCCCTTTAATTGTCATCCCGACCGAGCCCTTTAATTGTCATCCCG
>JBBDSJ010000111.1:0-3546 GCA_040905025.1 Gammaproteobacteria bacterium
TCAGAGCTTCCTTAGATTTTCTGTTAACGTACAAAGTCGGCTATTCCATCATAAAACCGCACACAGTGACAGCCGCCTGCATGAACCCGTCAATGGCGTTATTATACGGGTATTACCAGCCGTCACTGCGGTCAATCACAGGAGCACCATGATGACAGCTGAAATCAGCAAAACCACACCGCCCGAGGCGTGGGCGTATCTGCAAAAACACCCGCAAGCCGTGTTGCTGGATGTGCGCGCCAGCATGGAATACCAGTATGTCGGCCATCCACCCGATGCCGTGCATGTACCGTTAAAAGAGCCGCCGGACTGGCAGGTCGACAGCGGCTTTATTGACAAGGTCAGGGCCGCGCTGGCGCGGGTGCGCCCCGGCGAGCCGGTGGAAAAGCTGCCGGTGCTGGCGCTCTGTCGCAGCGGTGCACGCTCGCAGACAGCGGCCGAGTTGCTCGCCGCCGCCGGTTTTGCAAACCTGCACAATGTGGTTGAGGGTTTTGAAGGCGATTTGAATGAACAGCGTCAACGTGGCCATATTAACGGCTGGCGCTTTCATAATTTGCCCTGGGAACAGAGCTGAAGAAAAGGCTGCAGGTGGAAACCAGAGGCGTTACCTGCCTGAGTACAGTGCTTTAAAGTGGTACTTTTCATTTTCCGCCCGGTGCTGCTACCGGCAAGTACCGCGCCAGTAGCAATCCGGCTTCAAACAGCAACCACATCGGTACGGCCAACAAAGTTTGCGATATGACATCGGGTGGCGTTAACAGTGCGCCAATGGCAAACGCCGCCATAATCACGTAAGGCCGTTTGCGGCGTAATGCGTCAACCGATGTCAGCCCGGTCCAGATGGCTGTCAGCGTGATCACCGGCACTTCAAACGCCAGCCCGAACGCGAACAGCAACTTCATGACGAAATTCAGGTATTCGTTGATATCGGTCATGACGGTGATGCCGGCCGGCGCAATACCAATAAAGAAATTGAACAACAGCGGCAATACCAGCCAGTAGGCAAACAATGCGCCGCTGTAAAACAGCACAATCGCGGCGATTAGCAGTGGCAGGGCTATGCGTTGTTCATGCTGATACAGGCCCGGCGCAACAAAGGCCCAGGCCTGGTACAGCACAAACGGCATGGTCGCGAACAGCGCCAGAAATAGCGTAAGCTTAAACGGTGTCAGAAACGGTGCGGCGACCTGTGTGGCGATCATGCTGGCGCCGACCGGCAGACGCTCGAGCAATGGTGTGGCGAACACAGTATAGAGTTGGTCCGAGAACGGCAGCAGACACGCGGCGGCCAACAACAACGCCAGTAAGGTGCGCAACAAACGATCCCGCAACTCGATCAGGTGTCTGACCAGCGTCTGACCGTTTTCCAGCGCCTCGCCCGGTGTCATGGCGACTTGTCCCGGTCCGGTTTGGTATTGCCGGGATCCGGCAAGCTGTCGGGATTGTCTGGATCGGCTATTGGCGTATCCGGCGTTTGCCGATCCGGCGCGTCTTGCATCAGTTTTTCGACGTCACGGAGTTTTTGCTGCAGGGCGTTTTTACTGTCGTTAAGATCTTCGTCAAGCTGCCATTCGCGTGACAATTCGCGGGTCGCCTGGCGGGTGAAGCGCCGCAGGCGGCGCAGCCAGCGGCCGGTTTCACGGGCGAAATCCGGCAGGCGTTCGGGACCGACAACCAGCAACGCCACAACAGCGATCAGCAGCAGCTCAAAAAAGCCGATATCAAACACGCGTGATTGTCCTCAGGCAAGCCCCGCTGTCTGCTGCAGGCCGTACCGGTCAGGATGTGCTTCAGTCGGGACGTTGATCGTCCTTGCTGGCAGTGGAAAGCTTGTCAGTCTGTTTTGCGTCGTCATCGCCGTCATCTTTGAGTGCGCCGCGAAAGCTTTTCAGTGCCTGACCCAGATCGCCACCAACACTGCGCAGCCGTGAGGTGCCGAACAATAGGGCAACAATGCCAAGGATGATGACCAGTTCCCATACGCCAAAATTCATAGTAGTGCTCCTTGTTAAAATGGCACGATCGGTTACATCAGTCGTGTGTGTTTGTGCGGCCTGCCTTTTCAGTATGACCAGATACGCCGAAACGGCGTTCCAGTTCGGCCAGTACCGCCGCCGGCTCCTCGCCGGCATCAGCGAGCAGGATCAGGGTGTGAAACCATAAATCCGCAATTTCATGGACAATCGCGTCATTGTCACCGGCCTGACCGGCGAGCACGGTTTCAACGGCTTCCTCGCCGATCTTGCACAGGATCTTCTCGCGGCCGGCCTGATACAGACTGGCAACATAGGAATCGGCCGGGTCTGCTGTACGCCGGGCCGCCAGAATCTTGCCGAGCTCGGTAATGATCGCGTCATTCATAGGCCGCCACTGTGCCCACTATTTGCCGTAAATGCTATCAGGATCCTTCAGTACCGGATCCACTGTCACCCAGGCATTGCCGTCCAGCCGCTGGTAAAAACAGCTAGCCCGGCCGGTGTGGCAGGCAATACCGCCAACTTGTTCTACCAGCAATAAAATCGCATCGGCATCGCAATCCAGCCGGATTTCCCGGACCTGTTGCACATGCCCGGATGCCTCGCCCTTGCGCCAGATTTTCTGGCGTGACCGCGACCAGTAGACGGCGCGCTGCTCAGCCGCGGTAAGTGCCAGCGCTTCCCGGTTCATCCACGCCAGGGTAAGTATACGCTTGCTGTCGAAATCCTGGGCTATTGCCGCGACCAGGCCGTCGCTGTTCCAGTGCACAGCGTCCAGCCAGGCCGGTTCGTTCACAGGCGCACCTCGATATTTTGTGACTGCATCAATGCTTTCGCTTCGCCGACGCTGTGTTCGCCAAAATGAAAAATACTAGCCGCCAGTACCGCATCGGCGCCGCCCCGGGTAACGCCTTCAGCCAGGTGCTGCAGTGTGCCGACGCCGCCTGACGCAATGACCGGGATCGGAACGGCAGACGTTACCGCGCGGGTCAGCTCCAGATCAAAACCGCTGCGGGTGCCGTCACGATCCATGCTCGTCAGCAGGATTTCGCCAGCACCGAAGTCGGCCATTTGCCGGGCCCAGGTGATGGCATCCAGGCCGCTGTCCTTGCGGCCACCGTGAGTGAATACGCCCCACGTGTTTGCGCCGGTGGCCTTGGCGTCAATCGCAACAACAATGCATTGCGAGCCGAAGCGCGCGGCCGCTGCCCGTACGAATTCAGGATTATGCACCGCAGCGGTATTGATACTGACCTTGTCGGCACCGGCATTCAAGAGCTTGCGAATATCATCAAGACTGCGGACACCGCCACCAACGGTGAGCGGGATGAAGACCTGGGCGGCGACGGCCTCGACGACTGCGAACAGGGTGGCACGATCATCGCTACTCGCCGTTATGTCGAGAAAACAGAGCTCATCAGCGCCCTGTTCATCATACCGCCGCGCGACCTCGACCGGATCGCCGGCATCACGGATCTCAACAAACTTTACGCCTTTGACAACACGGCCGGCATCAACGTCGAGACAGGGAATAATGCGTTTGGCGAGAGCCATCAGGCAGTGTCCGGAG
>JBBDSJ010000112.1:0-3454 GCA_040905025.1 Gammaproteobacteria bacterium
AGGATCTCGGGGTAACGGACGAACAACGTGAAATAGGAGCGGATAGAGTCGAAGGTGGTGTATTCGGATACGACGTTTACATGGCCAGAAAAAGAATTGACCGTGAAAAAGAGTCTGAGAAGAACAAGGAAACTGCAAAGCGGCTGGATCTTCGTGTTGGCGAGAATGTTGGCAGAATTAAGTTGCAGGACGGCAAGCTGGCGTTAGCTGCCACCGTTGAGAAGCTGGACGAGGAAACCGTAACTATGCACGTTGTCCGTGGGCCTACTCGTGGACCGATCACAATGGCCTACACCTCACTTGAGCGTTTTGCTGATCGCGCTGGCAATGATTACTTCACCAGAAAAGCATCGGAAGAACAGCCAGCTTCATCCGAGACTGAACCAACAGCTACCCCGCATTTTGAGACGTACAGTGACGCACAATCATGGATAAACCAGAAGTCTATTGAGTATGGCGGTAAAAAGAAGTTTTCCGCATCTGACGAATATAAGTCCGCATACGACCAGGTGCAGGCCCTCTATACCAGCCAGAAAAAGAAATCAGACGCTGAGGCCATGCAGGCACTGTCTGACGCTGGATTATCTATAGGCGACACGGTATCCACAACGATCTCCGGGGCCTTTATGACGCAGGACGAATTGGCCGGTGAGATCGTCAATCGTAACGGCAGGCCCTATGTAAAACTGGAGCAGGAAATACCTGTATCACGCAATGGTAAAATCTCTTACCAGAAGTCCGTATCGTGGGATAGTCGGTGGAAGGGAACAGAGAAAAAGCAGAGCAAGGCCACCGCACCGGGACCAACAGAGGGTGAAGTAGCGCCCGTCCAGGCTGACAGTGGGCCGGAATCAAAACAGTCTGTGCTGGACCAATACCTCAGTGAGGTTGATAGTCCAATGCAGCGCGGGAAACTGAAGGCTTCTCTTGAGCAGACGGTTGGAAGAAGGGACTCGCAGACCGGAAAGGTTTATCAGGATACTCGTGATGCTGTAATGCTTGCAATGATCAACGATGGATGGACGCCAAAAAGCGCAAAAATTCCGAAGCTGAAAGAAAAATCTCGTCGTGAATGGTTCGGAATGGACAATGAGCAGCAACGAGCATTTGAGAAAAGACGTTCAGAGGCTGGCACTAAAACGGAATACACGATTGAAACTGAAGACGGCCGCAGTTTCGTTATCACGAAAGCCGAGCATGATTACGCAGTGTGGTTGAAGGGCCGAGAAAGTGAACCGTCTGTAGCCAAAAAGCCAGAAGCGGAAGAGCAAAAACCCGCCTCCGAACTGGACCTGTTCAAATCAGCCGTAAGCGAATTCACCGACACGGTGAAGCAGGCGACTGAGGCTATTAAACCAGCCAAACCAGCGGAGAAAATAGAAGACTTCGGAGAAGTCATTCATGGCGCCAAAAAACATACCTACACCCAGCGCCTGGAAGATGCCAAGTCTGTTGATATTGCCGCTGTTCCATTATCCAAGTCCTGGCCAGAGCCTGATTACCAGAAGCTGATTGATGAGGGTATTGATTCGTGGATCGTGTCATTTACCCGTGCGGCCCGGGATGAGATCCCGACAAAGCCAAAGAAAAGCTGGAAGCTGAAAGGATGGGTTGAGAAAGTGGAGTCACTCCGAGGCTTTGCAGAAGACTTGTTGAACGGTGAAATCAGCAAGGATAAAGTCAAGCACGCACTGACTGTTCAAAAGAATCTGGATGAAGCCGTCGGCGGTCGTGCCGATCTGTATGAGGCCGTCGGTCATGAACATTCCCTGAAAGGGATCAGGTTAAGTTCAGGTCAGTATTCTATGTTAAACGGGGTTGAATACAAGCCAGCAAAAACCTTATGGAGTGTCAGTAAGTCATACAAAAGCACTGCTTTCGGAAACTGGCCCTCAATGATAGCCACCGGCGAAACCCGTCAGGAGGCCATTGATAACTTCAAGAAGAAAGTGAAGTCCGGCGGACTGGAGAAGCAGAAAGCCTCAAAGCAGGTCCGGTTCGATATCTACAGTACCCGGGGTGACAAGAAGGTCTATTTCATCGGCAAGAAGATCGGGCGCCGGACTGTCCGGATGAAGGAATTTGACGATCTAAAGTCTGCCAGGGAATACCTGCAAACCCATCAGGCCGATCTGGAAGAGCAGTTAAGTAAATACAAAGACGTTCCTGCCATGCGCCGTCCCGAGAACGCGCCCAGGGTAGGCGAAGATCACCGAGGCGGGGCAGATGTCAGGCCGGAGCAGTTCGGAGAAACCTTTGGCTTTCGCGGGGTCCAGTTCGGAAACTGGGTAGAGAATGACCGTAGGCAGAAGGATTTGAACGAGGCCTATGATGCCCTGATGGATCTAGCGGGTGTCCTGAATATCCCGCCAAAGGCATTGTCATTGAACGGTGAACTCGGCCTGGCGTTCGGTGCCCGAGGCACGGGTGGCAAGGATGCGGCCGCTGCACATTATGAGCCGGGGCAAGTGGTGATTAACCTGACGAAAAAGGCCGGGCCCGGATCGCTTGCGCACGAATGGTTTCATGGGCTGGATAACTATTTTTCCCGGATGCGGGGCGACAAGGGTGACTACCTGACAGAAAGGGCCTACCCCAGAGGCGAGGGGGTGCGTCCTGAAATGGTCGAGGCTTTCAAGCAGATTTATCAGGCCGTCAATAAAACAAAGCTGAGACAGCGATCCGCCATGCTGGAGCGCAAGGCAAAAGACTACTGGACCACCGGACGGGAGATGACTGCCCGATCTTTTGAAAGCTACATCATTGCAAAATTGCAGGATGAAGGGCTGGCAAACGATTATCTGGCCAACATCGTATCAGAGGATTACTGGGAAGCGGCCGCAGCATTAGGGCTTGAGCTGGAGGGCAGTTATCCTTATCCACAGGCCGCTGAAATACCCGTTATCCGTGAGGCCTTTGATAATTTCTTTGAGGTAGTCGAAACCAAGGAAACCGATCAGGGTGTTGCGCTGTTCTCACTTGATGACGATCAAACCAGCACGCCGGAGTTTTCCGATTGGTTCGGTGACAGCAAGGTGGTGGATGAAAACGGTGATCCGAAGGTGATGTACCGAGGCGATTACCGTGACCCTGGCGACACTTTTCGTGCGGTTTCTACCGAAGAAGGCGGCAGTGGCGCTATTTATTTTACTGACGAGGCTAATATTGCGTCTGGGTACACAACCAAGCCCTACATGGAAGGCAATTTTGATGACGTTCTTAATAACACAACCGTCACAATTCGCGGCAGAACTAAGCCGCTGAACCGTGCCAATATCTCTTTACGCGAGTCTGATAAGAAGAAAATAACAGATGCCGTACTGACTGTAGGGGAAACGGACACCGGTACTGCAATCAATGCAGATGATCCGTCTGTCGGAAAATTAACCTGGAATGAGCATTTATCTAGATCCGGCAATAATCATCTACTGGCAGCTAATTCCGTACTACTTGA
>JBBDSJ010000113.1:0-3412 GCA_040905025.1 Gammaproteobacteria bacterium
ATGGTCGCGAAGAATCACGGGATAGACCTTGACGAAGCCGTAGCGAAGAACGCTGTCGCTCCGATGCGCTCCTTGCCACCACACCCTGATGTCGTCCCCGCGCTCGAACGCCTCCGTGACGCGAATTACCGGCTGCTGGCGCTGACGAACTCTTCGGACGCAGCAGTCGCCGATCAGTTAAAGAACGCTGGTCTCGACAAGCTGTTCGAGGCGGCGTTGAGTGTCGAGGGAGTTGGGCTGTACAAGCCGCACGCCCATGTCTATCGCTGGGCGGCCCGCCGGGCTGGAGTGGATGTGTCCGAGTGCCTGCTGGTAGCTGCCCACGGATGGGACGTGGCTGGAGCAACCTGGGCCGGCATGCGTTCCGCGTTTGTTGGCCGTCCCGGCCAGCAGCAGTTCCCTCTGGGACCCAGGCCGGAGCTGGTGGTTGCAACGCTCAATGAGTTGGCGGATCAGTTAACGACGTTGGCATGAGTGACGGTTACGATTAGGGGTACGCTGAACGTTGAGGCTGTAGGAAAGCCCTAAAAATACAGATTTCAAGAATTTTAATCCAGTCAAAAACAATGAGTTACGATTACGAAAAAATGATAAATCGAATATTTCTACAGGCTCGTTATGCCTCAACTATTGTTCCAGCGACCACATCGGGAAAACACTCTTTATGACACTGAATGAAAAACAAAGCGCTCTTTGCAAAGGACACCCGTTCGATTTCTCCGGTCTGTCGGCACTATTTGTCAATTGCACGCTGAAGCCGAGCGGTCAGCTCTCGCACACCGAAAAGCTGATGGAGATATCCGAAGCAATCATGCAGGCGAGCGCCGTCACCGTGAAAAAATACGGGCGGTGGACTACGATCTACCTCCCGGTGTGTATCCCGACATGCGTGAGCATGGGTTCGAGCGTGACGATTGGCCGGAGCTGTGCAAAGATGTGATGAACGCCGACATTCTTGTCATGGGCACACCCATCTGGCTGGGCGAGGAAAGCTCTGTCTGCCGGCGCGTTATTGAGCGCCTTTACGGTGAATCCGGCAAGCTCAATGACCAGGGCCAGTATGTGTACTACGGCCGCGTTGCTGGCTGCATCATTACCGGCAACGAGGACGGCGTGAAGCACTGCGCGATGAGCATTTTTTATGCTCTGCAACATCTCGGATATACCATACCGCCGCAGGCCGACGCCGGTTGGATCGGCGAGGCGGGCCCGGGTCCCTCTTATGCCGATCCGGACTCCGGTGGACCGGAAAATGACTTTACTCAGCGCAATACTACGTTCATGACCTGGAACTTGATGCACATGGCGCGGCTGTTAAAAGAGGCGGGCGGTGTTCCGGCGCACGGCAATCAGCGCAGCGCGTGGGATGCCGGGTGCCGCTTTGATCACACGAACCCCGATTATCGTTAGGGCTCATTCAGTGGATGTGCATCGCCTCAACGTAAAACAAGAAAAGCAAGCGCTTCGCCGATGATATCGCTGGAAGTGGCCTTGGTATTGGCATTGCTGGCGGGTTCGTCCATCCCTGCGGGGGCACTGATCTCCGCCACACCGCTTTTGGCGACGTACTGTCGTCGGCTGGAGCTGGATAGTTTCGTGTCGTATTTCGGGGGTGGCGCGTTACTGGCTGCGATTGCCCTCGTCTTGATTCCTCGCGGTATTGAGGATTCGTCGGTCCTGCTGGCATCTTTTACGTTTGCGTTGGGCGGGCTGGTATTCTGGCAATTCAGTGCGTGGACCATGCGCACGGAGAACACCGCGTCGCAGTTCATGGGCATGGTTCTGGACTTTTTTCCGGAAGCCATACTGCTTGGAGTTGCCGCCGCAAATGGCTCGAATGTCGCGTACCTGCTGGCGATACTGATTGCGCTGCAAAACATGCCCGAGGGGTTTGCCGCGCATCACGAAATGCGGGAAAGCGGAATATCCCGCGGACGTTTGTGGACGATGTTCCTGTTGGCACCCTTGTTAGGGCCACTGGCAGCGTGGATCGGGTTTGCCTGGCTTTCGGGTAGCGACCAGGTTCTGGCGTCTGTTTTATTGTTTTGTAGCGGCGGCATCCTTTACTTGATATTCGAGGACCTTGCGCCTGGCGCGCACTCCACCGACAAGAGCTTTCCGGCGATCGGAGCCATATTGGGCTTCCTGCTTGGGATGGTTGGGACGATGATGATTCACTGACAGATCTACGGTGTCATTCGGCATAACAATCGGTTACAGCAGACGATTCGCTGCGCGGCCCACCGCTGAACCGGGGCGTTGAGGCTATAGAAAAACCCCATAAACACAGATTTCAAGAAATCTGATTTGATCAAAAACAATGAGTTACGATCACGAAAAAATGATAAATCGAGTATTTATACAGGCTTGTTAGATGGCCTCAAGATCGTCGGTTATCATTCTTAGGAGGATGCAATGAGCACTCAAATCACAGAAAACCATACCTACATTAACGGGCACAAGATTACATTTCGGGAACAGGGCTCGGGTAGTCCGGTAATCCTGATTCACGGGATTCCGACGAACAGCCTCATGTGGCGAGATATTATTCCACAACTTGCAAAAACACATCGCGTCATCGCTCCGGACCTGCTCAACTATGGTCAATCCGCGAAACCGGAAAGCGCGGATGTATCCATCAATGCGCAAAGCCACATGCTCGTAAAACTTATGGATGCCTTGGGTGTGCGCCGGGCCGATATTGTGGCGCATGATATCGGAGGCGGTATTGCCCAGCTGATGGCCGTCACTTATCCAGAGAAAATTCGCAAGCTCGTTTTGATGGATAGTGTCTGCTTTGATTCGTGGCCGATACCAGAGTTTGAGCCGTTACAGAAACCAGAGGCTGAGGCTGAGATGGGTCTGAACGATTTTCTAGGCATGATGCGCGGCTTTATGCCCAACGGCGTATATAACAAGAGCATCATGACCGAAGAGCTTATTGAGCTTTATCTTGCACCCTGGTCTACTGAAAACGGGAAAAAGGCATTTTTTCGCAATCTCAGACGGTTGAACAAGGAATATACTCAGGCCATTGCTGACGAACTTGGGCACCTTCCACATCAAACGCTCGTAATGTGGGGTGACAAGGATCCCTTCCAGAAACCTGATTATGCCCCGAAGTTGGCGCAAGCGATTCCGAATGCAGAGCTTGTGTGGATCAAAGATGCCGGTCATTGGCTAATTGACGAGAAGCCGGCTGAAATCGGCGATCACATCAATCAGTTTCTCGGCTGAAGCACGAGCGCCATGGAGCCATCTAATACGGCGCTGCATTGCCGTCCAGTGAGTCTGGGCGTTGGGCACCATTAGTCATAGCTGTTCGCAGGAAAACTTCTAATGTCCTACGCACGTATTATTGTTCTGACGTCACTCGCCATGACGGCTTTTGCAGGTAATTCACTGCTCTGTC
>JBBDSJ010000114.1:0-3370 GCA_040905025.1 Gammaproteobacteria bacterium
AGATCGCGGCTTTCGACGAGTTCACCGCACTGTTGATCGATTCCGCGCTGACCGCAGACTACGACCATATTTTGTTCGACACCGCACCCACCGGCCACACGATTCGTTTGCTGCAGTTGCCCGGCGCCTGGAGTGGTTTCCTCGAAGAAGGCAAGGGTGATGCTTCTTGCCTGGGCCCGCTGGCGGGTCTGGAAAAGCAACGGGAACAGTACAAGGCTGCCGTCGAGGCACTGGCCGACGCCGCCCGCACGCGGCTGGTTCTGGTCGCGCGCGCGCAAGCGTCCACCCTGCGCGAAGTGGCCCGCACTCACGCGGAACTCGCGGACATTGGCTTGCGCCAGCAATACCTCGTGATCAATGGCGTGTTGCCAGCCGCTGCGGCTGTCGA
The DNA here is from genome assembly GCA_040905025.1 of Gammaproteobacteria bacterium. GTDB lineage: Bacteria > Pseudomonadota > Gammaproteobacteria > Methylohalomonadales > Methylohalomonadaceae > JBBDSJ01. Next base: position 389 of record JBBDSJ010000114.1, read on the forward strand.
GGATGAACTCGCCGCCGCCGTGTTCGCGCGCGAACAAGCAGCCATCGCGGCGACTCCTGCCGTCTTGAGCACGCTGCCGCAAGATCAGATCGCACTCAAATCCTTCAATCTGGTGGGCCTCAATGCCTTGCAGCATTTGCTGGACAGCAACGAAGCGCTGATTGCCGCGCCGACAGCGACAACCCACGAACCGTTGGCGGCACCGACGCTGGCCACACTGGTGGACGAAATCGCCGCCGACGGTCATGGCCTGGTGATGGTAATGGGTAAGGGCGGTGTGGGCAAAACCACGCTGGCCGCTGCGGTTGCCGTTGAGCTCACGCACCGCGGCCTGCCAGTGCATCTAACCACCTCCGATCCGGCCGCGCATCTGACCGAAACCCTCAGCGAAACTCTCGATCACCTGAGCGTGAGCCGCATCGATCCCCACGCGGAGACCGAACGCTACCGCAAGCATGTGCTGGAAACCAAGGGCGCCAAGCTCGATGCCCAGGGCCGTGCCTTGCTGGAAGAAGACCTTCGTTCGCCCTGTACCGAGGAGATCGCCGTGTTCCAGGCCTTCTCGCGCATCATCCGTGAAGCGGGCAAAAAGTTCGTGGTGATGGACACGGCGCCCACCGGGCACACGCTGCTGCTGCTGGATGCCACGGGTGCCTATCATCGGGAAATTGCCCGGCAGATGGGTGACAAGGGCATCCACTTCACCACCCCGATGATGCAATTGCAGGATCCGAAGCAGACCAAGGTACTGCTGGTCACGCTGGCAGAAACCACCCCGGTACTGGAGGCCGCCAACCTGCAGGACGATTTGCGCCGCGCCGGCATCGAACCCTGGGCCTGGATCATCAACAACAGCATTGCCGCCGCGCGCACCCGCTCGCCGCTACTGCTGCAACGCGCCGCCAATGAGCGCCGCGAAATCGACGCCGTGGCCGAGGTACATGCCCAGCGCTATGCACTGGTGCCGCTGCTAAAAGACGAACCCATCGGGCAGCATAACCTGCGGGCGCTGTCGCAGAGCCAAGCCACAAGCAATCAAAAGGAAGAAGCATGAGCCGCACCTCACCCATCGGTTTTTTTGAGCGCTACTTGTCGCTGTGGGTCGCCCTGTGCATTGCCGCCGGCATCGGGCTGGGCAGTGTATTTCCCGCCCTGTTTCAGTTCCTGGCCGGTCTCGAATACGGCTCCGTTAACTTTATCGTCGCGGTGCTGATCTGGTTGATGGTTTACCCGATGATGGTATCGGTGGACTTCTCCAGCCTCAAGCGCATCCACGAACGCCCCAAGGGGCTCATCATCACGCTGGTGGTAAACTGGCTGATTAAGCCCTTCACCATGGCGGGCCTCGGCGTCTTGTTCTTTCATTATATTTTCATTGACTTGATCGATCCCGCCAATGCCAGCCAGTACATCGCCGGGCTGATTCTTCTCGGCGCCGCGCCCTGTACCGCCATGGTGTTCATATGGTCACAACTGACACGGGGAGACGCTACCTATACGCTGGCACAGGTGGCGCTCAATGATGTAATCATGATTTTTGCCTTTGCGCCCCTGGTGGCCTTGCTGCTGGGTGTTACCGATATCCAGGTGCCCTGGGCGACCCTGATTCTGTCGGTGGGTCTGTATGTGGTGATTCCGCTGATTGCCGGGGTCATCACGCGCATAAAACTCAGTCGAAACGCAGAAAACCCCGCGCAAGCTGACCTGGCGGTGTCGCGCTTCAACGCTCAGGTCAAACCCCTGTCTATTCTGGGGTTGCTGGGTACTGTGGTCCTGCTGTTTGGCTTTCAAGGCCAGATCATCCTCGACCAACCCTTGCTGATAGCGCTGATTGCAGTACCACTGCTGATTCAGTCCTATGGGATTTTTGTCATTGCTTACGGCGCGGCACGACTGTGGAGAGTACCTTTCAATGTGGCAGCCCCCTGCGCGTTGATCGGTACATCCAATTTCTTTGAACTGGCCGTGGCCGTGGCGATAGGTTTGTTCGGCCTTAACTCGGGCGCCGCCCTGGTCACTGTGGTCGGGGTGCTGGTGGAAGTGCCGGTGATGTTATCGCTGGTGTATTTTGCCAACCGTACTCAGAGGTGGTTTCCCAAAGCCGGACCGGCTTCAATCAATACACATCGGTCTGACGCCCGCCCTCTAACAGGAGATCACCATGTTTAATACCGCATTGATCGCATTGGATATGACCCCGGCCGAGCAACCCATTATCAATTGTTTGCCCGATTTGCAACATTGGGGCATACAAAAGGTGGTGCTTTCACATGTTATCAAGGTTGGCTACATGCAGGGTGCCACCCTGGCTCATGAAAAAGACTATGTCGACTGGCTGGAAAAACTCGCACAACCCTTGCGTGATAGCGGACTCGAGGTCGCGGTCCGTATCCGGGCCAGTGGAGTGCCAGCCGATGAGATTCTGGAGGCGGCGGCCGAGCACAAGGCCGATTTGATTGTGATTGGCTCGCGTGGCCACAACCTCATCAGCAAGCTTTTTCTCGGCAGTGTGGCCAGAGAAGTCATTCGCAAAACGACTCTGCCTCTGCTTTTGGAATGGGTCGAACCCACCGCCGATAGCACCCAACAGAAATGCGAAGCCGTGTGCCGGCAAACCCTGCGCCATGTATTGCTGGCGACCGATTTGTCAGAGAGTGCGAACGCGGCTGAGCAGGCGGCTGTTCACCTGGCACCCAAGGCGGAACAGGTCGACTGCGTGTATGTCATGGAGGGAGCTGACAGCCGTGCGGAAAAGCTCTCCTCGTCGGCCGCTCAAGCGGCGTTGGCAGCACTGGTACAACGTATTGAGGCGGCGGGCGGTCACGGCGACAGTTTTGTCCTGCAGGGTAAAGCCTCTAGTGAAATCGCGCACCATGCCGCCAACCGGAACGTGTCGCTGATTGTGGTCGGCAAACGCGGCCAGAATCCGCTCGAAAGCCTGTTGTTGGGCAGCACCGCGGCCAATCTGTGTGAAATTGCCGG
>JBBDSJ010000115.1:0-1473 GCA_040905025.1 Gammaproteobacteria bacterium
TATCCGACATGATCATCATGCCCAGTTCATCTGCTTCAAATCCCAGCCGCACGTCTCTGTACTGGCTGTCATCATCAAGCGAACTGAGCCGGACCCAGTGGGCACCTTCCAGTTCACCCATATCAGTAATTTCATAGAGTTCATCAATATTGGCTGTGCCACCAAGTATGGCGGCCGGGGTTGATTGCAGATTGTTGGCGACATCACGCACAGTTACCTGCTCCAGATCACTGTCATAAATCCACAGGGTTTCGCCGTCGGTTAATATCTGCTGTTCATAGGGCTGTTGATACTGCCAATGAAATTTACCCGGACGCTGCAGGTAAAGCATGCCGCTGGCACTATCGATTTTAGTGCCTGCTTCATCATAGAGATCCTGGGTGAATTCGGTTTGCAGTGACTGCACTTCATCCATAAAAGCCCGCAGTTGCTCTTCACCCTGTCCGGCATGAGCGGAGAAGCATGGCAATGTCATCAAAACGGGTAACAGGATTTTCTTCATCATGGACAAGTTTTCATCGCTAAAAAGTGAAAAGATAAAAGGCTATGGCTGCCAGGTTTGACAGCCGGCTGGCATATAGTTACCGGTAAACGGCTGAACCTGCGATATCTTTTCACATTTCAATCTTCCGGTGGCGCTGGCGCCAGCACTTCGCGATTGCCATTCGATTCCTGCGCGCTCACGACGCCGGCACGTTCCATCTCCTCGACAATCCGGGCAGCACGGTTATAACCAATTCGCAGTCGCCGTTGCACCGATGAGATTGAAGCACGCCGGCTTTCCGTCACAATTTTCACAGCTTCATCATAAAGTGGATCGGCTTCGCCCTCGGGCGTTTCCAGCCCCGGTATAGCATCGGCACCGCCGTCCTCCGGACCACGCACGATATCGTGTATGTATTCCGGCGCACCACGTTTTTTAAGATTATCGACGACCTTGTGTACTTCGTGGTCAGCCACAAAAGCACCATGGACGCGCACCGGCACCGGGCTGCCGGTTTGCATAAAGAGCATATCGCCATGTCCAAGCAGGGTTTCCGCACCCATTTGATCCAGAATCGTGCGTGAATCGACTTTCGATGAAACCTGGAACGCAATCCGGCACGGAATATTGGCCTTGATTAAACCGGTGATCACATCCACGGACGGCCGCTGGGTGGCCAAAATCAAATGAATACCGGCAGCACGGGCCTTTTGTGCCAACCGTGCAATCAATTCTTCGACTTTTTTGCCGACGGTCATCATCATGTCGGCCAGTTCATCAACTATCACGACGATAAATGGCAGATGCTGCAATGCCGGCGGCTCATCGTCCTCACTGATCGGCTTGTAAAACGGATCCGGAATGGGCTGTTTCCGGGCCGCGGCATCACTGATTTTCTTGTTGTAGCCGGTGATATTACGCACGCCCAGATTCGACATGAGCTTGTAACGCCGTTCCATCTCGGCCACACACCAGCGCAGTGCGTTGGC
>JBBDSJ010000115.1:1573-3345 GCA_040905025.1 Gammaproteobacteria bacterium
CTGATGTCCTTGCCCAGCGCCAGCACCAGTGGTGTCGTGGCATTTTCATATTCACGGCTGTTCAGAATTTCGCTGAGTGAGACCAGCTCCCGGCTTTCGTTGGGGATTTCCAGACCAATCACCGACTTGCCCGGGATCACGTCGACCACCCGAACACTGACGACTGACAGCGACCGCGCCAAATCCTTGGACAGATTGATAATCTGACTGCCCTTCACACCCGGTGCCGGGTCCAGCTCAAAGCGCGTAATCACCGGCCCGGGATTGACGGCCACGACCTGCACCTCAACGCCAAAATCACGCAATTTCAACTCAACCTGACGCGACATGGCTTCCAGCGCTTCGGTGGAATACTGATTTTTGCGCGGCTGTGGTGGGTCCAGCAGTGACAGCGGCGGCAATGTTGATTCCGGTGGCGGTTCAAACAGGAATTCCTGCCGTTCCTTTTCGGCACGCAGACCGGTTTCCATTTGTGAAATCACCGGTTCAATGCGTGGCGGTGGCCGCGACTGGTTTTTCTCCTTGACCTGTTTGACACTGGACTCGCGTGCTTCCCGGGCCCGGGTGCCTTCTGCCCGTTCCCGTTGAGCATCACGCCAGTCCTGCAGCCGGTCGTACAACGACAGTGTCCAGCGCCCGATCGTGTCCATGACCCGCAACCATGACAAACCGGTATACAGCGTGATGCCAGCCAGAAAAATTACCAGCAAAAACAAAGCGCTACCAGTTGGCCCTAGCAAAATCAGGGCACTGCCGCCGACCACATCACCGAGGATGCCACCGGCGCCGGCGGTTTCCAGCGGGATGCCGGTGCCGCCGGCAAAATGGTTTTCTGCCAGTCCGCTGCCACCCAGCAGCAATAGCAGAAAACCGCAACTGGCAATGACAAAATGCCAGTGTGACGGCCAGACACCCTGTTTACTGTGGCGATAGGCCTGCCAACCGCTAAACAATAAAGCCACTGGCAGCAAATAGCCGATATAGCCACAGATATTGAGAAGAATGTTCGCAATCCAGGCGCCAAGAACTCCGCCGCTATTGCCGATCGTGTCGGTGGCAACGGCGCGTGACCAGCCCGGATCATTCTGATCAAAAGTGGCCAGCGCCAAAAACAGAAAAATACTGATGGCGGCAAGGCCGATCATGCCGGTTTCACGCAATAGCCGGAACATACGCGTGCTGACCACGGGGGTATTGCTGGATTGTTTGCGTTTGGCCTGTGCCACGTCGTTAGTGTCCAATGACCGGAAATGATCTGAATGCTCGGATCAGATCACAGGTTATTCATGTAAAATAATGTTTAATAAGTATTATTCTACCAGCATGCTGATTTTTGGTGCACCATTAAATCACCAGCTCAGCATTGGCAAAGCGCGTATTGTAGCGCTACAACCGGCCGTTGGCGCGGGTCAATCCAGCGGCCGTTAACGCTGTAAATTCGAGCAGGAATCCAGACGGTGGAGGCTGTATGCAAACCATGCAAGTGATCGAAATGACCGCTGCCGGTGAGCCGGACGTATTAACGCTCGCCCAACGGCCAGTGCCGGAAATCAGCCGCCCAAGCCAGGTGCGGGTGCGCATGAAAGCCGCCGGTGTTAATCCCATTGATACCAAATTGCGCCGTAATGGAACGTTTTTCCCGAAAAACCTGCCGGCAGTGCTCGGTATGGACGGGGCTGGCGTGGTTGATGAGGTTGGCTCGCAGGTAAGCGAGTTTGCGCCCGGCGATGAGGTCTATTTCTGTTGTAATGGCCTCGGTCGGGAGCCCGGCA
>JBBDSJ010000116.1:0-20085 GCA_040905025.1 Gammaproteobacteria bacterium
CCTGGCTCAATTGGAATATCCTACTCCAATCGAGTTAAGGCAAGCATAGGATGACCCATGAGTTGGTTGAAGCACGGATGACCCGAAATAGCTGTCATTGCGAACGTAGTGAAGCAATCTTGTACGCGCATTGAAACAGTATCTTGAAATGAACTACAACATGCCGGTTTCAAGTTTGGCCGCCTCAGACATCATGTCATAACTCCAGGGCGGGTCGAATGTCAGATCCACGTTCACTTCAGTCACATTCGGTACCTTGGCGACCTTGCTGCGGACATCGGCCGCAAGAAATTCGCCCATGCCACAACCCGGTGCCGTCAGCGTCATGCGAATATCAACGCGATTGCCTTTGGCATTGGCATTCTCGCTGTCCTTGCCTTCCAGCGGCGTAATAATGCAATCATAGATTAAGCCGAGTTCGACAATATCGATCGGAATCTCGGGGTCGTAGCAGGTCTTGAGCTGTTCCCAGACGGCGGCTTCATCAACTGTGCCATCACCAACCAGTTCGTGCGGTGCGTCGGCCTGTTCGACTTCAAAACCCAGTGCATCGGCATCCTGCGTATCAATACGCGCCAGATTGCCATTGATGTTCACAGTGTAGCTGCCACCAAGTGCCTGCGTAATGAAAACGACACTACCGGCCGACAGCATTAGCGGTGTGCCGGCCGGGATCAATACCGCTTCACAGTCACGTTCCAGCGTGACAGGTTCCTGATAGTTGCCTGCGCTCATTCGGTACTCACCGGTTCAGCGGCATTCTCAAGTGCCGAGTGCAATGTGTGCCAGCATAATGTTGCGCACTTAATACGCGTCGGATATTCACGTACACCGGCCAGCGCCGCCAGCTTGTCGAGCTTTTCCAGATTGTCTGGCAGCTCTTTCGCGGTGAGCAAGTCATGAAAATCACCGAACAATGCTTCGGCGTCAGCCAGAGATTTGCCTTTTAATGCATCGGTCATCAGCGATGCTGAAGCTACTGAAATCGCACAACCGCTGCCGTCAAATGTGACATTGGTGATCTTGTCACCGTCGAGTTGCAGGTACAGATTCAGGCGGTCGCCGCACAGTGGATTAAAACCTTCGGCCACACGGTCGGCATTTTCAAGCTTGCCGAAGTTCCGCGGACTGCGATTGTGATCGACAATCACTTCCTGATACAGATCTTTCAAATCCAACATCAGGCGAATACCTCATGCGCATGCTGTAATGCCGCGACCAGCGCATCGACTTCAGCCGGCGTATTGTAAAACGCAAATGACGCACGTGCCGTGGCCGGCAGTTTGAAATGCTCCATCACCGGCATTGCACAGTGATGACCGGTACGGATGGCGACGCCGGCCTGATCAACAATGGTGCCGAGATCATGCGGATGAATACCGTCGATCACAAATGACAGAATGCTGGTCTTGTGGGCCGCCGTGCCAATCAACCGCAGGCCCTTGACCGTGCTGACCGCCTCGGTGGCATAAGCCAGCAGATCGCTTTCATAGCCGTCCAGTGCATCCAGACCGATATTGCTGATGTAATCAACCGCGACACCCAGACCGATACCGCCGGCGATATGTGGCGTGCCGGCCTCGAATTTATACGGCAGTTCATTGAATGTGCTCTTTGCCATTGATACGGTGCGGATCATGTCGCCACCACCCTGATAGGGTGGCATCTTGTCGAGCAGTGCCTGTTTGCCATAGAGCACACCGATACCGGTCGGGCCGAACAGCTTGTGGCCGGAAAAGGCATAAAAATCGCAGTTCAGTGCCTGCACATCAACGGCGGTATGCTGTACTGCCTGGGCACCGTCGATCAAGGTAACGGCGCCGACCGCATGCGCCTGTTCGATCATCTTTTTGACCGGGTTGATCGTACCGAGTGCATTCGATATCTGGCCGAGGGCGACAATACGTGTGCGCTTGTTCAGCAGTTGCTCGTAGACATCCTGTTGCAATTCACCACGTTCATTAATCGGTACATATTTCAGTACAGTACCGATTTGTTCGCACAATAACTGCCACGGCACAATGTTGGCGTGATGTTCGAGCTCAGTGATGATGATTTCATCACCGGCCTGCAACTGGCTGCGACCGTAACTTTGCGCAACCAGATTGATCGCTTCGGTCGCGCCGCGAACAAAAATAATTTCCTGGACCGACCCGGCATTAATAAAGCCACGGATTTTGTCGCGTGCGCCCTCGTAGGCATCGGTCGCTTTCTCGCTGAGATAATGTACGCCGCGGTGAATGTTGGCATTGGTAGTGCGATAGTAATCATCCAGCGCCTCGATAACGGCTGCCGGTTTCTGTGTGGTCGCGGCATTGTCGAGATACACCAGCGGTTTGCCACGCACCTGTTGTTGCAGGATCGGGAAATCGCCACGCAGCCTGTCCACGTTCAAGGCTTTGGCGCTGGCGATTGCTGCCGTTCTGGAATTAATGGCCTGGTTCATGCTTCAGTCATCCTTTGCAACAGTCTGGGCAAATTCACTGATTTGCCCGGTCTGCGGTAATTTACCGAGGACGATACGCTCAAGCCGGGCCCGAATCGGCAGCAGGCGGATTGTTTGCACAACTTCGCTGGCAAAGGCGTAGGTCAGCAGACTGCGGGCCGTGGTTTCATCTATCGCGCGACTGCGCAGGTAGAACAGGGCGTTCTCATCAAGTTGGCCGACAGTCGCACCATGACTGGCCTTGACATCATCGGCATAGATTTCCAGTTCCGGTTTGGTATTGACCTGCGCATGTTCCGACAACAGCAGATTGGCATTGCTGAGCTGGGCATCGGTTTTCTGGGCATCCTGATGGATCAGGATCTTGCCATTGAAAACACCGCGTGCCCGTTCATTCAATACGCCGCGATAGTTCTGCTCGCAACGCGTATGCGGGACTTCATGATCAATGCGGGTGTGATGATCAACATGCTGTTTGCCCGCGGCAAGATACAAGCCGTTCAATGTTGTTGCGGCATTCTCACCCAGCAGGCGTATGCTGATATCTGTGCGCGACAGGCTGGCACCAAGTGCCAGTGAGTGTGAGCGATAATCGGAATCGCGCTGCTGATGTACATGAATACTGCCAATATGAAAACCTTTCAGGCTTTCCTGCTGGATTTTGTAATGATCCAGCCGGGCATTATCGGCCAGCGCTATTTCAGTGACGGCATTGGTCAGATTGCCGGCGTTATCATCCAGTCCGATATAGCTTTCAACCAGCGTTGCCTGTGCGCCCTGTTCGATCTGGATCAGGTTGCGCGGGTGCTGCATGCGTGTGCTGCTGTCAGTGCCGGCGGCATCGATGTATAACAACACAATCGGCTTGTCGAGTTGTGTATTGGCCGGGACATTCACCCAGACACCATCATCAATAAATGCACCGTTGAGATCGGTGAAACTGTTATCAACAACATCCACCAGTGACTGGTTCAGTGCCTTGACGAGCGCATCCGGTTCCGGGCAATCGGCAAGATTCTGTATACGGACGCCTGCCGGCAGTTCGCCCAGCCGTGATAATTCAGCATGGAAGCGGCCGTTAATAAATACAAGTTCATGGCAATCCATCTGTGCAAAGCGCACGCCATCAATTTTTTCGACACTGACGGCAGCGTCGTGCTTCAACACAAATGACTGCTTCGTCAGCGCCCGCAGGTCGGTATATTTCCAGGCTTCCTGCCGCGGTACCGGGAAACCGGCCTCGGCAAAGCGCTGAAACGCGGCCTTGCGCAGAAGGTTCAGGCCGGGCTGGCGTGCTTCTTTCAGAAAGCGTGCATGCTCAGTCTGATAGTGATCAACATTCGATAATACAGCACTCATGCGGCAGCGGCCTCCTGCTTGACCCAGTCATAACCGCGCTTTTCCAGTTCCAGTGCCAGCTTACGGTCACCGGACTTGATGATCTTGCCGTCGACGAGTACATGCACGTGGTCGGGTTCGATATAGTCGAGCAACCGTTGATAGTGGGTGACCAGAATCATGGCCCGCTCCGGGCTGCGCATGGCGTTGACGCCATCGGCGACAATCTTCAACGCATCAATGTCCAGACCGGAGTCGGTCTCATCAAGAATGGCGAGTTTCGGTTCCAGCACGGCCATCTGGAAAATCTCGTTGCGCTTTTTCTCGCCACCGGAGAAGCCTTCGTTGACGGCCCGATTCATCAGATCCTCATTCAGCTTGACCAGCTTCATGCGATCCTTGACCAGTTTCAGAAAATCCATGGCATCCAGCGGTGATTCACCACGGGATTTGCGGATCGCGTTCAGCGCCGCTTTCAACAAATAGATATTGTTGACGCCGGGGATCTCGACCGGATACTGGAATGCCAGGAATACGCCGGCGCAGGCGCGTTCTTCCGGTGACATGTCGGTGAGGCTCTTGCCTTCAAACAGGATTTCACCTTTGGTGATGGTGTAGTCCTCACGCCCGGCCAGCACTTGCGCGAGCGTGCTCTTGCCGGAACCGTTCGGGCCCATGATGGCATGTACTTCGCCGGGTTTTACTTCAAAGTCGAGACCTTTAAGAATGGCGGTGCCATCGACCTCGGCGTGCAGATTTTTGATACTCAGCATGATAATAACTCGTTCAATATTTAATTATTTTGATGTGTTGGATAAAGTGAAAAGCTAAAAGTGAAAAGTAGTGCAGCCTGTACCTCTTTACACTTTTTTCTTTTAACATTTCACTGTGTGTCTAGCCTACGGCGCCCTCCAGCGTCACGCCCAGCAATTTCTGTGCTTCCACAGCAAACTCCATCGGCAGTTCCTTGAACACATCCTTGCAGAAGCCGTTGACGATCATGTTCACAGCATCTTCTTCGGAAATGCCGCGGCTGCGGCAATAGAACAACTGGTCTTCGCCAATCCGCGACGTTGTCGCTTCGTGTTCTACTTTGGCAGATTTGTTACCGACTTCCATATACGGGAAGGTATGCGCGCCGCACTTGTCACCCATCAACAATGAATCGCACTGGGTATAGTTGCGCGCATTGGCCGCGTTCTTGCCGATCTTGACCAGTCCGCGATAGGCCTGCTGGCCGTGACCGGCAGTAATGCCCTTGGAGACGATCGTACTGCGCGTGTTCTTGCCCAGATGAATCATCTTGGTACCGGTGTCGGCCTGTTGATAATTATTCGTTACAGCAACCGAATAAAATTCACCGACCGAGTTGTCGCCGCGCAGGATGCAGCTCGGATACTTCCAGGTAATGGCCGAACCGGTTTCCACCTGCGTCCACGAGATTTTCGAATTCGCGCCACGGCAGTCACCGCGCTTGGTGACAAAGTTGTAAATACCACCGACACCGTTTTCATCGCCGGGATACCAGTTCTGTACGGTAGAGTATTTGATCTGTGCATCATCCAGCGCAATTAATTCGACAACCGCAGCATGCAGCTGGTTTTCATCGCGCATTGGCGCGGTGCAGCCTTCCAGATAGCTGACATGGCTACCTGCTTCGGCGACGATCAAGGTGCGCTCAAACTGGCCGGTATTCATCGCATTGATACGGAAATAGGTCGACAACTCCATCGGGCAGCGCACACCTTTCGGAATATAGACAAACGAGCCGTCGGTAAACACGGCCGAATTCAGTGCGGCGAAGAAGTTGTCACCCTGCGGCACAACGGTACCGAGATACTGGCGTACCAGTTCCGGATGGTTTTTTACCGCTTCGGAAAACGAGCAGAAAATGACGCCGGCCTCGCCCAGCTTTTCCTTGAACGTAGTCGCAACAGACACGCTGTCGAATACCGCGTCGACGGCAACACCGGCGAGCATTTTCTGTTCATGCAACGGGATGCCGAGCTTCTCGTAGGTTTCCAGCAATTTCGGATCAACTTCGTCGAGACTCTTCGGGCCATCGTCTTTTGACTTCGGCGCGGAGAAATACGAAATCGATTGATAGTCGATCGGTTGATGTTTGACGTGCGCCCAGGTCGGCGACTTCATATTCAGCCAGGCGCGATAAGCCTGCAGACGCCATTCCAGCAACCAGTCCGGTTCGCCTTTCTTGTTGGAAATGAAGCAAATGACTTCTTCATTCAGACCGGGCGCAACGGTGTCGGCTTCAATGTCGGTTGAGAAGCCATGCTCATAACGTTTCTGGATCAGGGCTTCGACGTCTTGTGACTGGGTCGCCATAACTTTGGATACTCCGGATATTAGTGCGTTGCAGTGGCGTTCGCGTCTGTGTCGGCGGCGATGTTGAAACTTTCACCGCAGCCACAGGTGGCAGCAACATTCGGGTTGTTAAAATGGAAGCCGGCGTTCAGGCCTTCGCGGCGGTAATCGAGTTCGGTGCCGACCAGATAGCGCAGGCTCTGGTCATCGATGACCACCTTGACGCCATGGCTTTCAAATACCTGGTCCTGTGTATTCACGGCCGTCGCGGCTTCAATCACGTACTGGTAGCCGGAGCAGCCGGTCGGCTTGACGGCAACACGCAGGCCGAGGCCTTTGTTGTCTTTCGCCAGAAAGCCACGCACATGGGCGGCGGCACGTTCGGTTAATGTAATCGCTGCTGTATTCATATTAATAATGTCACCTCAACTATTGTGGTGAGCCGGTTTCCGGGACGTGACCATGAAAGGCGATGACGTCCTGGCGTTTGGATACCTGGCGCACGCCCTGACGCTGAATCAGGTCAGCGAGCGATATGGCATCCAGATAATTCGAAATCTGTGTACTCAGGTCTTCCCATAAATCATGGGTCAGGCAGCGGCTGTCGCCCTGACAGTTTTTCTGACCACCGCACTTGGTGGCGTCGACCGACTCGTCCACCGCACATATGACGCTGGATACCGAGATGTCCTCCAGCTCGCGGCTGAGTGTGTAGCCGCCGCCGGGGCCACGCGCACTTTGTACCAGTCCGCTTTTACGCAGGCGCGAAAACAACTGCTCCAGGTAGGCCAGTGAAATACCCTGCCGGCGCGAGATGTCTGCCAGCGTGATCGGCCCCTGATCCCGGTGCAGGGCCAGATCCAGCATCGCAGTAACGGCATAACGGCCTTTGGTGGTCAAACGCATGATTTCACGGCTCCAGTGCCTGCCTGATTTGGGCTGGCAAGTGTCACTTATCTGACTAAATTAGTCAAGTATTCCCCGGATTAATTCCCCGCCGGTTTCAAGGGTTGCCGGAGTCACCTGTTGACCAGTCAATTAAGGGCCGATTTGCCCGGACAGCGCTATAATCGGGCGCACCGGAAATCGCCCGGCATGAGCGCGGAGTACCCCCATGGCCCGAATTGACTGGCACATCGACGGTGTCGAATTCAGCACCTGCAACTGCGACTATTCCTGCCCGTGTCAGTTTGAATCATTGCCGACCCGGGGCGACTGCAAGGGCTTTGGTGTGATGCGGGTCGACACCGGCCACTTCGGAGCGGTCAGACTTGATGGTCTGCATGCCGCGATGTTGTTCGCTTGGCCCGGTCCCATCTTCGAGGGCAAGGGCGAGATGCAGCTGATTATTGATGAGCGCGCTGATACCGATCAGCGCGATGCGCTCAGCCGGATTATGCATGGCAAGGAAGTGGATGAGGGCGGCAATCACTGGTGGGTGTTCAATGCCATGTGTGATCGCCGGCACGAGACCCTGTTCAAACCGATCCGCTGTGAAATCGATATCGAAGCACGCAGGGCGCAGGTGGCGATCAGCGATTTGATTGATGCCAGCGGCCGGCCAATCAAAAGTCCGGCAACCGGCGGCGAACACCGGGTGCGTATCGATCTGCCCGATGGCATTGAATTCGAGGTTGCCGAAATCGGCAGCAGCACGACCCGATCGCGTGCCGCTATCCGGCTTGAACTGGACGACACCTACGGCCAGTTCAGCACGCTGCATCACAACCAGAACGGCATCGTGCGCGGCTGAGCCGTTATGCCGTTATTGCCGGGATTCCTGTTCTGACAAAAGTTGATGGCTGACCGGCCGGGATAAAAAAAACCGGCGCCATGGGGTCGCCGGTTTTTCACTGGTTCGCTGAACGCGATCAGGTGCGCCAGGGATGACCGGGCAGATCGCAGACGCCGATGGTTTCGGCACCGGCACGTGCGACTGCGTCGTCATTATCCACAGTACTGCCGCTGACGCCGATGGCACCGGACATGATGCCGTCGTCATCAACGATCGGGACACCGCCCGGGAAAGTGATCAAACCATCATTGGAATGCTCAATGCCGTAGAGAGGCTTGCCGGGTTGCGACAGTTGGCCGATCTCGCCGCTCGGCATGCCGAAATAGACCGCTGTGCGCGCTTTCTTGATGGCGATGTCGATACTGCCCACCCAGGCGTCATCCATGCGGTGAAATGCTTTCAGCGTTCCGCCGGAGTCAACCACGGCGATACACATGCGGGTTTTGGTTTGCGCGGCTTTTTCAAGTGCGCCCTTGATGGCTTTTTGAGCCTGTTCCGAAGTGACGTGCATGGTATTTTCTCCTTGAGGAAATTGTATGGTTGACCGGGAAAAGCGGCTGGTCAGGTACTTGTTTACAACAGGTATTGTAGCACTCACCTGCTGCTTTAGTGTTTTAGCATAAGGCCATGATTTGACCGCCTATAATTGCCCCGCTTGATATAAAACGCCTGCTTTGAAGAATTGGCAGGGTATGAAATATGTCGATGGACTGTTCGTGTTCGATAAGCATAAGGAACCTCTGATTTATTACGTCCTTTGGTTTCGTAACCGGCGCATCCATGCGCCACTGCCCAGAGGTTCCTGCGGCACAGGGACGTGCCGCCATTTTTCAATCACTTGTGTAATTGAAAAATGAAGAAGTACGAAAATGTGATTTTCGTACTTCGTGCTCTGAGAAGTAGCACACGGATGTGCTGCTTACGAAGCTAAGGATGCATAATTCCAGGAAGGAATTATTCAGAGCTTCCATAATACTATGCTTGTCCATAATCAGGAGTGTTGACGATGCAGACGCTTGAGTCATTTCTGAAACGTGACTACTGGTTTAGTATCGGTGCGTTGATCTTGCTGCTTGTGCTTGCGTGGAGCTGGTTGCTGGCCGGTGCCGGTATGGGCATGACCGCGATGGACATGACGCGCATGCCGGCCGATATGCCGATGCCGGTGGCGGACTGGACACCGGCCTATGTAGTGCTGATGTTTTGTATGTGGTGGATCATGATGATCGCGATGATGCTGCCGAGCACCGCACCGGTGATCCTGCTTGCGGCGGCACTCAATCGTCGCGTTGGTACAGACAACCTGCCTTATGGTGCCAGTATATATTTTGCCTGTGGCTATTTGTTGGCATGGGGCTTTTTCAGTCTGCTGGCCGTGGTCGCGCAATGGCAGTTGCAAAACAGCGGCTTGCTCTCCGGTACGCTGGTCATCACGGATTCCACACTGGCCGGTGTATTGCTCATCGCGGCTGCGATCTGGCAACTGACACCCTTGAAGCAGGCTTGCCTGCGTCAATGTCGCGATCCGATCCGTTTCCTCACTGCTCGCAAGCGCAGTGGCAATCGTGGCGCATTGATGATGGGGCTGGAACACGGCGCGTATTGTCTCGGTTGTTGCTGGTTTTTAATGGCACTGTTGTTTGTCGGTGGCGTGATGAACCTGTACTGGATTATCGGGCTGGCGGTATTCGTTGCCATGGAGAAACTGCTGCCGTTCGGCCGGCAGGCCGGGATGCTGGTTGCTGTTGGGTTGGGTGTCTGGGGACTGTTGCTGGTTATTGCCTGAGCAACTATCTAAAAAGGTTTTGCTTGTATTTTTATTTGATCCTCTTTCAGGCAAGGACAGGAACAGGTCTCAGACTAATGGTTAACGCTGTCATCCCGAGTGAGGGCAGTGTCCCACCAATGTCATCCCGAGCGAGTGAAACGAGCCGAGGGATCTTGATGCATGTGGTTCAAGATTTCTCCGCTCGGCGCTTACACGCCTCGGTCGAAACGACACATAATAATATCTAAGCCGGCGAAGCCAACTTATTATTCAGTTATATATCAACTGTCTTTCAGCAAGGTTTCAGCTTGTCTCGTTAACATGCATCCATCTTGTAAGACATCCCGTCATACAGAATACAGTGCATTTGTAAGGAGAGGCTGAATGAATATCACTATTTTGAAAACGACAATTGCCGGTCTGGTAATGCTGACCGGCGTCAATGTTCAGGCGCAGTATGTTGGCCCGAACTCTGAAACCATTCCGGGCTCCGTCAAGGAAGTCATTGATAACCCGGTCGACGATCAGGATGTATTGTTGAGAGGATCGCTCATCAGTCGTCTGAGCAAGGACAAGTACACCTTTTCCGATGGCAGCGGTGAAATCCGGGTTGAAATCGACGACGATGAATTCCCGCGCCAGCCGATCAGCGAATCAACCGTGATCGAGATTTATGGTGAAGTGGAAAAGGATTTTCTCGAATCTCCGGAAATCGATGTAGGCCGGGTGCGTGTGATTCAGTAAGACTTTTCACATGGTTGCAAATAACAAGGCCGACAGTATATTTCTGTCGGCCTTGTTTATGCCGGGATAAATTACTTCCAGGTTATTTTTCAGACGACTCCTTGTGCGGATCGAAACCTTCTCCCACTTCCTTGTCGCCCTGATCCAGTTTGTCCAGACGTTCTTCGACCTTGTGCATATGATCAAGCAGGCGATCCAGTGCGTTGGCGACCGGGTCGGGCATATCCTGACTGGCGCCGTAGGCATCGAAACCGATTTTTTTCGCCATTTCGGCGCGCTGGTCGTGGACTTCCTTTTTCGTGACCACGCGGCCGGGGATACCGACCACGGTTGCGCCCGGCGGTACGTCTTTTACGACGACCGCATTCGAACCAATGCGGCCGCCTTCACCAATCGTGATAGGCCCGAGAATTTTGGCGCCGGCACCGACGACGACATTGTCCTGCAGGGTCGGATGGCGCTTGCCTTTGTTCCAGGTAGTACCGCCAAGCGTGACGCCATGATAGACCGAGCAGTTGTCGCCGATATCGGAAGTCTCACCGATAACAATACCCATGCCGTGATCAATGAAGAAGCGTTTGCCAATGGTGGCACCCGGATGAATTTCAATCCCGGTCAGAAAGCGGGCGATATGCGCGCTCAGCCGCGCCAGAAAATAGAGTTTCTTGCGCCATAGCCAGTGGTTGAAGCGATGCATGACGATCGCCTGGAAACCGGGGCAGGTGAAGATGGTTTCAATAACCGAGCGCGCAGCCGGATCGCGTTCAAACACGACCTGGACTTCTTCTTTAAACCAGTTAGCCATCTTTCACCTGTTGTTGTATTAAACTTTGTGTTGCATGCGTGAATAATGCCCTCACCCTAACCCTCTCCCAGAGGGAGAGGGAATAAATGGTGTTCATAATGCCTGCCTGCGTTCGCTCGTTAATTGGCCTTCATGTCATTCCGACCGGAGTGCGAAGCACGTAGTGGAGGAATCTGATTTTAAAAACAAGATTCCTCGGCTCGTTACACTCGCTCGGAATGACATTTTTCTCGTCAATAGCAAGATTGCTTCCCCCGGCTAACACCATGCCGGATTCGCAATAACGTGCCAGTGTATTTTTGTTTCATCCGCCGACGGCTAATTATAACGCCTGCATGCGTTCGATTTGCTGTTCCAGTCTGCTGATGACGCTGTTGAGTTCGTTATGACGCTGGCGTTCCTTGTCGACCACTTCAGTCGGGGCGCGTTCGACGAAACTGCTGTTGCCCAGTTTACTACTGATGCGTTGCTGTTCGGCACGGGTTTTTTCCAGTTCCTTGTTCAGCCGTGCGATTTCGGCATCCTTGTCGATCAGGCCGGCCAGCGGAATCGCTATGGTCATGTCACCGGCCAGCGCCGTGGCGGCGTCGGCGATGACGGCGTCCACCGGGGTAATGCTTTCCAACCGGCCAAGCTGCGACAGGTAAGTCTGGTGCTCATTAAGCCAGTCCTGCTCCTGTGCATTGCCGCCGCTGACTTCAATCGCCAGCGGTTTGCCCGGCGCAATATTGAATTCAGCACGGATCCGGCGCACACCAAGCAAAAAGGTTTTCAGCCAGTCGATGGTAATGAGTGCCGTTTCATCGTGTTTGCTGGCGTCCGGTTGCGGATACGGTTGCAGCATGATGCTGGCCGTATCAGCGTCGGGCTGTTTTTTCCCGGCCATCTTTATAAGAGCTAGCGGCGCGACTTTCTGCCAGAGTTCCTCGGTAATATATGGAATGATCGGATGCGCCAGCCGCAGTAATGTTTCAAGTACGCGCACCAGCGTCCGGCGAGTACCGCGTTTGGCGGCATCGCTGCTGCTGCCGGTCAGCGTGACTTTCGATAATTCCAGATACCAGTCGCAGTATTCATCCCAGGCGAATTCGTAGATTGCCTGCGCGGCCAGATCAAACCGGTACTGGCCCAGCAGTTCATTGACTTCGCGTTCGGCGACTTGCAGGCGCGCAATAATCCAGCGCTCGGCCAGGCCGAGTTCGACCGGTTTTGACTCATCCAGCCCGGTGTCCTCGCCGTCGACGCTCAGCATGACATAGCGCGTCGCATTCCAGAGCTTGTTGCAGAAATTGCGGTAGCCTTCAATCCGGCCGATATCAAACTTGATGTCGCGGCCGGGGCCGGCCAGCGAGGCAAACGTGAAGCGCAACGAGTCGGTGCCGTAGGCATCGATACCGTCCGGAAAATGTTTGCGTGTCTGCTTCTCGATCTTTTCGGCCTGTTGCGGCTGCATCAGGCCGCTGGTGCGTTTTTGTAGCAGTGCTTCCAGATCAATGCCGTCGATCAGATCGAGCGGATCCAGCACGTTGCCTTTCGACTTCGACATCTTCTGGCCTTCGGAATCGCGCACCAGTGCATGGATATAGACTTCACGAAACGGCACGTCGCCCATGAACTTGATGCCCAGCATGATCATGCGCGCAACCCAGAAAAAGATGATGTCGAAACCGGTGACCAATACGCTGGTCGGGTAAAAGGTTTTCAACTCCGGCGTATCCTGCGGCCAGCCCAGTGTCGAGAACGGCCACAGTGCCGACGAGAACCAGGTATCGAGAACGTCCTCATCCTGCGTCAGCGCAACCTCGTCGCCCAACTTGTGTTGCGCACGGGTTTCGGCTTCATTGTTGCCGACGTAGATGTTGCCATCGGCGTCATACCAGGCCGGAATGCGATGCCCCCACCAGAGCTGGCGGCTGATGCACCAGTCCTGGATATTGCGCATCCAGTCGAAATAGGTTTTGGCCCAGTTTTCCGGTACGAGCTTGATCCTGCCGTCCTCGACCGCCTTGATTGCCGGTGCCGCCAGTGGCGCGACTTTCACATACCACTGATCGGTCAGATACGGTTCCACCACGGCGCCGGATCGATCGCCGCGCGGTACCATGAGTTTGTGCGGTTCGACCTTTTCCAGCAGACCGGCGGCCTCGAGATCGGCGACGATCTGTTTGCGTGCCTTGAAACGATCCAGACCACGATAACTCTCCGGCACGGCATCATTCATGGCCGCATCAATCGTAAAGATATTCAGCAGACCACCTTCCGGTAATGCAGCAATCGCAGTTTCATCCTTGTGCCGGGTCCAGACGTCATAGTCATTAAAATCATGCGCCGGTGTAATCTTTACACAACCGCTACCGAATTCCGGATCGACGTAGTCATCGGCAATGACCGGAATGCTGCGATCGGTCAACGGCAGTTTGATTTGTTTGCCGATCAAATGCTGATAACGTTCATCATCCGGATGCACCGCGACGGCCGCGTCGCCAAGCATGGTTTCCGGGCGCGTGGTCGCGACAATGACATGGCCGCTGCCGTCTTCAAGCGGGTATTTCATGTGCCACATGGAACCGTTTTCTTCTTCGCTCAACACTTCGAGATCGGAAATGGCGGTATGCAATACCGGATCCCAGTTCACCAGCCGCTTGCCGCGATAGATGAGCCCTTCGTTGTACAAGTCGATGAACACTTTCTGCACGGCGGCCGACAGATCAGCGTCCAGCGTGAAGCGCTCGCGTGACCAGTCCAGCGACGAACCGAGCCGGCGCAACTGGTTGGTGATAGTGTTGCCGGACTGCTGTTTCCAGTTCCAGGCACGCTCGACAAATTTTTCGCGGCCGAGATCATGGCGTGATTTGCCTTCAGCTTGTAATTGCCGTTCGACGACCATTTGCGTGGCGATACCGGCGTGGTCGGTGCCCGGTTGCCAGAGCGTGTTGTGGCCACGCATGCGGTGATAACGCGTGAGCGTATCCATCACGGTATTGTTGAACGCGTGGCCCATGTGCAATGTGCCGGTAACGTTAGGCGGCGGCAGCATGATGCAAAACGGCGGTGCATTGTCGTTCATGTGCTGCGGCTGAAAATGGCCGCCATCTTCCCAGCACTGATACCAGCGCGCTTCAATCGCTTTCGGGTCGTAAGTCTTGTCCATTGATGAATACTGTATTGATACTGATGACAGACGTTGATCGTCTGCCGGATTGGAAAGAGGTCCGGGTTAGCGTTTGACCGTATTTGTTGCTGAACCGGACTGGTCGGCGGCGTTCGACATGTCCGTGTCAGATTTGCTATGTAAACCCATTGCGGCGTTCAGCTCCTTGCGAAATTCATGCATCATGCTTTCGCGCAGCATGCCGGTCAGTGCTTCGAGTTCGGCTTCCATTTGTTCAGTCAGTCGCTGCATCGTGGTTTCGATCTGCGTGTTGTCGATCGGTGCCGGTGACAATGCGCCGGATTCATCATCTGCAATCAGCGCCCATTCGTCTTCCTCGACAACATCCTCAAGCAGTGGCAATGCGGCGTCATCCTTGTTCTGATCGCCATATGCAGCTTGCCCGTCGAGCAGTTCCTCGAGCTGATTGATGGCGCCGCCAAGCGCGCGGAAATCGGGTTTGCTGTTGCTCATTATTTATTATTCAGTTTGTGTTGCAATTTACTCAAACCGGCAAGATGGCTTCACTTTCTTTGCAACGCTGCAAAAACAGGGGTGTTGCTATGTAACTATCCTGGCGCAGTTCGATATATTTTACTCGCCAATCACATGATTATGCAGTTCATGCCCGGCTTCACGATATTGCCGGTAACGTTCGCGCGCCTGCTGGCGCTCGGTATCGCTGCCCGCGACAATTTCCGCAATTCTAGCAAACTTGGCGGCGGCAGACGGGATCTCTGTGCCCAGATTGACCATGACATCAGCCTCGGCGCTGGCGTCCTGCCAGCCGATCAGCACCGGCACACTGCCGGCCTCGGCAGCATCGATGCGCGCATGCGGTACAAAGCTGATATCGCGAAATGTCCACAGCAGCTTGTCCAGTTGCTCGGCTTCACTGGCATCGACAGTATGCACATAGACACTGTTGCCGGCGCTCCAGGCCTTGCTGGTCAGAGCGCAGGCGAACTGCTGGCGTGATTGCCCGCCGTGTTCCGGCAACACATAAAAATCCACTCTGGCCATGACTTGATGCCTAAACGGTCGCGGTTTTATTTACTGTTGTGGTCAAGTAAATATTGCATCAGCAATGGTACCGGCCGGCCGGTACCGCCCTTGTCCTTGCCGGACAGCCACGCGGTGCCGGCAATATCCAAATGTGCCCAATGGAATTTCTTTGCAAACCGCGACAGGAAACAGGCGGCTGTAATCGCGCCACCTTCACGGCCACCACCGACATTGGCCATGTCGGCAAACGGACTTTCCAGCGCCTGCTGGTATTCGTCCCAGAGTGGCAACTGCCAGGCCTGATCGCCAATGGCACGGCCGGCCGCGAGCAATTCGTTGGCCAGCGCCTGATGATTGCTGAACAGGCCGGTGGCATGTTTGCCCAGCGCGACAACACAGGCACCGGTCAGGGTTGCCATGTCGATCACGACATCCGGATCAAATCGTTCGCAGTAGGTCAGGGCATCGCACAGGATCAGGCGGCCTTCGGCGTCAGTATTCAGTACCTCAATGGTCTGGCCGGACATGCTGGTGTAGATGTCGCCGGGCCGGGTGGCTTTGCCACTGACCATGTTTTCCACCGCCGGAATAACGCCGATCAGGTTCATCGGCAAATTCATCTCTGCGGCTGCGGTCATCACGCCGAACACGGTGGCGGCACCGCACATATCGTATTTCATTTCGTCCATACCTGCTGCCGGCTTCATCGAGACGCCGCCGGTGTCAAAGGTCACGCCTTTGCCGACCAGTACGACCGGTTTGGCGTCCTTGCGGCCTTTCAGGTGCTCAAAGATCATGAATTTCGGTGGTTGAACGCTGCCTTGTGCAACCGACAGTAACGAGCCCATGCCGAGTTTCTTCAATTCCGCTTCATCCAGTACCTGTACCTTCAGACTCTTGTGTTTCTTCGGCATGGCCTGTGCCTGTTCGGCGAGGTAGCTGGGATGGCAGATATTCGCTGGCAGGTTACCGAGGTTTTTCGTGACCTCGACGCCGTTGGCAATGGCTTCGCCGGTCTTGATCGCCGTTTCACCGGCATTCAGATCGCGACGGCTCGGTACACACCAGATGATCTTGCGCAGCGGCCGGCGCGTACTTTCCTTCTTGCTTTTCATCTCCTCGAAGCGGTACAACGCATCGCGGCAGGCGAGTACGGCCTGGCGGATTTTCCAGGCGACATCGCGCGATTTCACACTGATTTCCGGCAGATAACTGACCGCTTCCATGGAACCGGTTTCATTCAGACTGTGGGTCATGGCCGCGATAATGCGCTGGTACTGACTGTCGCCGAGTTCGCGTTCCTTGCCGCAGCCGATGAGTAATACCCGATCTGCAAGCGTGCCGGGGACGTTATGCAATAACAGGGTCTGGCCGAGTTTGCCCTCGATATCGCCGCGGCGTACCAGATTGGAAATGAATTTGCCGCTGGCCTTGTCGATGGCCTTGGCCGCCGTCGACAGCCGCCGCGGTTCAAAAATACCGACAACAATGCAGGCGCTGCGTTGTTTTTCCGGGTTACCGCTCTTGATTGCAAATTCCATAGTGTCACTCCCATGCCGGTGTAATCGGCTGACATATATCTGAGAAAGATGACAGGCGAACTCCCCGAACCGGCCCGGAGTTACCCGACGGCAGACTGGCCGCACATTAATACAGGCACGTGCTGAAATACAGGCACGTGCTGACAGGTCCGCTGGCTCATTCGCGAGAATCGGTTAAGCTAGGCAGGGTCTGATTGATCACTGCAAGGCAGGTTCAAAGCAAACCTGCAAAAGGTTGCAGCAATAGTGTCGGGATCCGCCACCGCTGTTCCGGACGAATTCTTGTCATTTTCGGGCGTTTTCGCCGCAAAACCCGGATGAGCATGTTTTTTTACAGTTTATTCCTTTACTCTTGGTTACGCAAAGCTGAACAAAAATTAAATATATTCATGAAGTTGCCGCCAATAAAGTGATTATTCAGCGTTACATACACCAGGAAATCCTGCGCTATCTGCTCTGGTTGACCGGTCTGCTGTTTCTGATCATGGTCAGTCACAGATTTGTCCGTTATCTGGCCGATGCCGCTGCCGGTAAGATTGCTGCCGATATGGTGTTCCAGCTGCTTGGCTATCAACTTGTTGCGACCTTGCCGATCATGTTGCCGGTAGCGCTGTATCTGTCGGTATTGCTCGCATTTTCCAGATTATTGCGTGATTCCGAATTGACCATTATGTCGGCAGCCGGCATGGGGCAGCGTTTCCAGATCCGTGTCGCGCTGGTATTCTCGCTGTGGTTCGCAATACCGCTGACGGCGGTGGTGTTCGTGATCTCGCCGTGGGCCGAGGCCACGATCCAGTCGTTGCAACTTGAGGCCCGGCAAAACGCTGACATCACCGGGATTGTCGCGGGCCAGTTTCGTGAGTTTGGTGGTGGCGACCGGGTCGTTTACGTGGAAGGCATGTCCGCTGATGGCAGGGCCATGGAGGATGTGTTTTTACAAGTGCGTCAGCGCGAGCAACTGGGGGTATTGAATTCCGAACGGGCGCATTTTGATTTTGATCCGCAAACCGACAGCCGCTATATCGTGTTTCAGGATGGCCGCCGTTATGTCGGTGTGCCCGGTAACCTTGATTATGAAATTACCCGTTACACGGATTACTGGGTGTTAATACAACGCGACTCGCCCCGGCCGGGCAGCCTGAAACTGGAATCCATGCCGACGCTGGATTTGCTGAAATCCGACAAACCGGCGCACAGGGCCGAGTTGCAATGGCGTTTGTCGATACTGCTTGCAGCATTCATTCTGGTGACACTGGCGGTACTACTGAATCGCCTGTTCATTCAACAAAAACAGTACCTGAGCGTTGTCATCGCCATGCTGGCATATTTTGTTTACAACAATCTGCTGGGTATATCACGCACGATGATGGCGCGTGATGTAATCCCGGGCTGGACAGGATTGTGGTGGGTGCATTTGTTGATGTTGCTGGTCATCGTGGCGCTGATTTATCTACCGTTTTTTCGTAACTGGCGGCGCAAGCGGCAGCCACCGGTATTAATGCCGGATCAGCAGGTGAATGACAGTCGGCCGAATCAGGGTGGTGAGTTGTGAACGAATTATTTGCCATCAGTATTCTGGATCGTTACATCGCCGGGATACTGATCCGCACAACGTTACTGGTGTTGTTGATCCTCGGCGGGTTGTTTGCGTTTTTCTCGCTTATTGATCAACTTGGCAGCATCGGCAGTGGCAACTTTGGTGTCTACAATGCGTTCGAGTATATGCTGCTGACATTACCGCGCACACTCAGTGAACTGTTTCCCATTGCCGGTATGGTCGGTGCGATGACAACCATGGGGTTGTTGTCACGTAACAGTGAATTGACCGTTATCCGTGCTGCCGGTGTGACCCAGTTGCGTGTGCTCGCTGCCATATTGAAGGGTGGTGTGGTGTTGGCGATTATCGCCATGTTCATTGCCGAATTTCTGGCACCGACCGCCGAACAGGCGGCACAGACCCGGCGCTCGCTTGCCTTGTCGGACGAGATCAGCCTGCAATCACAATACGGTTTCTGGGTGCGTGATGGTGGCAGCTATGTCAATGTGCGGCAGGTGTTGCCCAACAATGAATTTCGCAATGTCTATATTTACGAATTTGATCGTGATCAGCAATTGCGCACGAGTACGTACGCGAATTATGCGCGTTACCGCGATAATCGCTGGCAATTGCAGGACATCGAACAAACCGTGTTTGAGGCAGACACGGTACGCAAAATAGATATGGACTCGGCGTATTGGCAGACGCCATTGAAGCCCGATGTGATTAATCTGGTCGTTGTTGAGCCGAATTATCTCGGCTGGCTCGAGCTGTTTCGTTATATTCGTTATCTGCAGGCCAACAATCAGAACACGTTGCTGTATCGGCAGGCACTCTGGGGCAAGATTATGTATCCATTTTCAATCCTGATCCTGCTTGCGCTGGCAGTGCCACTGGTACGGGTATCTGCACGCCCGACAGCTATCGGCCAGACAGTTTTTATGGGGACATTACTGGGGCTGATTTTTCATATCATCAACCAGACAACGGCACATCTTGGTGTTGTATTCAGCATTTCACCGTTTGTGAGCATGGCATTGCCAAGCCTGCTGTTTTTTGTGCTGACGCTGTGGTTAATCCGCAAGCGTGCCTGAGTCACGTTAAGCAACTGAAACCACTGTTGTGTCAGGATTTGTTGCGTACCCGTATGAGTAAGCCGGCCGGCCCGGTCACCAGCAAATGAATCAGTTCACTCTGGCTGCTGGTTGTGGTTTTGCTGAAAATGCGTTTCAGGTGTGTACGTGCGGTGGACATGCCGATGTGACTGATTTCAGCTGCCTGGGCAAGCCGCGGTTCCTGAGCCAGTGTCGCGGCCAGTCGTGCTTCGGCTTGTGTGAGCTGATACAGGCGCTGCAGTGTCTCAATCATATGCCCGGATTTGTTGGCCGGATCAAGCAGGAACAATGCGGCGATGGCATCGCTGTCAGTCTTGTTCCGGTTGAGTGGCGTGACCAGAATCTGCAGCGGTTTGGATGGTTCGGCACTATCCAGTAACAGCTGACCGTCGTCGCCAGCCTGCACCAGTTCACGTAATTTCCGGGTATCATCCTGCTTGCTGCAACCCAGTTGTCCATTGAGTAACAGCAAGTCGTCATAATGCTCCAGAATGTCACGCGCCATCTGATTAATGAAA
>JBBDSJ010000117.1:0-3215 GCA_040905025.1 Gammaproteobacteria bacterium
CCCCCGACCCTCTGCTCCCAAAGCAGATGCGCTACCAGACTGCGCTATGCCCCGACAGTAAACGTGACCGGTATGCTACAGCATCTTGTTCACGCTGCTTTGCTCGCAGTCTGTCTCTAGGCTCGTCTATCCCTGACTCGCCAAGTGACCCGGCCATGCACTTCCTGTGCATGGCGCTCACCAAACTGCGTTTATCTACCGGACAAACGGTTTTGGTTCGCCCCAAAGCAGATGCGCTACCAGACTCGGCAACCGTTCCCGACGTTGCTCTAACTCCTGCATCCATGCAGTCGTGCGCTATGCCCCGATTAGTCAGGAAAAAGTATAAAGTAAAAAGTTGAAAGCGATTATTAACTGATTACGTCAATTTCTCACTTTGTACTTTCAACTTGCCACTTTACACTGTGTCAGCAGGGCGGTGATAATACGCGCCGGCCGGCAAAGGGTCAATTTATACAGCCAGCGTTTTAACCGCCACGCCGCCAGATCGTTCCGTTTGCGCCATCTTCCAGAACAATCCCCTGGGCGGTCAGTTCATCACGAATTCTGTCTGATTCGGCCCAGTCCTTGCGCGCACGGGCAGCAACACGATCAGCAATCATTGCCTCAATAGCGTCGGCGCTCAAGGCATCCTCGCTGGCACCGGCCTGCAGAAAAGCGTCCGGATCCGCCTGCAGCACACCCAGCACAGCCGCAAGATGTTTCAACGTTGCGGCCAGATCGGCTTTGGCATCAGCCGCCGCCCGGTTCAGTTGATGAGCCAAGTCAAACAGCACTGCCAGTGCTTCCGGCGTATTGAAATCATCATCCATCGCGCGTTTGAAGCGCTCCAGCTCGGCTTCGCGCACCTGGCCGTCAGCCGGGGTTCCACGCAGGGCGGTATAGAGCCGATGCAGTGACGTGCGGGCAGTATCCAGATTGTCGCCGGAGTAATTCAACGGACTGCGGTAATGGCTGTTCAGAATAAAGAAGCGGATGACTTCAGGCTGATAGCGCGTCAGCACTTCACGTACGGTAAAAAAATTGCCCAGTGATTTGGACATCTTTTCATCGTCGACACGAACGAAACCATTATGTAACCAGTACTTTACGAATGGTTGACCGGTGGAACAGACCGACTGTGCGATCTCGTTTTCATGATGCGGAAATTGCAAATCCATACCGCCACCATGGATATCGAAATAGTCACCGAGGCTCTGTGTCGACATCGCCGAGCATTCGATATGCCAGCCCGGCCGGCCCGATCCCCACGGTGACTCCCAACTCGGCTCACCCGGCTTGGCCGCTTTCCAGAGGACGAAATCGAGTGGATCAGTCTTGCTTTCCTGGACTTCAACCCGTTCACCGGCCCGCAACTCATCGATTTGTTTGCCGGACAGGCGGCCATATTCCGGAAAAGTGCTGATATCGAAGTAGACATCGTTATTGGCACCGACATAGGCATGCTTGCGTTCAATCAATGCCTGAATCATTTTGACAATGGTATCGATATGTTCGGTGGCCCGGGGTTCGCTGTCAGGCCGCTGCACGCCCAGGGCATCGGCATCTTCATACATCGCCGCAATAAAGCGCTCGGTCAACGCGGCCATCGGTTCATTATTCTGCTGTGCGCGGGCAATAATCTTGTCGTCGATATCGGTAATATTACGGACGTATTTGACTTTATAACCGCTGAAACGCAGATAACGGGCGATCACATCGAACACAATCATCACGCGCGCATGACCGATATGGCAATAATCATAAACCGTCATGCCACAGACATACATGCGCACTTCGCCGGGCACGAGTGGCTCGAACGTCACTTTGTTACGTGACAGCGTGTTGTATATCTGAAGCATGGTGTCTGAATTATGTCATCGGATTTGCGGCAGTGGGCGCGAATCTTAGCCGAATCAGCCCGGCGGCTCAAAAACTAAATTCCGGCACATGCTTGCCGGTGGCTGGCTGCCGGGGGCTGTGCAATAATTCCCGCCTCACAAATTAATGTCCACAGGTCCAGTCTCATGCAAGTCAAACTCACTACCAGCCGCGGTGATATCACCCTCAAACTTAATGCCGATGCCGCACCGGTAACCGTGGAAAATTTTCTCGGCTACGTCAAAAGCGGCCACTATGACGGCACAATTTTTCATCGTGTTATCAAGGAATTCATGGTTCAGGGCGGTGGCATGGACGCTGATATGCGCAACAAACCCGCCGGTGCCGGCATCAAGAATGAGGCTGACAATGGTCTCAGCAACCTGACCGGTACCGTCAGCATGGCGCGTACCTCGGATCCGCATTCAGCCAGTGCCCAGTTCTTTATTAATGTTAAAGACAATCTGTTCCTGAATCATCGTAGCCCAACACCGGAAGGCTGGGGCTATTGCGTGTTCGGCGAAGTCAGCGACGGCATGGATGTGGTCACCGATATTGAAATGGTGCCCACAACACGGCGCGGGGACCATGCCGGTGTGCCGGAAGAGCCGATTACCATCATCAAGGCTGAAGTCGTCGGCGACTGATTGCTGACCGATGACAACGCTGTTCATTTCCGATCTGCACCTGAGCAACGAACGGCCGGAAAAATTGGCGTTATTCGAGCAGCTTCTGATCGGCCCGGCGTTGCAGGCCGAGGCATTGTATATTCTGGGGGATTTGTTTGAAGTCTGGGCCGGCGATGACGACACGACCCCACCGCATGATCATATCCGCCAGCTGCTGAAAAAGTTCACCACCAGCGGTGGGCAGCTGTATATCCAGCGTGGCAACCGCGATTTTTTGCTGGGGGAAAAATTTTGCCGTGATACCGGCGCCAGACTGTTGCCGGATCCGCATATGATCATACTGGCCGGCAAGCCGGTATTGATCATGCACGGTGATCTGCTCTGCAGCCAGGATCGCAGTTATCAGCGCTATCGCAAACTGGTGCATGCAGGTGCATTCCAGAAACCGTTTCTGTTGTTGCCCAAAGCATTACGGATTGGCATTGCCCATCACTTCCGCAACTTCACCCGCAAGCTGACCGGTAAAAAGGACAGCATGATTATGGATGTTGATCCGGTTGCTGTGATTGATGTCATGGATCATGCCGATGTCGATTGCCTGATTCACGGCCATACCCACCGGCCGGCCATTCATGACTTGCAGATTGGACAGCGTCCGGCACAACGCATTGTGCTCGGCGACTGGTATGATCAGGACAGCGTACTGGTCTGCGACCACAACAAAAA
>JBBDSJ010000118.1:0-3210 GCA_040905025.1 Gammaproteobacteria bacterium
CCGAACCAGGTCTCGTCCAGATCGGCAAACAGCACATGCAGTGCGAACCAGAGCGCCAGATTCAGGATCACGCCGACGACAGCGGCGGTGATGCCGCGCAATGCGGCCGACAACGCCTGATTGCCGCGCAACGCCTCGACGTAGGGCGCACCAAGAAAAATCCACAGGAAGCAGGGCACGAACGTCACCCAGGTGGTCAGTATTGCGCCGAATGTGCCGGCGACTAACGGATTCAATTCGCCCGGTAACCGGTATGCGCCCATGAACCCGACAAACTGGACGACCTGAATCAGTGGCCCCGGTGTGGTTTCGGCCATGCCGAGGCCGTCCAGCATTTCGCCCGGTGCCAGCCAGCCATAGACGTCCACCGCCTGTTGCGCGATATAGGCCAGCACGGCATACGCGCCGCCAAACGTCACCACGGCGGCCTTGCTGAAAAACCAGCCTTCCTGAAAATAGACGCTATCTGTGCCGAGCTGCGCGGCAATCCACAGCAGCGGCCCGAACCAGAGCAGGGCAAACACTGATATCAAGCGGATTGCGCGCAGCGGTGTTGGCTTGACGGTCAGGGTGGGCGGATACGCATCACCCCGGCTAGCGGTGGCATCGGCTTGTTCCCTGCGCACGCGTTGGCGCAGACCCAGCCAGCCGAGTACTGCGGCCGTCAAAATGATGAGCGGGAACGGTACGACAAAAAAGAAAATCGCAATGAATGCGGCCAGGGCGATCAGACGTTCCGGCCAGCCGGCCAGCGTCTTTTTGCCGAGGCTCAGTAATGCTTGCAGCACAATGGCGAGTACCGCCGCCTTGAGGCCAAAGAACAATGCTTCAACGAGCGCCAGTTGGCCGTAGACCGCGTACAGCAGGCTCAGTACCAGAATCGCGACAAAGCCCGGCAGAATGAACAACAAGCCGGCTGTGAGACCCCCGCGGGTGCCATGCAATAACCAGCCGACGTAGGTGGCGAGCTGCATGGCTTCCGGCCCCGGCAGCAACATGCAGTAATTCAGCGCGTGCAGGAATCGGGATTCGCTGATCCAGCGTTTTTCGTCGACGAGGATGCGGTGCATGACCGCGATTTGCGCGGCCGGGCCGCCAAAACTGAGCAGGGCAATGCGGATCCAAACCCGCAATGCTTCGCTATAACTGACAACGGTGGGATTGTTCGCCAAACAGGCTTGCCTGGTTAAAATTTGAAGTATTTTACGGAAACTCTGAATAATTCCATCCTGGAATTATGCATCCTTGGCTCCGTAAGCAGCAGATCCGTGTGCTACTTCTCAGAGCACGAAACACGAAAATGTGATTTTCGTTACTCCATCCTTAGGTTCGTAACCGCTACATCCATGTAGCACTTCTCTTCATTTTTCAATCAATTGCGCGATTGAAAAATGGCGGCACATCCGTGTGCCGCAGGAACCTCTTAATTAATCAGAGGTTCCTTAGACAGGCGCCAGCCTGATCCAGGGCGATAGGTTACACAATCTGCTCAACTAATAAAGCGAATCAATAAGAACTTTTGGCGATGTTGCCTACTGTATTCCAGAGGATTACAATGTAATCCGAGGCATTACATGATTCGTTCATTTCGGCATCGCAAACTGGAGCGTTTTTTCAAGCGCAGCGATCAACGCGGCATTCCTGCCCAGTTTGTGGGTAGGTTAAGCCGGATGCTGGATCGCCTGGACACGGCTACTAACCCACAGGATATGCAATTGCCTGGCTACCGTTTCCATTCCCTTCGGGGGAACCGTGCAGGACGATATGCTGTGACTGTCTCCGGCAACTGGCGCCTGACATTCCGTTTCGATGGCGAGGATGCTGTAGATGTTGACCTGGAGGATTACCACTGATGAACAAGAGCATGAGAGACCCGAATCGCAAGCCGACTCATCCCGGCGAGGTACTGCGCGAAGATGTGCTGCCGGCATTGGCTATGACGCAGGCTGAGTTTGCCCGCCGTCTTGGTGTATCTCGTCTTACCGTCAGTGAACTATTGCATGAGAAACGTGCCCTGTCGCCTGAGCTGGCCGCCAGGCTAGGACGTTTGCTTGGTACAACGGCAGAATCCTGGCTGAATATGCAGACAGCATGCGATCTTTGGCTCATTACTCAGGATCCACGTTTGGCCGAGATCCAACCTATCAGCAAGGCCTGTTAGGGCGCGCACTGTCTGGGGACTGTGATATGGGTATGAAGTGTTACCCATGTGTCCGGTCAGGACCCACGTGGAAATGGCTCCCCGGGACGGGCTCGAACCGCCGACCTAGTGATTAACAGTCACCCGCTCTACCGACTGAGCTACCGGGGAATAAATCGGTATATGACTCCGGCAGATGTAGCTGGCCGGAGTCAGGAAGCCGCGTATGTTACTGACCGCGCCCGGATCGGTCAACAACAGATAGGCTGTTTATTAGCTAATTACAAAGTTGTGTCACCACCATAGGCAAGTTTCAGATGATTAAAACTTGTTGCCAATGCCGACGCATGTAATACCCGGAATTTGTTTGTAGTTTAATCGCTGTGCTATATTGTACACAAGTGAATACTCTAAAATAGGATGCTGCAGCGATGTCGACCACCATGACCATTCGAGTTGAAGCGGATCTGAAACAGCGGCTGGAGAAGTTGGCCACCGCCACGCAGCGTTCCAAATCGTTTCTGGCGGCAGAAGCCATCAAGGATTTTATTGAGCTCAACGAATGGCAGGTGCAGGAAATTCAGCGTGCTGTAGCAGAGGCGGATGCCGGTGAATTTGCCGAGGATTCTGAAGTACAAAAAGTCTTGAAGAAATGGGGTGTGGATGGAAGTTAAGTGGCTGACACGGGTGTTGGTCAATCTTGATGAAGAAGCAGCATATATAGCCAGTGACAATCCTGCAGCAGCGCGACTGATTGTTCAGCGTATTACTGAGACCGTTCAGTTGCTGGCGGAGAACCCGGGCCTTGGGCGTCCGGGCCGGGTTTATGGCACCCGTGAACTGGTGGTGTCTGACACGCGCTATTTGATTCCCTATCGAGTCCGATCAGACCTCCGGCGTATTGAAATCTTGCGAGTTTTTCACACGTCACGGCGGATACCGCAAAGATGGTAACGAATCCAGGTGTTCCAGATCCCTCCACTCGCTACGCTCGGTCGGGATGACAATTATAAGGGCTCGGTCGGGATGACAATTAATGGGCTCGGTCGGGATGACAATTAATGGGCTCG
>JBBDSJ010000119.1:0-19167 GCA_040905025.1 Gammaproteobacteria bacterium
GGCGAATAGAGTGGGAAATATATGATTAGCTGCGCCCGTAGCGATATCAAACCGTATAATATATTCGCTAAAGCAAGCTCCTACGGGTGATGAATGTGCTAATGATCTTCTGTAGGAGCCCGGCTTTGCCGGGCGAATAGATAAGGAAACTATGATTAGCTGCGCCCGTAGCGATCATCAAACCGCACAATGTCATCTTCGCCCAGATAATCCCCGGACTGGATCTCGATCAGTTCCAGCGGCTCATCACCGGGATTTTCCAGGCAATGCACCTGGCCGATAGGAATATAGGTTGACTGGTTCTTTTCCAGCAGAAAAACGTCGTCACCATTGGTGACTTTCGCGGTGCCGCTGACTACAACCCAATGCTCGGCACGGCGATGATGTTTTTGCAGCGACAGCCGCGCACCCGGGTTCACGGTAATGCGTTTGACTTGGTAACCATTGCCATTGTCAATGGAGTCAAAGTGTCCCCAGGGCCGATAAACCTGCCGATGATTTAAAGGCTCAGTGCGTCCGAGAGCATTAAGTTGTTCCACCAGTTGCTTGACGTTTTTCACCTGCTCGCGTGTCGCTACCAGTACAGCATCCCTGGTTTCTATAACGATCAAATCCCTGATACCTATCGCGGCGACCAGCCGGCTTTCTGCATACAGCAGGGAATCACTGCTATCCAGACTCACGACATCACCTGACACGGAATTGCCGTCGGCATCCTTGGCCGTAATATTCATGAATGCTGACCACGAACCAATATCACTCCAGCCCGCATCCAGCGACACCATGGCTGCATTCTGTGTCTTTTCCATCACAGCATAATCGATGGAATTTGCCGGGCACTGTAAAAATGCATCGCGGTCAACACGAATAAAATCCATATCGCGACTGCAACCGGTATAGGCTTGCCGGCATGACGCCAGCATGGCTGGCTGGAATGCTTGCAGTTCATTCAAATAGTCACTGGCCCGGAACATGAACATGCCACTGTTCCAGAAATAATCGCCACTCGCCAGATAAGCTGAAGCTGTTGCGCTGTCGGGCTTTTCGACAAACGCGGCGACCGAATAACAGTCTGGTGCCAATGTCTCGCCGCGCTTGATATAACCATAACCGGTTTCAGGACTGACAGGCACGATGCCAAAAGTTACCAGCTTGCCGGCGTTAACCAGCTCCAGGGCCTTGTCTATAGCTGCATGAAATGCCGGGATATTTTCAATGCGATGATCAGCGGCCATGACCAGTAGAACCGGATCATCATTGTTAGCTGTTGCATGAAGCGCAGCCAGGGCAATGGCCGGCGCGGTATTTCTGCCTTCCGGCTCAAGGATTAATGATGCATCCGTGCATTTCAGCTGGCGTAGTTGTTCCGCTGCCAGAAAGCGATGTTCTTCATTGCAAATCAGGCAAGGTGGTAAATAAGTTAACCCGTCCAGGCGCGACAGCGTTTGCTGCAGCATGGTTTGTTCACCAAACAGCTTTAAAAATTGCTTTGGCCGTAATTGACGTGACAATGGCCATAAACGTGTACCGGAACCACCGGCCATGATGACGGGTAAAAAGTGTTTAGCCATATGCTTTATTCTGTCTGCATGGTTACTGTAAAAATATATACGGCTTTAGATTGCCGCGGTCGGCCAGGGCCTTGCTTGCAATGACTAAAAATGTCATCCCGAGCGAACGTAGTGAGCCGAGGGATCTTGCTGTTATATAAAGCCAGGATTTCTCCGCTACGTGCCTGACGGCACTCCGGTCGAAATGACAAAAGGGTGTCATTGCGAGGGCAGCGAAGCAATCCGGCTTTAGATTGCCGCGGTCGGCCAAGGCCTCCCTCGCAATGAACTGTCCGGCCTGCGTAAGGACAGAGCGAGGCGGCCCTCATTGCGAACAGTCTCGAACGACTCATGACTCACTCGGCCTGCTTCCTCGCTCCTGGCTCAACAGTAATATCCTATGACCGATGAGTTGGTTCAAGCATAGGATGATTTGAAGTGATCTCAAAATGTTGTGCCTTCCCCCTTCCAGGGGGAAGGTTAGAGCCTGTCCCGGCAGGGCGTAAGCCGGGAATGGGGGTCAACTATAACACTTGAAAATAAATTAAATTATTTTGATAAAGCGTTACCCCTCCCCCTAACCCCCTCCCCGGAGGGGAGGGGGAATCCAGTATATTCAGGACCGTCGATAAAAAAACTCTCCAAAATGATTTGAAGTGATCTCAAAATGTTGTGCCTTCCCCCTTCCAGGGGGAAGGTTAGGATGGGGGGTAAACTATAACACCTGAAAATAAATTAAATTATTCTGATAAAGCGTTACCCCTCCCCTGAGAGGAGGGGGAATCCTGTTTTTAAGACCGCTTGTAATCCATAGTCAGCTCCGGAAATCCTTCTGGTGTTGAACAAACCAGTCATAGGTACTACGCAGGCCATCCTCAAGACTGATGGCAGGTGACCAGCCCAGCCGTTGCAGGCGTGATATATCCAGCAACTTGCGCGGTGCGCCATCAGGTTTGCTGCTGTCAAAGTTCAGCCGGCCGGTAAAGCCGGTAACCCGGGCCATAAGACCGGCAAGTTCACGAATACTCAGATCAACACCGTTGCCTACATTCACATGTGACAGCATCGGTTGAGTTTGCGCCTGGTAGGCAGCTTTATCCAGTTCGCACAGATACACACACGCAGCCGCCATATCATCCACATGCAGGAATTCCCGGCGTGGTTTGCCGCTGCCCCAGACGACGACTTCGTCTGAGTTATTGGCTACTGCTTCATGAAAACGCCGCATCAATGCTGGTATAACATGCGAGTTGTCCGGATGAAAATTGTCATTAGGCCCGTATAAATTCGTGGGCATGGCGCTGCGGTAGTCTCTGCCATACTGGCGATTATAGCTTTCGCATAATTTGATACCGGCGATTTTGGCAATGGCATAGGGTTCGTTGGTTGGCTCCAGACTGCCCTGCAGCAAGGCTTCTTCGGGTATGGGCTGCGGGCTCAGTCTGGGATAGATGCAGGAAGAACCAAGAAACAGCAGCTTGTTAATATCGGCCTGATGTGCCGCATGAATGATATTGGCAGCGATTATTAAATTTGTATAAATGAACTCAGCGGGATAAGTATTGTTGGCATGAATGCCACCGACTTTGGCGGCTGCCAGATAGATGGTGTCGATTTTGTTGGCCTGGAAAAATTCAGTAACGTCAGCCTGGCAACCCAGATCCAGTTCGGCGCGTGTACGCGTGATGATGTTCTGATAGCCGAGTGTTTCGAGTCGCCGGACAATGGCAGAGCCGGCCATGCCGGCATGACCGGCAACGAAAACAGGCTTATCTTTTTCTGAGATAGACATGCTGTAGTGGTCTGTTAGTGCTTATAAAGATGTTTTCGGTAACTGGCAAACATTACATTGGAATGAAATCCGACACTGTCGTTTCGACTGAGGAGCATTAGCGTCGAATGGAGAAATCTTATTCATCAGCAATCCAGATCCCTCGACTCGTTTCACTCGTTCGGGATGACAATAAAAGGCTCGGCCAGGATGACAATAAAAGGCTCGGCCAGGATGACACAAATTACTGTCATTTCGACCGGAACGCGCCAGCGTGTAGTGGAAATCCTTGCTGTTCCAGATCCCTCCGTTCGCTACGCGATCGCCATGGACGGTGGAAGTGCAGGTCATGCAGGAGTAATGACCTGCCTCGGTCGGGATGACAATAAAGGGCTCGGCCTGGATAAGGACTGTCATTTCGACTGGAGTGCCGTCAGGCACGCAATGGAGAAATCCTGTAGCCAGCTTTCCATCCCGGTTGTCCAGTGTCATCGTATTCAGAATCAACTCTCCCGCGTCAGCCGGATATCATAACCATGCTGTTTCAACAGCGCGTGACGTTTGGCTTCTTCCAGATCGCAGGTGATCATTTCCTGAATGAGCGTTTCAATCGATATCTCCGGTACCCAACCCAGCTTCTCACGCGCGTGGCTGGCATCACCGAGCAGTGTTTCCACTTCAGCCGGGCGAAAATAACGTGGATCAATTCGCACAATCACAGTACCCGGTTTGACGGCAGGTGCCTTGTTACCGTTGACAGCGGTTACAGTCACTATCTCATCGACACCTTCGCCGGAAAACTCAAGCTCGATTCCAAGCTCGAATGCAGCCCGCTTCAGGAATTCCCGCACGGAATACTGGGCACCGGTGGCGATAACAAAATCTTCCGGCTGTTCCTGTTGCAGCATCAGCCACTGCATGCGCACATAATCACGCGCATGCCCCCAGTCACGCAGGGCATCGATATTGCCGAGATACAAACAGGATTCCAGCCCCTGGGCAATATGGCTCAGGCCGCGGGTAATTTTGCGGGTGACAAATGTTTCACCACGGCGCGGAGATTCATGGTTGAATAAAATGCCATTACAGGCATAAAAGTTGTAGGCCTCACGATAATTGACCGTAATCCAGTAGGCATAAAGCTTGGCGGCAGCGTACGGCGAGCGCGGATAAAACGGCGTGGTTTCCCGCTGCGGACTTTCCTGTACCAGACCATAAAGCTCCGAACTGGAGGCCTGATAAAATCGTGTTTTCTTTTCCAGCCCCAATAACCGCATCGCTTCCAGCAAACGCAGTGTGCCCATGGCATCGACATCGGCGGTGTATTCCGGCGATTCGAAACTGACGGCGACATGTGATTGCGCCCCCAGATTGTAGATTTCATCCGGCTGGACTTCCTGCACAATACGGATCAGATTCGACGCGTCAGTCAAATCACCATAGTGAAGAATAAAATCCCGGTTATCGATATGCGGATCCTGATACAGATGATCCACGCGTTCAGTATTAAAAGACGATGAACGCCGCTTGATGCCGTGAACCTCATAATCTTTCTCGAGCAAGAACTCGGCCAGATACGAACCATCCTGACCGGTAATGCCGGTTATTAATGCTTTTTTCATTTCATCTTGATCCGGATTGTCAGCTTGCTAAATAAGGTCGTATCACCTGCGACCAGAATGATCTGGCTTTTACATGGGCTTTCTCGCCAATTGTTTCCAGCCGGGCCGGAAACGAACGCCGTCGAATTTCGTGCCGGCTGAGCAGGAAGTCCTGCTGCGTCGCACGACATTGCGGCTTGCCTGATGCAATAATTTTATCTGTCATCGCAAACAGATGATATTCTTCAAGTACTCGTCGCCGCGCTTCCTTGATAGCATCCAGTCGCTTTTCCCAGGCATTGTCACGTATAAGTTTCTTGAGACATTCTGCCGCCGATTCCGGATCATTCAGCTCAATCAAGACTATGCTTTCCTCAGGGAAATAGTCATAAATGTTGGGCGCACCATAGTAAACCGGCAAGGCCATGCCAAGAAAAACGTCGATCAACTTTTCACTAAAGTGATGCGGCGCACGATGATTTTCAATGGCTATATGGTATTTGTAGTCGGCGATGGCATCAGCCTTTTCCTGAACCGGCCGGATGCCGCGACCAAATATCTTAAGTTCAGGCAGCAATGTTTTCAATCGCATGGTGAAATCATAACGTCGCTTGTGCTGTGTCAACGGGCTGCGCTTGGTAGAGCAAATTGTAGAAGCATTGTGCGTTTTGATCAGCAGCGGGTTATTTACAAGATAATCGTAAGAACTGCGCTCATCGAAAGCATAGTGCCACGCCATACCTGATTGTGAACGCACTGTGTTTGGATGATTAATAGCCCAGTTTTCCTGACTGGTGAGCACAGTGCCAAATTGAGATAGAAAACGGCGACCGTAATGTTTTACGCTGGTGGGTTCAGAAGTTGCCAGAATAGTTTTGTCTTTATGACAAGCCAGTATTTCTGTCTGGTGGGCAGCAGGTAGATCCTCATAGACAAGCAGCCAGTCATATTCACGTTCATCGGGGTCAAAGCTGAAATGACAGTTGTTCCAGTGCTCACCACTACCGGGTAAACGCTTGCGCCACTCTGATTCACCATGTTCAAGCACACACTTGGTCAGGAATTTGACCCGAACATATTTATCCGGGCTTTTATGCCGGGTTTGGCTTGTCATGGGATTTTATTTGCAAACCCGCAGTGTCGCTTTCATGTGCAGAGACTCAGGTGGGGTCGTTGAGTACTGGTGATACTCATGGCCATGTTGCGAACCTGGAGTATAAAATTGGTGGGCGATAGTGGGATCGAACCACTGACCCCTGCCGTGTGAAGGTTGGAAACCATCGCCTCGGAAACCGCATTCTAATCGGAAACTGCTTTAAAAAAAACCACTTACCCGTCGTCGGTCAGTTCATTGCCCGTGCTATCACTGACTGGCTGGCTTTGAGACGCGAAAATGATGTCACACCGCCGTGGTAAATTTTTACCAGTTTGTCGCCGCCCATCACCGGTATTCGATGACGCTAGCCGCTACCGAGGCATAGCGTTCCGGTGGCCACCGCGGCGGCCACTGCCATGGCAGGATCGGTCTATAGACACCCGTCACCTAAGCCGGCTCGATGATTGGCAAGAGAAGTGATCTGAATTATTTATAAAAATAGAATTAATCGTAGTCAAACTACGGTTTATGTAATTAAAATAAACTTGATCTTTATTTGAAAAATAAGTATAAGTCGTAGTATGGTTACGATAAAACCTAGTAAACTAAAAATCCTCTATACCCACTTGGCCCCGGGGTCGCCCTTGATTGCAGAAGACCTGACAGCATTGGGTATCTCGGCAGATCTTGCTGTTCACTACGTGCGAGCCGGGTGGTTGATACGTCTGGCGCGAGGCGTTTACTGTCGGCCAAACGACGAGCTTAAGTTGTACCCCAGCCTCCTCCTGTTACAGCGCAAACTCGCAGGACTTCACGTTGGCGGTAAGTCGGCACTCGATTGGTATGGTGTACGCCAGTACGTCTCACAACAGCCGATATTACACCTGTATGGTTGGGCTGATGGCCATTTGCCGGATTGGTTCACCGAACGCTTTCCAGCCCAGTATCATCGCAAACGCTTGTTCGATGAGTGCCCCGAGGACTTGCTGCATGCCATGCCCTTTGAGAAACGGGAGGGGGCGCCGCAGGTCTCGTTGCCGGAGAGAGCGCTGTTGGAACTGCTGAGCGAAGTCGGTGTGCGCCAGCCTTTGCAGGAAGCCCGCGAACTCGTCGAAAGTACCTACAACCTGCAGGTCAACAGGCTGCGTGATCTGTTGCAGCGCTGTACCAGTGTCAAGACAGTAAGGCTTTGCCTCCAACTGGGCCGCGAGGGGGCATTGCCATGGGCCGATAAACTCGATCCGGACACATTGCCGACCGGCAGTGACCGGCCCTGGGTTTCCAATTCCGCTGAGGGGCTGTTGGTGCTCAAACCATGAATCCCGCGTATCTCGATACAGCGCGTCTATTGACGCAAGTCGCACCAATGATATTCGTGGATGATACCTTCGCATTGAAAGGTGGTACGGCCATCAATCTCTTTGTGCGCGATATGCCGCGTTTGTCGGTGGATCTCGACTTGGTGTTTCAGGATCACACACTACTGCGTGAACCGGCGCTGGCGTGTATTAATGATGCCATCCGGCAGGTGGCTGAGCGCTTGAACAAGTATGGGTTCCAAACGCATGCGCCGATTGCTCAGGCCGGTGAGACCAAACTGTTGGTGCGCCGTGGGAGTAGCGAGGTCAAAATTGAAGCCAATGTCGTACTGCGTGGAACCGTACAGCCGGTCCGACGGGCTTCTCTCACGTCTGTCGCCAGCAATGTACTGATGGCCGATCTGTACATCCCCGTGGCTTCACTGGAGGATCTCTATGGTGGCAAGCTGGTCGCCGCTCTGGACCGTCAGCATCCCCGTGACCTGTTTGACGTGATGCAGCTCTTTGATCATGAGGGGATCACACCTGGCATTCGCCGCGCTTTCGTCGTGTACCTGGCCAGTCATAATCGTCCGGTGCATGAGGTGCTGTACCCACGATTGCGGGATATAGGCCATGACTACAAGCACAATTTCGAGGGGATGACGACCGACCCGGTGACGCTTGATACATTGCTTGCGACTCGTGAACGAATGATGACTGAACTTCAGACAGGGCTGGATGATAGCGAACGGCAATTTCTGCTATCGCTGGTGACCGGTGATCCCGATTGGGCTTTGATGGGTATTGATCATCTTGAACAACTGCCGGGTATTCGTTGGAAGTTGTATAACTTGGCAAAATTGCGTAAAGCCAATGCGAAGATATTTGACGAGCAGGCTGATATGTTGGCCACCCGATTGGCCAACGTTCCCTGAATTGGGCGCTCTGGACTGTAACCGGTTTAGTGAGCATTTTCTTGAAAAAACGGACGTCTGCTAGCAGGAGCACGGGACGTCACCGTGGATATTTTGCCGCCTAAAGTGGGCAGAGTTTGAATGTCTGGATGCTTAGTTTGCGTACTGGCGGCTGGTTCAGCGCTCCCTCTGCCACTGGTTCAGCATGCCGCGTTCGATCAGGGCACGGAAATGCGATTAGTGCCGGCATGGTGTTAACCCCACACGTGCGCAAATAGACCGATGTCGGCCGGGACAGCAGCGGCGCGTATCAGCAGCCTGTTGCCTTACTGTCACTAGTGACATATGATGAATGCCATGAAACCACGGCACACGACCAGCACCGAACGTATGCGCCAATTACGCCTGCGCCGCCAGGCCGCCGGTGAAGTCGAGCGCAGCGTGTCGGCGCATCCGGATGACTGGCCACAGATCCGTGCACTGGAACGCGCCTGTCGTAGCGCACGGGTCGATGCTTCGGTATCCCCGCCAATCCGCATTGGTGATTATCCAGAATTGCAGTTGATTGCCTGGCAACGCGATCCGGACACAAGGCTCAATCCCGCCGAAGCATTGGCGCTGTACGAGGCTCACTGGCGCTATCTGGATCCTGACAAGCTTGGCGCTGAAGAGCAGGCCTTGATCAATCAGCTGATCAGGCAGCATGGTGCAGGTGTGCTCAATGTTTGAACGCCCTCATCATCAGCGGATAGCGCAGTTGTTGCGCTCACTCAACGGCGATCTGCTGTCACGTTGCGCCTGCTACTTTGGTGGTGGTACGGCAATTGTGCTCGCACTCGGTGAATATCGTGAGTCACTGGACATCGATTTTCTGTGCGCATCAACAAAGGGCTATCGCACCCTGCGTAATATTGCTTTCGATCACGGTATTGAGGGGTTTTTTGAGACGAAGCCGCAGGTATTGAGGGAGATGCGCAGTGATCAGTACGGGATCCGTACCTTTCTTACGGTAGATGAACTGCCTGTCCGCTTCGAGATCATCCGGGAAGCACGCATACCGCTGTCCGGTCGTTTGGTTAAATCATTGGGTGTGCCGCGCCTGGGCCGGGTTGATATGTTCGCCAGCAAGTTGCTCGCCAATGCCGATCGTTATAATGATCGGGCCAGTGCTCACCGGGATATTATTGACCTTGCCATGATGGTGCATCATTGGGGTGACATACCCCAGGCGGCCTGGGATAAAGCCCAGGCCGCCTATGGAGATATCATTCCGGGGGCCTGTCGTGAGTCGCTGAAGCATTTGCAGGATGTAGTTCGACTCCGGGCCAGCATGGAGACATTAACTATGGACATTGAACTGCTGCCGATTGTGCAATTGGCAATGCAACAGATCGCAAATCAATGCGCAGGTTAACCGCTGCCTCTTAACTTTCCCAGGGCGCTCGATCCTTTAGCCCAAGCTGCCAGTAAAGGCTGTCGATGACGGTAGCCGGGCCCGCCAAACGGGCGGTTTGGCAGATATGTTTCCTGAGGCCTGGACTCAGATAGGCTTGCGCCTCAACCAGCGCGCGATGCAGGCAGCTGATGGCAGCCTTTGTGGCCATGGCCTGGCTGACATTCAGATACCGGGCCAAGTCCCTCAGTTGCTGGCGCTGAAGTGGACACGATGAAGTCGATTCAGGTCCATCGTCAAATACCAGTTCCAGAGATCGCCGACCGTGGAACTCCAGTACTTGACCGTTCAGGGCCTGCCTGGCAGTAGGTGTGGCTGAGTCGTTCTGATGCAGATATGTCACCAGATCCGGGCTGAAGTAATGGACACGATCAAGTAACACACGGTGCAGGGCACGAACGGCCAGCAAGGCGGCCTCGGCGGGGTGGGTATTCAACCGCGCGGCCAAGGCGAGCAGGATCTGACTGTCCAGATGAAACAGCAAGTGTGGATGATCGTCGTCGTCAAAGACGAGTATCAGGGTACTGCCAGGCGGGTAGAGTTGCATGAATGTCTCCTGTGAGTGAGTTGCCCCCGGCCGTCGAATCAATGGGCGCAGGGAAACGTGCCGCCGGAGGGCGGTTAATCATAGGAGACGCTATGAGTTTAAATTAACAGAGAAACTTGTAGGTTTAAACAGGCCGAGTCAAAGCTACAGTATTTCTTGTTTGGGAATGCCGCATAGGCGAGCAGCATGCTTGAGGGGAATAAGCGCATTGCTCTGAATCATGAGCGCTGCTGTTACCTGCGCTTCAAAGTCTGCCTTAATGCTTTTGCCATTTAATATCTCATCCATGGGGCTTTCCTTACACCTATGTTTGGAAATTAGTTACGCGATAATCGCTTTCTCAGAATAAGCTGCGTTCCTCCTAACAGCATACGTGGTGTATCTTAAGGAAGCTCTGATTAATTCATCCATGAATTATCAGAGCACGAGCAGTGCTACATGGATGTAGCGGTCACGTAGCAAAGGATGCAATATCGAAAATTGTGATTTTCGATTTTCTTCATTTTTCAACCACTTAATTGGTTGAAAAATGGCAGTACATCCCTGTACTGCAGGAACCTCTGAATAAATCAGAGGTTCCTTAATTATTGGTTAATATTATCGCGCCAGCGGATTTAAAAGGGCCGTGGTCTCGCCGTCGTGGTACGGCGGCGGCTGCGTATTGTGGATAGCGGCGTTCGCTGTAAATGACGGGCGCTGTTCCTGAGGACGCCGGAAGCGTAGACTGGCTAGTCGATTCAAAAGGGGACAGGCATGATTCAATCGGTAAAAGGCAATGGTCGCGGGCAGCCGGGGCCACCCGATCTGTACGAGTTAATGAAAAAAATCACACGCCGACTCCCATCCGGCACCGGCGGGGGGATCAGTAGCAGCATCGGTATTGTGATTCTCATCTTGCTGGTCTGGGCTGGCCTGACTTCCTTTTACACCGTTCAGCCCGAAGAGCGGGCGGTGGTCAAGCGCTTCGGTGCCGTGATCGGTATTACCGATCCCGGCCTGCACTTCAAGATCCCGTTCGGCGTGGATCAGGTGCAGCTGGTTGCCACCAAACGCGTGCTCAAGCAGGAATTCGGTTTCCGTACCCAGGGCACGCGCAGTGGCGGCCGCACGAATTACAGCGAGCAGGCTTTCGAGAACGAATCGCTCATGCTCAGCGGTGACCTCAATATGATTGATGTGGAATGGGTGGTGCAGTACCGGATCGCCGATCCGATCAAGTTCCTCTACGAAACGCGCGAACCGACCCGAACCCTGCGTGACATCTCGGAGTCCGTCATGCGCCGCATTGTCGGCAACATGCTCGGCTCCGAGGTCCTGACCATCGGTCGGGTGGAAATCCAGAAGCAGGCGACCACCGAGATCCAGGAAATCCTCGACGGCTATGACGCCGGCATCCACATCAATACGGTGGAGATGCAGGATGTGGTGCCGCCACCGGCCGTACGGCCCGCCTTCAACGAAGTAAACGAAGCCCGCCAGGAACGCGAGCGCAT
This sequence comes from Gammaproteobacteria bacterium, assembly GCA_040905025.1. GTDB lineage: Bacteria > Pseudomonadota > Gammaproteobacteria > Methylohalomonadales > Methylohalomonadaceae > JBBDSJ01. The sequence continues at coordinate 11,727 of JBBDSJ010000119.1, forward strand.
GATCAATGAGGCCCAGAAACGGGTTAACCAGGAAATCCCCAACGCTGAGGGTGCCGCCCTGCGAACCGTCGCCGAATCCGAAGGCTATGCGACCGAGCGCGTCAATCGGGCCGAGGGTGAGAGCACGCGCTTTTCCGCCGTACTGCGCGAGTATCGCCAAGTACCGGAAGTGACGCGTTCGCGGCTCTACCTGGAAACACTCAACGAGATCCTGCCCAACATAGGCCAGGTCCTGGTTGTTCAGGACGGACAGGTCGGGCCACTGCCCTTGCTGGATGTGAACCGTCAAGATCGCCAGGCCATCGGAGGTGACCGATGAAAACGACACTACTTGCCATTATCGCGGCCATCGCCGTCATCCTCGGCTATACCATGCTCTATACCGTGGACGAAGCCAGACAGGCCATCGTCGTTCAATTCGGCGAACCCATCGGCGATGTCATCAGTGAACCGGGTCTCAAGGTCAAGCTGCCCTGGCAAAACGTGCGCTATTTCGACAAGCGCCTGCTGGTCTGGGATGGCGATGTCACGCAGATTCCTACCCTGGGGCGTGAGTTCATACTCGTCGATACCACTGCCCGCTGGCAGATCACCGATCCGCTGCTGTTTCTCACCAGGGTGCGTGATGAAGCCGGCGCGCGCACGCGTCTGGATGACATTATCGACTCGGTCGTTCGCGACATGGTTTCCTCCACCGAACTCGAGGAAATCGTGCGTTCACAGGACTGGGAAGTCGACATGGATAAATTGGATGACCCGGCGCTGGCCGAGCGCAGTGACGTCAACCTGGAAGAACAGCCGCAACTGGGCCGTGAACTGCTGGAGCGCGAAATCCTGGAACGTGCACGACGCTCCATGCCCGACCTCGGTATCAAGCTCGACGACGTGCGGGTCAAGCGCGTGAACTACATCCAGTCCGTCAGAAAACAGGTGGAAAGCCGAATGATTGCCGAACGCCAGTCTATCGCCGAGCGCTTCCGCTCCGAAGGCCGTGGCCGCAGCCAGGAAATCCTTGGCAACATGGAACGCGAGCTTCGCCGCATCCAATCCGAAGCGGCCAAAACGGCCGAGGAAATCCGCGGTGAAGCCGACGCCGAAGCCACGAGAATCTACGGTCAGGCCTTCGGTGCCGATCCGGAGTTCTACGCCTTCTTCCGTACCCTGGAAAGCTACCGTGCCTTGGGCGAAAACAGCACCCTCATGCTGCGATCGGACTCGGACTTCTTCCGTTATCTGGAAGAATCCCAGCGCCAGTAAGCGGGACCACGACCCGCCGTGCCACAAAGCTTGGCTTGGCGCGGCGGGTTTCTTTGAAAAGCGAGGATACCCTGCCTGACAGGGTGTCCCTGGCGCTGTCCCCGCAATCGACATCCGCAGGGCGATCGCGTAGCGCCAGTCTCACTGCCGGGCGCACGATTACCCATTTCACGCGTCTGAATCATTGCCCGATGGTGATATTTCAATCCGCTACTTTTGAGTAACGAGATATTCCCCGGAAATGCGTGAACAGACGGTTAGAATGGTGCGCGAGCAACAGGACTCTCATCATTGTATATCGTCAACAACATAGGGCGTCTGGTACCAGTCATCGAACGGATTATAGGCCGGTTGGTAATCACGCGAAGCCCCATCGACGACCGCCAGCAGCAGGCAATTGCCCGGTGTGGTTGCGAGTTCGTAGACAAGCCCATCAATGGTGAACGTCCGGTACATCAGCCCTCCCACATCTATCTAGACACAGTGCCGGATGACTGCTGGTAAGCTCAAGCACACTCTCAAGGTCTTGGATTTCTTAACCTCCAGGCGCCGGACGATAGCCTGATACTGGTAAGGGCCCCGCTTGCGAATGGTAGCCATTGGCACGCTCTCAGTTTGTCACTCAGCTACAGTCTAGCGACTGTGCCGGAGTACAAATTTGTGCTAAAAGCCATTTTTTGTTGCGTTGCAGTAGGGAAAATCAGTTGTAAGTATCTGATTATAATGGTGGGCGATGTTGGGATCGAACCAACGACCTCTGCCGTGTGAAGGCAGCGCTCTCCCCCTGAGCTAATCGCCCGGTGTGTGCGGATTATTGATTTCCTGCCAGAAAATACAGCGGAAAGGGATTGTATGCAGCTCAAGTGCGGTCTGCAAGTGCTTAGATTTGGGTTGAGTGTCGGTTGCGCATAGTGGTCTCTCCAACCATCACAGGAGATAACCATGACCCATCGACAGACAGGACACCCCCATGTAAACCCGCCAAGCAATGTGGTCGCGCTGAAACAGCCCGATAGCCCGGTACGTGGCAGCGTACATCATCAGCAAAATGCCTTACCTACACTGGCTGACTATGCGTGGGTTTGGCATCAACTGCAAACACCGCGCTGGAAACACTCGGTGGTCAAAACCACGGCAGGCAATCTGCGCCGGCACATCCTGTCCGTGTTGGGCCGGCAGCCCATTAATGAAATTACCCGCCATGATATTTTGTATTTCCGGCTGGTGATGAGCCAGACACTGGGGCCACAGGGCAAACCTCTCAGCAATGATCGGATTAACCATCTAATGGTGACGCTCAATGCGGTGCTCAAAGATGCTTCAATGGAGTTCAACTTTTTGAACCCGGCGCGGGAAATTCCCCAGCTGAGTGTCGATAAAGTTGATGTCAATCTCTTCACGCTTGCAATTTCAAAGGTTCAAATGCATCCGCATGGCGAGAGAATATTATCAGAGTCAATGGTTTCGACGAAACAATGGGCTGGGGCAGTGAAGACCGCGAGTTCGGCCTGAGGCTCATCAATAGCGGCATCAGGCCCAGACATGTAAGATATAATGCCATTGTCATACGTCTCGACCACAAAAGAGGCTATCGTGACGAAGCAATCGTCAAGCAAAACAAACAACATCGCCTCAAAGTCGAAAACTACGCATCACACAAACAGACCAAGGTATTGAGCAACTTGTCAGAGATGGATATAGCCGAACCGCGCTCCTGGCCCATCAATCTCTTTAGAAGAGATAGCACACTCACGATAACTACCGACAAGCGTCATGGTATCAATTAACAGGTCATTGCTGCTTATATTACTAACGTCACTGACTATTATATTATGTTATGCGATCCCTAGCCTAATATTGATTGTAGATAGGGGCGGCAGCACGTCCTATCATATGCTCGCATTATTAGGGCTCTTTAGTCTCTTTTTATCTAACGCGACAGCTTGCCGGCGCTTCTTGCCGGAGGAAAGACTCGCCGCGGCCGGATACACGATATTTGGGACAACCATTATTATTTCTTTGATCCACACTGGCGCGAGTCGCGAGGCTGTTGGTGATCTGGACACATTGCTTAGACCCCTATGGGCCATACTGTTATTAATCCTGTTTATTCGGGTAAAAATACATGAATCAGTGCTCTGGTATGGACTGGCTTGCGGCGCTATTGTCGCCGGCACCAATGCAATTTATGAATTTATAAGTGCCAGCCACTATATCCGCGCCAGTGGTGCCACAAGTGCCAACACCTATGGCAACCTGGCTCTGATTATGGGCTTTCTCAGCGCGATGGGATGTTACTATTTCCTCGGACGCGGCCGCAGTCAACTCGTAATTCCCGCAATCGCCTTGATCCTGGGTCTGATTGCCAGCATTCTTTCTGGCAGTCGCGGTAGCTGGTTGGTCATCCCGATACTCGGTCTATGTTTGCTAGCGACATACTGGCAATCTAGCTATCGACGCCATGCCATTACAGGTATCGCCATTATTGCAGTCATGACCCTCGTTCTGGTTCTGGTACCCCAGACGGGTGTTATCGATCGCGTGAATGAGGCAGTCAGCAATTTTAAACTTTATCTGGCAGATCCGATCGCTCACGGCGATACTTCCGTCGGTCAGCGACTCGAACTCTGGCGAGCTGCCTGGCAGATGTTTCTTGAAAAACCAATCCTCGGGGGCGGCATTGGCCACAGTTTTAACGATTTTCTACTTGAGGGTATAGCAGCCGGACAATATCATCCAGCTACGTCTGTTCAGACCATGCCTCATAATATCCTTCTGGATACATTGGCCATTCGGGGGCTGGTGGGACTAACCGGACTAGCTACTTTATTGGGGGTGTTACTTTATATCTTTTATCAGGCCGCCAGACATAAAGATAAAGATTTACATCATCTTGGCATGGCAGGTATGAGTCTCATCATCGCATATTTTGTCTATGGTTTTACTGATTCCCCAATGGAATATGGCGCCCCACTTGTGTTCTTCTCTTTCTATACAGCGCTTATAACTTACTTGCTTGCGCAAAGAAAATACATGCTTGAGTTTAAATAAGTCACGAATTTATTGACCGGCCAACCGGTTAAAAAAAAGTTCGATTTTGTTAGTTAAACGCAAAATCCGGTTCTTCTGCAAAGGATTGAAGATCCAGGGCTTTGGCAGTGGTCCGAATAATAGCTGCAGGCAGTCTTCCGCAACAGGCGGGGTATCAGCCATATCAGCGAGTTTGTTGACTTCATGACTAGTCATGTACGCAAACGGGTAAAAGCCACAACGATTAACCCGCTCTGCTATTTTCAGGGATATCGTTTTCTTCTTGCCTCTATAGGCCAGACTGTTAGGCAACCACATTAAAAATGGGCTGGGCAAGTAACCCATCTTGGTAAACATCCCTCTTGCCTGCTGTTCATTAGCCGGCTCGCCCATCACAAACCGCCAATTATTTTGTGTCAGCCTTTTCGGTAAAGTAACGAAAATGTCGGAATAATACACACCCGCACTGCGTTGACTATCCTGCCAGTAGTAAAGTTGACTTGACAAATCATAAATATAAGCGCCTGCCCCCTTACGCTTGATTGATGAGTTTCGTATAAATGCGGGTGATATGAAACCGAGTGTCGTGTCGCGTTCAAATCTTTCATGAATAGCGGACTTTTCTTCATCTGCGATTTGTCTAACAAGCTGCGTATCATCCTGCAGGAAACAGACGAGTTCATCCTTGGGACAGGATTCAAGAGCTGTCTGCATATTGTGATACAGTCCACCATGTTTGTTGGTGGATTTACTCTCGCTCTTGATTACGACATGGCGTGATTCTTGCCGTGCCAATACCTCAAGTGTCTCGGGATCGTTGCTTTGATCATCGTAAATAACAAGTCTCGATCCTGGCGCACAATCCTCGATTGACTTGACGCAATTATCTAGAAAGCGCCCTCTGTTATAAGAGAAAATGCAGAAATTCATGACTGATGCCCCAGAAAATCCCGTACTTCGTGAGCGTAATCATTTACATCCCAGAGCTGCCTACCGCTATTCTGGGAATGCAGTGTGATGTAATGAATATCCGGATTCGCAAATCCTGACTCGAGTTTTTCTATGAGTTGACCGCTATCGCCAACATCAAAAATATATTGCATATTATCAGCATTACGCCATTCAACTGAACTTGCAGGGACATGCTGCCTGAGGTAGACACGATAGAGCCCGAATTCAGACCAACGTCTGACCGGCTGTTCGATCAACACTTGCCACCATGACTTACCATAGCGATTTTCAAGCCATGCACACAAATCACGTACGGCTGGTGCATTCATGACAAACGGTGTGTCAAAGTAAGCCTCGGCTTCGGTATCCGACTCCATTTCCCTGTCGAACAACCGCCATGCTTGCTTGTTCCATTTGACCACCTTACCATCAAGATCATCCAGACGGACTGTCTTGCGGTAGCAGACAATAGATCGCTCTCCCAGAAAATCATCAGTACTGGCATGCGGCGTAACCAGGATATCTGAATCCAGAATCGCAACATGCTCAAAGTCGGCATTTAAACAAAAGAACAGTTTAACCAATTGCTGCGTATGCCAGCCGGTATAACGTGGCCATATCGGCACCCCGATCCGCTGGCAGCAACTACCCGCCAGTCGGGTTATTGTACGTCCCAGTTGCTCCTGTAACATTCGGGCATAGCGTCGACGCTTTTCAATCATTTCCGGCAACACATCAGCCGTACTCATCAAAACAACCTTGTCATCCTCAAACTGTCTGAAGGCATCGAGGTCTTCACTCTGCACTACGACATAATGCGGTAGTTCGCGTAAAGCCGAGCGTTCAATCGATGCGCGCAGCAACTCGAAATGCGGTTTATCCCTGCCCCAGGTAACGGTGAACAGACCAATACGCTGATTGAATGTATCCGTTATATGATTGACTGCAGTTCCTGCCATGCTGTCAAGCTTCCCTGAATCGTGATTGCAGACTACGGATACAGCCACGGATATCCGACCATACGGAACTCTCTATGTAACGGCCCTTTTCGGCATGACAGATACGATAAACATTCTCAATTGACAGCGGTATGCCCTGGCTGTTCAACTGCCATCGAAAGGCACGATCTTCGTGCGCCTTGTACCAGTGATCGACAGGCTGCTGAAACCCGGTCAACGCATTGCAATATCCCATTGCCCGAGCGACATCGCCATGCGTAATCTGCATAGGGTCGGTAGCGCGCTTCAGCGATTTAAGCGTGAACTGATTGGTATCGATATCGACCAGTGAAGTGACCCCCTTCCTTTGGACTACCTGAGATTACTTTAAGCTCTAACATGATGGGTTAATCAAGCTCAGGCAGCTTGAAGAATTGATCGATATTGATAGTACACCTCATCTGGCGTCAGGTCATCAAGCCCCTGATGGAACCGTTCCCGGTTATACCAGTTAAACCAATGGACTAAACTTTGTTTTACCTCCCTGACATTCAAAAAGGTCCGGGTGTAGAGGTGCTCGTACTTCACTGTGCGCCACAGCCGCTCTACAAAAATATTATCCTGGTGACAACCCCTGCCATCCATAATGATTTGAACCTCATGGTTTTTCAAAACCTCTGTCAATGCTTCACTGGTGAATTGAATGCCCTGGTCGGTGTTGATCACCCCAGCTGATCCATATTCCGCCAATGTTCTGATCGAGATACGGGTGCACCCCTGCAATCTTTTGCAGGGGATAACCCGTCGACGGTGTCGCACCATTTTTTGCTCGTTTCTTGCCCCTCTTACTATTTATGTAACCCTCGGGCATGCAAATCTGGGGCGAATAATTTTCAAAAATCGAAAATATTTTTTTCATTTTTTTCGTAAGACGTGCCAAATAATCGGAAGTATATTGCTAGCTATATGATTATTATAAAATAAATAATTTTACTGGCGCGGGGGCGATAAATAGCCGTTTGATGAAGGATCCAGACTGATGAAGGCGAATTGAAAGGACTATCTCGAATGAGACAGCATTATTGAGAGAGTACGACGATGAGATGGGGTTAGCGTCTGGCGTCGTTAAAGCCAAGCTTGGCTGTTGCCACGGAGCCAATCTGCAAGACAGGCCTCGGATACTGCGCCGAGAGGGTTAATCAATCGCGCGGGAATTGGCTTTCAGCCAGTCAGCCAGTTGTGCCTGCGAGACGCTGCCGTCAGCA
>JBBDSJ010000120.1:0-3064 GCA_040905025.1 Gammaproteobacteria bacterium
TAACGGCGCTGCGGTCGGCAACACCGATGCCCAGATGGTAGAGGGTGTCGTGGTGTAATTCCTTCTCGTCTGATACCAGCAGCACAAAATTGAGGTTCAGGTCGCTGCGAATAAAAATCGCATAGCGATGCGTCCATTCCTTCGGCCAGGTGTTCAGTAGCCAGGCATAAAAGCGCACACTGTCGGGCAGATTATTGACCCGGATGCTGCCGTGAAATTCTTCTGATTGCGGGCTTGGCGGAAGTTCTAGTAAGCCCGCCAGCACGGCGATGCGGGCCTTGATCTGATCGCGGGTGGTACGAAAACGCGCACGGATATCTTCTTTATTCAGATCACTCGCGCCACTGACGGGATCGTCAATCGGCCAATGAAGGCGTTTCACTTTGCCGGGAAAAACCGGGCAGACTTCTTCAGCGCATAGCGTAACCACCATGTCGATGGCGGTCGGGTCGATCGTGCTCACCGACTTGCTACGCTGCCAGCTGATATCGATGCCGATTTCCGCCATGGTCTCAATCGCATAGGCGCTAAGGAGGGAAGGCTCCGAGCCGGCACTCATCACTTCGGCCCGCTCGCCAAGCAGCGATCGCGCAAGCCCTTCGGCCATCTGGCTGCGGGCGGCGTTTTCCACACATAAAAACAGAATCCGACTCATAAAAACCCCTCAAGGCACCATCAATACGGGACGCCCGGCGATTTCACACAGATTGGCAGCGGTGCTGCCCAACAACAGGCTTTCGAGCGGATTTTGACCGCGCTTGCCGACCACAATCAGCGACACATCCCGGTTGGCGGCATGGTGCGCGATTTCACTAGAGGCTTTGCCCTGCAGGACAAAACTGTCGCCGTGACCGCCCGCCGCCTCAATACGTTGTACCAGTGCTGCCAACGCCGCTTGAGCGGCCGACGAGGAGAGCTTTTCCGCACGGCTGTCAGCTCCCTCCATGACATACACGCAGTCGACCTGTTCCGCCTTGGGTGCCAGGTGAACAGCCGCCTGCTCAGCCGCGTTCGCACTCTCTGACAAATCGGTCGCCAGCAATACATGGCGCAGGGTTTGCCGGCACACGGCTTCGCATTTCTGTTGGGTGCTATCGGCGGTGGGTTCGACCCATTCCAAAAGCAGAGGCAGAGTCGTTTTGCGAATGACTTCTCTGGCCACACTGCCGAGAAAAAGCTTGCTGATGAGGTTGTGGCCACGCGAGCCAATCACAATCAAATCGGCCTTGTGCTCGGCCGCCGCCTCCAGAATCTCATCGGCTGGCACTCCACTGGCCCGGATACGGACCGCGACCTCGAGTCCGCTATCACGCAAGGGTTGTGCGAGTTTTTCCAGCCAGTCGACATAGTCTTTTTCATGAGCCAGAGTGGCGCCCTGCGTGTAGCCAACCTCGATAACATGTGTAAGCACGACCTTTTGTATGCCCCAATGTTGCAAATCGGGCAAACAATTGATGATGGGTTGCTCGGCCGGTGTCAAATCCAATGCGATCAATGCGGTATTAAACATCGTGTTACTCCTTGATCCAGTTTTCGATCTGTTCCCGGGCAGGAATGCCGCCTTTGTGAACGATTTTTTCGTTAACAATGATGGCCGGTGTGCTCATCACGTCATAAGTCATTATTTGTGCCGGGTCTTCAACCTTTTCGAGTTTGATTTCGATCCCTGCAGCATTGGCAACCTGCGTGATCAACGCGATTGTGCTTTTGCATTTGGCACAACCGGTTCCCAGTACTTTAATATTTTTCATGTTTTGATCCTCACAAGAATGAAGCGAAGGCGTTAAGAACCCAGCCTACAAGGGTAAAAGCAACCAGCAGCATGGCAAATAGTATGGCAAGCAGACGCCACTGCATCACCTGCTTCAATAAGATGAATTCGGGAAAACTGGCAGCGACGGTACTCATACAAAACGCCAGGGTGGTACCAATTGGCAAACCCTTGGTGATGAGGCTTTCCATAATAGGGATTACGGCGGTCGCATTTGAATACAGCGGAATCCCCAACAGTACGGCAGCAGGAACTGACCACCACTGGCCAGCTCCAAGGTGGTTTTCAATCCAACCATCCGGAACAAAACCATGCAGAGCCGCACCCAGGCCAACGCCGATGATGACCCACTTCCACACCCGGCCAAATATTTCCAATGCTTCAGATTTTGCAAACTGGTGACGTGTATGCAGCGACATGGATTTTGGAAACTGTGTTGCTGAAGAGTCTTGTGATGATTCGTGCAATGGTTGTTGCTGACCACGCTTTAAGGCTTCAGCCGCAAAGGACTGTAACCAGCGTTCGGCTTTTATGGCATCAAGAAACAGCCCACTCAGCATACCTACCGCCATACCGATGACCACATACACCAGGGTGAGTTTCCAGCCGAGAAGACTCATCAACAACAGTATGGCGACCTCGTTGATCATTGGTGAGGTAATCAAAAATGCCATGGTGATGCCAATCGGAATACCTGCAGAGGTAAAGCCCAAAAACACTGGAATACTGGAGCATGAGCAAAAAGGAGTGATGGCGCCGAAACCCGAACCCAACAGATAGCCGATGCCACGATTCTTGCCTGCCAGATAGTCGCGGACTTTTTCTATATCGAATGATGCGCGCAAAAGAGCAATGAAATAAATCATTACCACTAACAGCACAAAAATCTTGCTGACATCTTCGATAAAGAAATGCAGTGCATCGCCTGCCTTGGTGTCTGGTGATAGACCCAGCAGGTCGTAAACCAGCCAGCTGGCCAGGTCAGTGAATATTTGAAACATCAAGCTGCTCCAAACCAATGACGGGTTCTGTTGGCAAAATACACCAGCGATAACATCACCGGTACTTCCACCAACACACCAACTACAGTGACAAGAGCGGCACCCGAGTTTAGTCCGAACATGCCAATCGCCACGGCCACGGCCAGTTCAAAGAAATTGGAGGTGCCGATCAGTGCACAGGGGGCTGCCACATTAAACGGCACTTTCCACAGCCGTGCCGCGCCGTAAGCAATGACGAAAATCCCATAGGACTGAATCAGCAGTGGTACTGCAATCAGCGCTATCAGCAAGG
>JBBDSJ010000121.1:0-2180 GCA_040905025.1 Gammaproteobacteria bacterium
ATAATCTGCTGGGCAGTGATGGCATCTGGTGGTTGCTCAGTCATCTGGTGGAAAACTTCATCAATTTTCCACCGCTGGGTATCGTGCTGGTAGGCATGCTCGGTATTGGTCTGGCCGAACGCAGTGGCCTGTTGCCGACGCTGTTTACACAACTCGCGGCTGTAACACCGGCAAGTCTGCTGACCCCGGCGATGGTTTTATTGGGTATTCAGTCTTCACTGGCGCTGGATGCCGGTTATGTCGTGTTACCGCCACTGGCAGCGGTATTGTATCAGGCGGCCGGGCGGCCACCGCTTGCCGGAATTGCCGCTGTCTTCGCCGGTGTGTCTGCCGGATTCGGCGCAAATCTTTTAATCACGGCGCTGGATCCACTATTGGCCGGCTTCACCCAGTCCGGTGCGAGTCTGATTGATACAGATTATCGGGTTGCCGCCACCGCCAACTGGTGGCTGATGATCGCCTCGACTATCATGCTGACCCTGATCGGCTGGGCAGTTACGGCCTGGTATGTTGAACCACGACTGCAGCAACAAATTAGTACATCGCTAGTTCAGGACCAGGCAAGCCAAACTGATATAACTGCCGAAAAACAACGTGCGTTAAAACGCACGGGCATGTGTGCAATGGTGTTATTGATGCTGTTACTGCTGGCCATTTTTTTGCCCGGTGCGCCATTGCATGGTAGCGGCCAGTATTTCGCGCGCTGGGTCGAGGCGACCGTGCCGTTACTGTTTTTGTGTTTTTTAATACCGGCACTGGTCTATGGCATCAGTGCCGGCACTATTCGCAATGATCGTGATGCCGCCCGCATGTTGTTCGATACCATGACAACACTGGGGCCGTATATTGTGCTGGCATTTTTTGCCGCGCAATTCATTGAAGCATTCAAATACTCGGGGCTTGGTGAAATGCTGGCGATTGCCGGCGGCCAGTTTCTGAGTCAACAGGCAATTCCGACTCCCATGTTGATGATAGGCTTTATTGTGGTCGTTGGTCTGGCGAATCTGTTGATTGGCTCGGCATCCGCCAAGTATGCGTTTTTTGCGCCGGTGTTCGTGCCGATGTTCATGCAGGTTGATGTCAGTCCGGAGCTGACCCAGGCCGCCTATCGGATTGGCGATTCAGTCAGCAATATTATTACGCCCCTGAATCCCTACATGATTATTATCATCGCGCATGTGCAGATATACGCGAAAAAGGCCGGCTTTGGCACCGTGCTGGCACTTATGCTGCCCTACTCGCTGGCATTTTTTCTGAGCTGGTCTGTACTGCTGGTGATCTGGTTATTACTGGGGCTACCGCTGGGTCCGGGCGCGCATGTCTAAAACACTGTGATATGATCCTGACATGAGTAAAATAAATTTATACCGCATTACTTTTCACAATCAGGGCAAGATTTACGAGGTCTACGCCAAAAGCGTACATCAGGGCGCCTTGTTCGGTTTTATCGAAATTGAAAAACTGGTGTTCGGCGAAAAAACATCACTGGTGGTTGACCCGGCCGAGGAAAATCTGAAAAGTGAATTTCAGGATGTGATTCGTACCTATATCCCGATGCACTCCATTGTGCGTATTGACGAAGTCAGTAAGCGCGGCACCAGCAAAATCAGCGATGCGCCCGACGCCAGCAACATTGCTCCGTTCCCGGTTTATACGCGTTCAGACAGTTAAGCAAGCCTCCCATACCCGAAGTAAACTATCCGGTCACCAACTCCCCGACGTGAGCGGCAGCGGCACTGGCATTGCCTTGCAGGTTGTAACCGCCTTCCAGTATTGATACCAGCCGGCCGGCACAATGCTGGTCTGCAAGTTCGAGCATCATCCGGGTAAGTTCAGCAAAGCCGGCATCGGTAATGTCGTAGCAGCCGAGCAGATCAGATTCACGACTATCAAAACCGGCCGAGATTAAAATAAATTCCGGTTTGAAATCTGTCGCAGCAGGCAAGAGCCTGTCCCGAAACGCCGCAATAATATCCGCATCAGTTGCGCCACACCCCAGCGGTACATTGATGGTATAGCCTTTGCCGGCACCACTGCCGGTATCGCCGCTATGGCCGGTGCCGGGATAGGCATTGATGTCATGGGTAGAGAAAAACAGCACACCCGGATCGTCATAAAATGCAGCTTCGGTACCATTACCATGATGGTAATCCCAGTCCACAATCAGTATCCGTTCAAGC
>JBBDSJ010000121.1:2280-5426 GCA_040905025.1 Gammaproteobacteria bacterium
TGTATCTGTTCCAGTTGTTCAAACCAGGCCTGTTCACGAAACAACGCCATCAGGGTTTCCAGACGGCGCGGTGATTCCGGATGCCGGATATCCAGCATATGGCGCAGATACAGATCACTGTAGACCAGCCCGGTAGGCAGCCGTGTTGCTGCCAGTGCCCGGCCGACGCTGCTGGCCATGACAGCCAGCGCTGTCGCTATCTGTAAAAATGTTCGCCGTTGCATATCAGGTTTTGTCCAGCCGGAAGTATTGTCAAGAGGATTGATTTTAGCCGTGATTGTGCCTACCTTGGCAACAGTCCTCATTTCAGGCTGTCTATATAAGTATGTCAAGATTTCACTTTCTGATATTGCTCGGTTTATGGCTGGCCGGCGGGCCGGCACGGGCAGAGTGGCAGATGGTAGATGGTGATAATGGCACCAGCGCCCGTATCATCAATGCGAATGGCCATGAACTGAAAATCTATCGTGACGCCAGTGACGCGATTTATGCACGCCTGCAGCTTGCCGATGGACTCTACAGCCTGCGCCCGGACGCCTGCCCGACATATCAGGTTGACCAGCGTGAACCACGCAATACGTCCATTAATACCACCGGTTGTATCATTGAACCGAACTCGGTGGAGTTTATTCTGGGTTATATCGAAGCCGGCCGGGTGGTTTCATTGCCTCTGCATGAATTCATGAACGGCAGTGAAATTCATTATCGTTTTGCGCTCGCCAGTGGCGGTTATCAGGCTACCAAATTCTCGCTCAGTGGCTCACTGCGGACATTGCGCACGGTCCTGGGACAGGATCTCGAAATATTGCCACGGTGAAACCTGAACCACAGCTGACAGATACGAGTATCTGTGTCCGGCAGCTAAACGGACTTAGCACAGTGTCGGCAGAGGATTGGGATGCATTAACGGACGGCCTTGATCCGTTCGTCCGGCATGCTTTTCTCGCCGGCCTGGAATCACAGGATTGTCTCACCAGTCATAGCTGGCAGCCTTGCCATTTGACCGCCTGGCAGGCCGATCGGCTGGTTGGCGCAATGCCGTTGTATATGCGCTGGGCCTCGGAAGGCGAATTCGTGTTTGACTGGAACTGGGCCGAAGCCCATCAGCGTGCCATCGGTCCCTATTATCCAAAACTCGTGACTGCCATTCCATTTACCCCGGTGACGGGGCCACGCCTGCTCGTGCATCCGGATGCCAGCGACCCCGGACAGGTGCGTAAATCACTCGTTGCGGCGGCGCTTGAATTTGCGGAAGCAGAAGCAGTCTCGTCCTGGCATGTCTTGTTCCCGGACAAGCATCTCAGCGATGAACTCGGCAAGCACGAATTGCTGCCCCGCCGGGGTTGTCAGTATCACTGGTACAACGATCACTATGCGGATTTCGATGCCTTCCTGATGCAATTGACAAGCCGCCGGCGCAAGGAAATTCGCCGCGAACGTCGCAGCGTCAGCGACAGTGATCTGAAGATTGAAGTATTACAGGGGGCCGCGATCACTGATCAGCACTGGGAAGTGTTCTATCCTTTCTATTGCAATACATTTCTGCAGCGTTGGGGGCGGCCGCGTTTGACCCTGGCTTTCCTGCAACATCTATCCCGCAGCATGCCGGAGGTGCCGCTGTTGTTTCTCGCCCGCGATGGCTCGCGCTATGTCGCCGGGGCACTGGCGTTATGTGGCCGCGACACGCTGTATGGCCGGCATTGGGGTTGTAACAGCGGTTACCGGAACCTGCATTTTGAGTTGTGCTACTATCAAACCATCGATTTTTGCATTGGCCACAATCTTGCCCATCTCGATGCCGGTGCCCAGGGAGAACACAAGATGAGTCGAGGCTTTGTTCCGGTAAAAACCTGTTCCAACCACTGGCTGCGCGATGCGCGCTTTCGCAGCGCCGTCGCTGATTTTTTGCAACATGAGCATGACATGATCGATCGCTATATGCAGAGTCTTGCCAGCCACACGGCTTACCGGCAAACCGGCGCGGTTACATAAAGCAGGCCTGATCATGACCGGCGAGACACTGGCACATCAAATCTACTGGGTTGCTGACAATCGTATCGGCGCGGATTTCCCACCAGTGGAAAAAGCCCTGGCCGATCCGGACGGATTATTGGCCATTGGTGGTGATCTCAGCCCGACACGTTTATTGCATGCCTATCAACTTGGTATTTTTCCGTGGTTCAGTGAAGGTCAACCGATTCTGTGGTGGTCACCCGATCCGCGTTGTGTCATTCGGCCTGGTCATTTAAAAATCAGCCGCAGTCTGCGCAAAACGATTAACAGCAACAGGTTTGTTGTCACTGTGGACCAGGCTTTTGCCAATGTTGTCAAAAACTGCGCCGCGCCGCGTGATGGCATCTATGACACCTGGATCACTGCCGACATCAAAACGGCATATCAGCAATTGCATGAGCTTGGACATGCACATTCGGTAGAGTGCTGGCATGACGGTGAACTGGTTGGTGGCCTGTATGGCATCGCAATCGGCCAGGTGTTTTTTGGTGAATCCATGTTCAGTCGTGTCAGCGATGCATCCAAAGTTGCACTGGCATGGTTGTCGGCACAACTCGCCGCCGCAGATTTTCAATTGATCGATTGTCAGGTAAATTCGCCGCATTTGCGCAAACTCGGCGCTGAACTGATGCCACGCCAGTCATTCAGTAATCTGCTTGCCACGGCCTGTGCCAGGACCGCCAGCATTGACTGGCAACAACCGGGGGCAGCGTTATGATGCATGACACCCGGGTCGAGCGCCTGAGCTTTTACGCGACACCGCCACATCCGTGCAGTTATCTGCCGAATCGTGAGGCCGTTACGCTGTTTGCGGATCCGCGTTTCCCGAAAACCCGGCAACTTTACACTGCGTTGTCAGCGCGCGGTTTCCGCCGCAGTGGCGAGCATCTGTATCAACCGCACTGTCAGGGCTGCTCTGCCTGTGTGCCGGTGCGGATCCCGGTAGCCGACTATCGCAGCAATCGCCAGCAACGCCGGACCTGGCGCCGGAACCAGGATCTGACCGTACGCATGCAGTCAGCCTGCTACGATCCGGAACATTTTGCCCTGTATCAGCGCTATATTGCCGGCCGCCATGCCGGTGGCGGCATGGATGATCCGACCCCGGAAAGTTACATGAATTTTCTGACGGC
>JBBDSJ010000121.1:5526-28333 GCA_040905025.1 Gammaproteobacteria bacterium
CACGGCCGGCTTTGCTTATTCAGGGCGTCTGGGGCAAAATGCGCAGCTTGTTCAATCACCGAAGAAACTAATCAGCATGGCGAAGGAAGACGTTATTGAAATGGAAGGGACTATCACCGAGACATTGCCGAATACAATGTTTCGGGTTGAGCTTGAAAATGGACACACGATTACCGCACACATTTCCGGCAAAATGCGCAAGCACTACATCCGTATTCTGACCGGTGACAAGGTTACGGTTGAGCTGACCCCGTACGACCTCAGCAAGGGCCGCATTACCTACCGCCAGCGTTAAACCTGCCGATACAAGTTAATCCGCGCCAGCCAGTTCCCGCGCGCGCTCCAGATCCGCCGCTGTATCAATGCCCAGACCCGGTGCGGCAACTGCTTCTGCCACTGCGATTACGGCACCATAGTGCAATGCACGTAATTGTTCGAGCCGTTCAGTTTGCTCGGCACTGCAGGCCGGCAATGTTACGTAATGATTCAAAAAACCGGCACGGTACGCATACAAACCAATATGCCGATAGCCGTAAACACCATTGTCCGGTGAACTGTCGTGCCAGGCAATCGGCGCCCGGCTGAAATACAATGCTTGCTCATTTGCATTACGCACAACCTTGACAATGTTCGGATTCTGAAAGTCTTCATCTGAAAAAATCGGTTCGCATACGGTGGCCATCACCGCATCGGTATCGTTCAATAATAATTCCGCGACCTGATTCAGTAATGCTGCCGGCATGCCATACTCGTCACCCTGCAGATTCACGATGACATGATCGTTACTATATTCATTCAGCCGGGCCACTTCTGCCAGCCGTTCGGTACCGGAATTATGTTGTGCCCCGGTCATGCAAACCTGTGCGCCGAATGCTGCTGCTGCGGATTGAATGCGCGCATCATCGGTAGCAATGATCACTTCACTGGCATTGCTTTGCAATGCGGACATATAGACATGTTCAAGCAACGGTTTGCCGGCAATGTCCTGCAATGGCTTGCCCGGCAGACGGGTTGATGCATAGCGCGTCGGGATGATGACAGTATAGTTCATTCTGTCAACGCTTCTGGTTATTTGCGCTGCCGATAATATTCTGCTTCATCATCAGTTAATGAACGCGCTTCTTCCTCCAGCATCACCGGAATATCATCACGGATCGGATACGCCAGACGTGCTGAACAGGAAATCAGTTCCTGCTTGTCTTTATCATAAACCAGTGGGCCTTTGGTCACTGGACACACCAGTATATCGAGCAGTTTTTTATCCATAGTCAACCTCGTTAATCAAGTACGCAACTCATCCAGCAAATGGTTGAGCCGGTATTCAAATGTTTTCGCCAGACTCGCCGTGACTGGCAGATACCAGGCATTTTGCAGGGCCGGCACAGTCGACAGACGGGCACATTTGACTGCATCCTTTTCGGTCATAATGATTGGCAGATCCTCGTCGAAATTAAAATCTGCCGCGGTAAAATCATGATGATCAGCACGGGCATGCGGCACTACCAGCAAGCCATGTTGTTTCAATGATGAAAAAAACCGTTGCGGATTACCGATACCAGCGACAGCATGCACACGTTTGCCCTGCCAGTCTGCCAGTGATTCAGTCGCTTCATCGCCAAATAATGGCCGCAACTGCTGTTGCTGATATTGCATTTCATGTTCGCCGCGCTGGCCACGGCCATTGCACACCAGAATATGTACATGCCGCAAACGCCCCAGGCCTTCGCGCAATGGCCCGGCCGGCAAACACAGGCCGTTGCCGAAACGGCGTTGGCCATCAATCACAACAATTTCGATATCACGCGCCAGCGCCAGATGTTGCAGTCCATCATCACTGATAATGATATTGCAACCGGCATGTTCAACCAGGCCGCGCGCCGCGAGCTGCCGCTTCCGGCAAACTGCCACCGGACAGCCACTACGCCGGGCCATTAATACTGCCTCATCACCGACCAGAGCCGGATCACTGTCAACCCTGACCTGTTGTGGCCGATTCAGATCGCCACCACCGTAACCACGGCTGACAATCCCCGGTTTGAAACCGCGCTCAGTCAGATAAGCCGCCAGCCAAAGTACCAACGGGGTTTTGCCGGTACCGCCAACGCTGAGATTGCCGACCACAATTACAGGCACACCCACCGGATGCATGGCCAGAATTCCGCTGCGATAACAACCATCGCGAAGTGCCATCCCTGCCTGATATGCATAACCCAGTGGGGCCAGCAACCATGCCCAAACAGACTGCTCATACCAGAGCTGTTGCAGAAAACCGGTTAACCTGTTCACTAAAGACAAACAGATTAATCCTGCTGCAATGATTGAGTTGCGAACGTAATCCGGCGCAATCCCAGCTGTCTGGCTACGTCCATGATCCGGATCACTGATTGATGGCTGGCCTCGGCATCAGCATTAATGATAATAGATGGTTGTTCATCAATATTGCCGGCAGCCAGCAATGCGTCATTCAGACCTTCGCGAATAGTCTCCATTTGTGTATTCAGCAGTGACTTGTCATTTATGAACACACGGCCATTTTGATCAATGCTGATCTCGATAGTCTCGATATCAGTCTGCACAACTTCCTGGCTTGCTTCCGGCAGGGTGATACTGATTTCGGACTCACGATCAAATGTCGTCGTGACCATAAAAAAGATCAGCAACAAAAACACCACATCAATCAATGGTGTGATGTTCAGATCGAGATCTTCACGCGGTTTGTTACGAAAATGCATGCATCAATTCCCTGTATTCAGCTCGAACCCACTTCGCGCTCGCGTTGGCCACACATCACCTCGACCAGCCGTAATGAATCCTGTTCCATGGTCACCACGAGTTCATCCACCCGGCCACGAAAGTAGCGGTAAAACAGTAACGCCGGGATAGCAACCATCAAGCCGGCCGCGGTCGTTACCAGTGCCTCGGCAATCCCGGAGGCAAGGATGGAGGCATCACCCACCCCTTCGGTGGTAATCACCGCAAACACCTTGATCATGCCAAGCACCGTACCCAGCAGGCCCAGTAACGGTGAAATTGACGCGATGGTTCCAAGCGTATTCAGAAAACGGTCCAGCTCATGCGCAACATGGCGGCCGACGTCTTCAATACTTTCTTTCATGACTTCACGCTCATGCCGGCGGTTAAGCAGTCCGGCAGCGAGGATGCGTCCGAGTGGTGAGCTTTTATGCAGTTCCTGCAATTTTTTGCTGTCCAGCTGGCCATTCCGCGACCATTGCCAGACCTGGTTGACCAGATTACGTGGCGCAATGCGTTTGCGCTGCAATGACCAGAAACGCTCGATGATGATTGCCAGTGCAATGACCGAGCACAGCAATATCGGCCACATGACCCAGCCACCTGCTTTAATTAATTCCAGCACAGATTATTCCTCATAAGCCAGATTCTTTGAATATTGTCTATTGTGCCAAAATCGGCGCCGTTCGTGCCGGTATATTTTGTATTCAATTGAATCCGGCACAAATCGCATCTGGATTGCACCGGTCTCGGCAGTGTTCAGCGGTATGCTGCCCTGCTGCTGATAACGCGTGATTATATCGCTATCCGGGAAACCGTAGCGATTGCGATACCCGCTGGCAAACAAGACGATGTCCGGATCGACTGCCGCAATGAATTCTGGTTGTGAAGAACTGGCGCTACCGTGATGTGGTGCGACCAACACGTCTGCATCCAGTCCTGCCGCATGGCGTTTGAGCAGATCCCACTCGGCTGAACGTTCAATATCGCCGGGCAACAACAGTACATGCCCAGCAGCGCTGATTTTGAGTACACAAGATGCATTATTGCGATCAGTCCAGTCGCGTTTGCCCGGATGCAGTATCTCGAAGGCTACACCATCCCGAACCCAGTGCTGGCCGTCCTGACACAGCCGCCGGCCGGCGTGATCAGCGAGCACGTCCGCATCACTTGTGAATATTCCCGCCACCGCAAACTGCGCCAGCAAAGCTGTTGCACCACCGACGTGGTCATTATCGGCATGACTGATAACCAGTGTATCCACAGCCCGGATGCCCTGTTGGCGCAAATACGGGATGAGAACCGCCGTACCGGCATCAAAATTTTCACTAAACTGCGCACCGGTATCATAAACCAGTACATACTCCCGGGTCTCGACAACAGCAGCCAGCCCCTGGCCAACATCCAGCAAGGTAAAGTTGAAACTACCCGGCGGCGGACGCGTTGACAACGGCCACAATAACGGCAACAACCAGAGTATGCCAAGCCAGCGACCGGGCACGGCACGTGGCAGCAGTAGCAACAAGGCACCCATCAGGCCAGCAAACACCAATACCGGCGCGGGCGCGGGTCTGGCCAATAATGCAAAACCGGATTGCGCCAGCCACTCCAGCCATATCCATAAATAACCCAGCGCGGTTGCCGCAAAATGGAATGCCAGTTCAGCCAGTGGAAATCCGGCCAATGTCATTACCACACCCGCCAGTAATGCGGGCACTACCAGTAAACTGACCCATGGCACCGCCAGGATATTTGCGAATACGCCCAGCAGCGGGTACTCCTGAAACCAGAATAACAACAAGGGCGCCAGCCCGAGCGCCACGACATACTGCACCCGGCCATAGCGCCACCAGAGTCCGGGCTGCAGCCGCCGGCCGTTCATGCCCCAACCGATCACAGCGACCGCAATAAATGAAAGCCAGAAACCGGCGTTCAATCCGGCAAATGGATCCAGCAATAGCACGATAAACAATGCCCAGAGCAGTACATCGCCGAGGCTGACATCCCGGCGCCAGAATACACACAAACCAAAGACGGTCAGCATGGCCAGCGCCCGCTGGGTCGGCAGCGCAAACCCGGCCAGTGCCGCATAGCCGGCAGCACCGAGCAATGCCAGTAACAGCGCCAGTCGTTGCGCCGAAATATAGTGGGTTGCCCGGGGGATAACTGACCACAATGCCCGGAACGGAAAAAACAGCAATGCGGCGACCAGCCCGACATGCAATCCGGAAATGGCCATCAAATGGCTGGTACCGGTACTGCGCAATATTTGCCAGTCGTCAGCGTCAAGCCCGCTGCGATCACCGATTGTCAGCGCAGTTATCCAGGCCGTCTGGCGGGCGGGCAGTATAGATGCGAGTTGATCGCGTAAATGCGCGCGCAAGCTGTGGATACCGACAGGCGCCGCCTGCAACAGCCGGTTGTCGGTATGTTCACGTATGTAGCCAGTAGCCCGTAATCGCTGCTGGAATAACCAGCTTTCGTAATCAAAGCCGCCGGGATTCATGAAGCCATGCGGCGGTTTCAGCCGTACTCTGAGTTGCCAGCGCTCGCCCTGACGGATATCAGCAGGCGCGTAATACCAACTCAGACGGACATTGCCAAGATCCGCCAGCGCCTGTTGATCAGGTATTTTTTTATCTTTAACATCAACGGATTGAATTCGGAAATTAAAGCGGGTAACAGCTTCTGATACAGAGGGCAGGTTAATAACATCGCCGGTAATCGTGATGCTTTCACCGGTCAAGGCAGCGGGGAAATCCGGAGACAGAATTGCGCTGGCATGGGCCAGTGCATAAAGGCCGCCCGCCAGCATCGCGGCAGGCACTGCCCAGCGCAGTCGGCACCACAGCAGCAACAGACATACTGGCCACAACAACAACCAGTCAGGTGATGGTAATACCGGCAGGCCGCCAACCAGTAACAATCCACCAATAAACGCCAGCATCCGTGCACGCATAGTAATTACAACCTCAGCACATCCCTGTTTTCCGCAACAGCATGTTGGTTTCTAAATTGCTACGACAACCCCGCAGTCTGGCTATAATGACGTGATTTTTGTGCTTATAAGACTTTACAGGGTATAAATGAGCTTACGCGATTTTTTCCGGCATATCACGCCTGCCCGGCATAATGTGCATAAACATCGCCATTACCGGATGATTGGGCAGGTGTTCGGCAAGCGTTTGCACGATCCGGAACTCTGGCGGCTGACGCGCCGTTCCGTTGCCGGCGGCGTTGCCGTGGGAGCATTTATTGCTGCCCTGCCCATATTCGGACAAATGTTGCTGGCGGCAGTCATTGCCTTCTGGCTGCGCGTTAATCTTCCGACCGCCGTTGTATTTACCTGGCTCAGCAACCCGATCACCTTCCCGCCATTTTTTTATGTCAGCTATAAACTGGGCAACCGTCTGCTCGGCCTGCCGATGGAATACAAGGAATTTCATTTGTCACTGACCTGGCTGGGATCGGTAATTCACGATATCTGGTTGCCAGTATTGATTGGTTGTCTGATCTTCGGTATTGCCGGCGCGATAGTCGGCTACTACACAGTTTCCGGAATGTGGCGTTTGCTGTTGATGCGCAAACGCGACCATCGGCGTACCACCCGACCCTTCATGCGTGTGCCCGGCAGTTCAGATGATTCATCCGGCGGCCCCGATGATGGCGACAAAACCGACTGATAGCCTGCCCGAAAAATCAGGACACCCTGCGAACAAAACCTGTTCGCGAGATAGTTTTCAGACTATTGCCAGCTTTAATCCTGAACAAGGCATAAGTTTTAATCTGAGAATTTGACATCAGCTTTCGCAAGGACTACTTATATGAACAAAGGAGGGCTCTTCGTAAAAGAGTGTGAATTTATAGCATAATTCCCTTTCTCTGTGAGTCATTGAAGGGGATTTATTATGGATGTCAGTGAGCACTATGCCCTGCTGTTGGGGTCAACACACCGTGGGAGATCAGCGGCGTGGATTTACAGATGGCCGCGCATAAAGTGGACGTTATGATTGAATACACCAGTGCTGAAGGTGCGTGTCCGGAATGCGGCGCGTGTTGCCCACGTCACGATGTTCGCCCGTCCCGCACCTGGCGTCATCTGGATACGATGCAGTTTGGCGAAGCGTTTTCGGCCTTGAAGCATTCGGATCTTAAGGTGGCTCGGGCCTGGGCGATCAAGGAGCTGTTCCGGGACTTCTGGAGCTATGCCACACGAGGCTGGGGCGCCGGCATTTCAACCGTTGGTATAGCTGGGCGATCCGTAGTCGGCTGACAGCGGTCAAGCGGGTGGCGAGGATGTTAAAGAAGCATCTGGACAATCTGCTTAACTACTTTGATCACGCCATTACGAATGCGGCATCGGAAGGCATTAATTCAAGGATACAAACCGTGAAGTCCAATGCGCGTGGTTATCGTTCCTTTCAGGGTTTCAGAAACAGCGTGTTGTTTTATTGCGGTGGACTGGATATGAAGCCAAATGTTTCACAGTGATTTACGAAGAACCAAAAGGAGAAAATAATCACAGCTGCTGCATGGATTTGGTAACGGGGCATCGTCAGATAGCAGACTGTACCCATTCGGTTGGCGCATTGCGTCAACGGGATTTTTCTCAAGCTGCTTCGCTGCCATGGCAACTGTGCACACAAGAACGACACGGCCTGTGTACGTGTCCGCCATGAGGAGTGCATGCTAATGGAACAAAACCGCCAGCAAACCGGTTTTATTTCACAATTCCGCCCACATACCGTTCGTCCCGCCATCCGTCCTCCACACTATTATTACTGCAGGCTTGTTGTTTTATTCATGGGCTGTCTGTGGTTGCCGGCAACGCAGGCCCAGGAGGACGATATTAATGCCGATATCAATGCAGAAATCCTGCGTGAGTTACGTGCCCTGAAAGAACGCGTCAATGAGCTTGAAGCCGAACTCGCTTCCTACCGCAAGGAAGAGGCAGCAGCAGAAGATGAACCGCCGGTAACGACTGCCGAGCTGCAGATTATCGAGCCACTGGTTGATACCCGGGCGCGCCAGGTCTACGAAGATCTGGAAGCCGAGAAAGCGGAAGACATTGAAGGCATTACGGTCGGCGGTGCCGTGCGTGCGCAATACAGCGTTGAGGATTTCAATGCCGGCAATCGTGATCGCGCCGGTGATTTTGATTTTGATACGCTGCGTATCAATCTCGATGGTTCGCTCGGTGATGTCTTGCTGTCAGCTGAGTATCGCTTTTATCAATTCATGAATGTGATCCATCATGCTTGGGTCGGCTACGACTTCACCGACACACTACAGGGTCAGGTCGGTATTCATCAGGTGCCCTTCGGGGTTTTGCCATTCAATTCCCATAATTTCTTTTTTAGCTCAAATTATTATCTCGGGCTCGAAGACGACTATGATATGGGAGTTAAATTCATTTACGACGAGCAGACCTGGAATCTGCAATTTGCATTCTATAAAAACGATGAACAAGGCAGTATGGATGGATTCGTGAGTGACCGCAGTGATCGCTATTCCTTTGATGTCGTCGGCTTCCGCGATCCCGGCGAGGGTATTTTTGCCAATCCCATCGGTGAAACCAATACCTTTAACGCCCGCGCCGCATATACATTTGCACATGCCGAGAATTATTTCACGGAGATCGGCGTCTCCGGTCAATATGGCAATCTGCATGATGGCAACACCAGTGCCGGTGACAACATTGCCTACGCCGCGCATATAAATGGCGTTTATGATCGCTGGAATCTGCAATTGCAGGCCGCGCGTTATGACTATGATATGGATTCCGGCGCCAGCCTGCTCGCTGGTCGGTGCTTTCAGCTTCTTCGACAGCATTCCGGCCCAGGCCAATACTTATACCGCTAATCTTGCCTATAGCCTGCCGGTGGATTTTGGTCCGGTTTCCAACCTGACTTTCTATAACAATTATTCCCTGATTGCCGGCGAATCCGCCGGATTGGCCGCCACCTGGATGAATGTGCTCGGATTTTCGATGTCAGCCGGTGGCCTGTTTGCCTATTTTGATTTCGTCACGGCGCGCAATCAACCGTTTATCGGTGGTAGCATTGCCGGTGACGAGGATAACGTCAACAGTCGCTTCAATATCAATCTGGGTTATTACTTCTAGATGCAGCCAATCACCAATACAAGCAAATCCTGCAGAATTCAGGATTTGGCATAAAACTATAATCAGCCGAGATTATCAAGAGACCGATCCATGGCCAGTCCCGCAAATCCGAACTCCACTATTCTGAAACCGGTATTTTATCCATCTGTCGTTGTTGTCACGTTGCTGGTGCTGATGGCAATAATAATGCCGGAGTTCAGTGCCGGAGTATTTACCAGCACGAAGGACTGGGTTTCGAATACATTCGGCTGGTTCTATATGCTGTCGGTCGGCATATTCGTGGTTTTCTGTTTTTATCTGGCACTGTCATCGCTGGGGCATTTCAAACTCGGCCCGGATCATTCCATGCCCGACTACAGTTATACCGCGTGGTTCGCGATGCTGTTCTCCGCCGGCATGGGCATCGGTCTCATGTTCTTCGGCGTCGCCGAGCCGGTGATACATTACAACGCACCGCCAGTTGGTGATGGCGGCACCATTCAGGCCGCACGCGACGCCATGCGCATCACGTTTTTCCACTGGGGCATTCACGCCTGGGCCATCTATGCGCTGGTCGGCCTGGTGCTGGCCTACTTCTGCTTTCGTCATGGTCTGCCACTGTCCATCCGCTCTGCACTTTATCCTCTGGTCGGCGAGCGCATCTACGGCCCGATCGGTCATGTCGTCGACACCTTCGCCGTATTCGGTACGATTTTCGGTGTAGCGACGTCGCTCGGTTTTGGCGTCACACAAGTCAACGCCGGCCTGAATTATCTGTTTGATGTGCCCGTCGGTATCGCCACACAAATTACGCTGATTACAATTATCACCGCTATTGCAACCATCTCCGTAGTACTGGGACTGGACGGCGGCATTAAACGTTTGTCCCAGCTCAATCTGGTGCTGGCATTAATGTTATTGTTGTTTGTACTGGTAGCCGGCCCGACCTTATTCATTTTTCAGACCTTGATCCAGAATACTGGTAACTATCTCGGTAATTTTGTCGAAATGGCATTTAACGTTTATGCCTATGACGAGACCGAGTGGCTGGGCTTGTGGACATTATTCTACTGGGGCTGGTGGATTGCCTGGGCACCGTTTGTCGGCATGTTCATCGCACGCATTTCGCGTGGCCGCACGATACGTGAGTTTATTCTCGGCGTGTTGCTCGTGCCGGTCGGTTTTACTTTTATCTGGTTAAGCGTGTTTGGCGATACCGCCTTGCATATGATTATGGTTGATGGTGCCAGTGAACTGGTTGATACCGTCTCTGTGGACTCATCAGTGGCTTTATTTCAGTTTCTTGAGTTGTTACCGTTCTCGGGTATTACATCCCTTATTGCCGTGATCCTGGTCGTGACCTTCTTTGTCACGTCGTCGGATTCCGGTTCGCTGGTGGTGGATACACTCGCCTCCGGTGGCCACACCGGCAGCAATCCGGTCTGGCAACGCATTTTCTGGGCGGTGCTGGAAGGTATTGTTGCGGCGGCATTGTTGCTGGCCGGTGGCCTCGGCGCCTTGCAAGCGGCCTCGATTGCCAGCGCCCTGCCCTTCACCATCATTATGCTGATTGCCTGCTGGGGCCTGTTGCAGGCACTGCGCATCGAATCGGTACGGCACGAAAGTCTGCAATTGCACATGAATGCCGGCCGGCATGGCAAGGTGGCCGGTACGTGGAAACATCGCCTGCACCGCCTGATTAAATTCCCGGACAAAGCCGAAGTCATTGGATTTATCATCGGCCCGGTACAAACCGCGATGCAGACCGTCAAGACGGAACTCGATCAACACGGCTGGAATGTTGAACTTACAGCGGACCAGGAACGCGGCATCGCGCGGCTCGATATCATTCATGAAGGCGAAATGGATTTTGTCTATGAAGTCCGGCCACGCTATTACGATACTCCGACATTCGCCTTCCCGGAATCGGAAAATCCGGAACGCCTGCGCAAGCGTTACGCACGCGCCGAAGTCTTCCTGCGTGACGGCGGCAAGGTCTACGATATTTTCGATTACGACGAGGAAGTCATCGCCAGCGACATCATCGACCAGTTCGAAAAACACCGGCACTTCCTGCACGTATCCTCGAGCCTGTCGCCTGCGTTACCAGTGGACTGATTTCGATACCATCAAACCCGTGGTCGAGCCGGTCACCGCGTCGCGGTTCGGCGTTGTGGTTTTGAATGAAAGGCTGGTGGGTCTGCAAATTCTGGGTATGGGGCTGATATTAATCACAGTGACCGCGCTGAGCGTATTTTCGGGTTCCGGACGGCCCCATTCCGATTTAACCACTGGCTGATTAGTGTTCAGCCAAGCAGGCATCAGGGACAGATCCCACTAACCTTCATTTGGATGTTCCTTGAAATTCGAAAACGCCTGACAAGATTGACATATCACATTTTGACGCTATGACGTTTTGACGCTATGATGTTCGCATTTTCACGCTATTTGGAGAATGCCATGAGCGAGCCATCGAAGCGTTCTACGGTTTATTTTGATCCGCAGTTACACGCTGCACTGCGGCTGAAGGCCGCCCATACGCACCGTTCCGTATCCGATATTGTCAACGATGCGGTTCGTGCGGCATTGACTGAGGATCAGGAGGATTTGGCGGCGTTCGAGGAACGAGTTTCCGAGCCGACGATGAGCTATGAGGCCTTGCTGGACGATTTGAAGGCGCATGGCAAATTATAAGCTTGCCTTCAAAACATCAGTCTCAAAGGATCTCCGGTCAATCCCGAACAAGGATGTTGCCCGTATTCTTCAGCGCATGGAGGCGTTGCAGGACAATCCCCGCCCGGTTGACAGTGAAAAGCTTTCCGGGCAAGAGCGCTACCGGATTCGACAGGGTGTGTATCGAATCATCTATGAAGTAACAGATGAGCTGCTTGTCGTGACAGTTGTGAAGATTGGTCACCGCAAGCATATCTACAAACCTGGTTAAACAGGCCATACTCCCAAGCAGATTGCAGAGGAATTGAAGAATGAATAAACGAGATGCAGGCAATGAAATCCTGGAGGTATCCGGGAGATCCAACAACACAGACCAGTTCGAAAAACACCGGCACTTCCTGCACGTATCCTCGAGCCTGTCGCCTGCGTTGCCGGTAGATTAAAAAACACCTGAATCATGCATTTAACCAAACTTGACAAAAGTAACATATAAGTTACCATTAAACACATGGAGGTACGTGAATACATCAGGGAAGATGGTTCGGCGCCGTTCAGGCAGTGGTTTGATGAGCTTCATCATCAAGCTGCAGTGAAAGTCTCGATGGCGCTCGCCCGTATCGAAGCCGGAAATTTTGGCCCTGTCAAATGGTTTTCTGGTATCGGCGAGTACAAAATAGACTGGGGGCCTGGATATCGCATTTACCTACTCAAGGATGGTGATAATTTGATTATCTTGCTCGGCGGCGGCAGCAAAAAACAGCAACAACGAGATATTCAACAAGCTTTAAGGTTATCCAAAGAATACAAATCCAGGAAATAACGATGGCGCTTAGCCGAGATTACAAAGAAACCGTCCGCGAGCGAGCAAAGCGAGACCCGGATTTTGCCGCGGCTTTAATGAATGAAGCCATTTCGGCTTTTCTCGAAGGAGACCCTGAAACCGCACGCAGCATGTTGCGTGAACTGGTAAATTCAACTGTCGGCTTCGAATACCTCTCAAAACAATTAAACAAATCCAGCAAGAGTGTCCATCGTATGCTCTCGCCAAAGGGCAACCCGACCATGGACAACCTCACGCAGATACTTGTTACCCTCCAGAAAAAAATGGATTTCGAGATAAAAGTGAACAACTCACCGCGAAGCTGAATTTGCAAAGTGCTCTATATTGTCGCCAGAACTTGCATCCGATCTTATGACCCGGCTGCATTCGGGTCATAATGCAGAAACAATAGCAAGCCGTTGTCTTTTATTCAGGGCGAAAACGCGACATGCAGAAAAATAAGGGGATATCAATATCATGCCTGGACAGCTCAGCTTTGCCTAGAAAATAAAAGGCCGCCCGATAATACATATTATGAGGCCGACGGCCTCATAAATAGACTGTTAAATTGCTGGAATATCATGCGAGTAGGGAGCTATATTTTCATTGTTATCGGGCTTGTAGGAGTCTGTTTCAGCTTCATTGCATTCTCTGGAGCTGCGCTTCCATATCCGGACCCAACGCCGGAGATGTTGGAGCAGCAATCAGGTAGCATTCAATTTTGGGGCTCCTCCCTGCTTTTAAACTTCTTGCTTATCATCATTGGCGGCTGGCGGTTGTGGCGTTCGCGCCGGAAGAAATGATGAAGCGGTTGTAGTCGGCATGGGACTGCAACTTAACAAGTCGCTGTAGTACGCGGCCGATGGCCGCCGGACGCCCTTTTCATTGCGGCTTAGCCTCCATTACAAGGGCGCCGCTAAGCTCTGCGTTAAATTACCAGATCGCACCACTTGCACAATTTATTGTACGGGTTATACTTGCACAATTTATTGTACAATTGAGGTGATTCCCTATGAGAGTTATTAGTTTCTCTGAAGCCCGGAATAGGCTGAAAAGTATTTTAGATCAAGTAGTTAATGATTCTGACTATACCGTTATTACTCGTAGGGACTCAGAGAATGCGGTTGTTATGTCCTTGGACCAATTCAATGGGCTTATGGAGACAGTCCACTTGCTAAAGAGCCCAGCAAATGCGGCCCATCTGTCGAAATCAATTAAGCAATACAGTGCGGGCAAAGCAAAGCAGCATGGGCTAACTGATGATTGAAATTCTTTCATGGACTAGAGAGGCATGGTCAGATTATTTGTACTGGCAAACTCAAGAAAGGAAAACGCTTAAGCGCATTAATAAACTTATCCAGGATACACAACGATCGCCATTTGAGGGTATTGGCAAGCCCGAACCATTGAAAGAAAATTTGGCGGGCTTTTGGTCTAGGCGTATCGACGATACTAATAGATTGGTTTATGCGGTCGATGACAACCAGCTAACTATAATTTCATGCCGCTACCACTATGAGAAATAATTTAACAAATCATGCAAACGGACGCAGTAAACTGCGCCGGTTCTTGAGGCGTTGAGGCTGTAGAAAAACCCCAACACATCTATGGGCCAGAGTGATTATTTTTGAATTGTTTATTCTTCCCCCAACTGCCCTTCCTTTAATACGAGTTGTCGTTGCATGCGGCTGGCGAGTTGCAGGTTGTGCGTAACCATGATGAGACTGGTGCCGATTTCGCGGTTCAGTTCCAGCATCAGATCAAAAACTTTCTCCGCTGTGTGTTCGTCGAGATTGCCGGTGGGTTCGTCGGCGAGCAGACATTTGGGTTTGGTGACCAGTGCCCGGCCAATCGCGGCACGCTGACGTTCACCGCCTGACAATTCGCCGGGTTTATGATCGAGCCGATGGCCGAGGCCAACCCGGTCCAGAATGGCACCGGCCTGCTGATTGGCTGTTGATTTTGATTCGCCGCGTATACGCAACGGCATCGCAACGTTTTCCAGTGCGGAAAATTCCGGCAGCAGATGATGAAACTGATAGACAAAGCCGAGCGCTGCATTGCGCAGATCACCACGCTCGGATTCGGACAGACTCGCCATCGCCTGGCCATCGACATGCACTTCCCCGGCGCTGGGCAAATCCAGACCGCCGAGCAAATGCAACAAAGTACTTTTACCGGAACCGGACGAACCGACAATCGCGATCATTTCACCGGCATTGACCTGCAGGTTCACATTCTGTAGCACATGAATCGCTTCACTGCCCTCGCGGAAAGTCTTGCGCAAGCCCTGACAATGGATGATGGCAGCATTATTCATAACGTAACGCCTCCGCCGGTTGGGTGCCGGCCGCGCGCAATGCCGGGTAAATCGTCGCCGCCACATTCAGAATAAACGCGACCACGCAGATACCGAACACATCCGACCATTGCAGATCCGATGGCACCTCACTGATGTAATACACATCCGGTGACAGGAACTTCACCTTAAAAAATTCTTCAATCGCCGGCACGATGGTTTCAACATTACTGGCCAGCCAGACGCCACTGACAAAGCCAAGTACGATGCCGGTCAGGCCGATGACGGTGCCCTGGATAATAAAGATACGCAGGATGCTGCGCGGTGACGCACCGAGCGTACGCAACACAGCGATATCCGATTGCTTGTCGGTAACGACCATGACCATCGCCGAGACAATATTAAAAGCTGCGACCGCGACAATCAGCATCAGGATAATAAACATGACAGTCTTTTCAGTTTGCAGCGCACGGAAAAAGTTGGCGTGGCGCTGGGTCCAGTCAACGACCCAGTAACTGCCGGGAATCTCCTGTACGACTTCACGGCTGATTCGCGGCGCGGCCATGATGTCCGTGGTCTGGATGCGCAAACCGTCAACGCCGTCAATGCGGAACAGTTTCGCGGCATCGTCCAGATGCACCAGCGCCAGCGCGCTGTCGAATTCATACATGCCGATCTGAAACAGGCCGGTAATATTGAATTGTTTCAGTCGCGGCAGAATACCGGCCGGCGTGACATTCGCCTGCGGTGCCACCAGCGTGACCTTGTCACCTACTGTTACACCGAGGTTCTTGGCGAGATCACTGCCGAGAATGATATTGAATTCACCCGGCGTGAGTGAATCGAGCCGGCCATCAATGATTTTTTCGGCCACAACCGAGACCTGCGGCTCCTGATCCGGCAACACACCGCGAATCAGCGTGCCCTTGACGGTTTTGCCGCGCATCAGCATGCCTTCGCCATCGATAAACGGCGCAACGCCGGTGATCTCAGGATGACGCATGACCGGCTCTTCCAGACTGCGCCAGTCCTTGATCGCCTCGCCGCGGCTGACGACAGTGGCGTGCGAGGTCATGCCGAGAATGCGCTCGGTGAGTTCTTTCTTGAAACCGTTCATGACCGACAGTACCGTGATCATCACCATCACACCCAGCGCGATGCCGATGATCGAGGTCAGCGAGATGAATGAAATGAAATGGTTACGGCGTTTGGCGCGCAGATAGCGCAGGCCGATGAAGGCTTCGTAGGCTCGGAACATAGGCGGCGATTATAACTGATAAGTTTACTGATAGGGTCAGACCAGACGACATTACCGGCCTGTCTGCGCACAGACGCCGGTGTGCGATAATGCGACGCCATGAACATACCCGGACAAACGAATATCCTCGCCATCGATACGGCGACCGAAGCCTGTTCCGCCGCCCTGCTCTGCCAGGGCACGATCACAGCACGCTTCGAGCTGGCACCGCGCCGGCATGCCGAATTGATCCTGCCGATGGCCGATGCCTTGTTGGCTGAGGCCGGTATCAAACTGAATCAGCTCGATGCACTTGCTTTCGGCTGCGGGCCGGGCGCGTTTACCGGTGTCCGGATCGCCACAGGCGTTGTCCAGGGACTGGCACTGGCGGCCGATTTGCCGGTCATAACGGTCTCGAATCTGGCCGCGCTGGCACAAACGCAAACTGCCGAGCAGGTCGCCGCGGCGTTTGATGCGCGCATGGGCGATGTGTACTGGGGACTGTTCAGACGCGATACGGATGGCTGTATGCGCTGCGCCGAGGAACAGGTTTGCCGGCCGGAAGCGGTGCCGGTGCCTGACAATGGCAACTGGCTTGGTGCGGGCAGCGGCTGGACGACCTACCGCGATCTGTTGCAAACCCGGTTTGGCCAGAAATTGACAGCCATAGCCGCGGCTGCCTGGCCGACGGCTGCGGCCATGCTGGAAATAGCTGTGGTGGATCACGCTGCCGGCAAGGGCCGGCCTGCTGCTGATGTCAGGCCGGTTTATTTGCGAAATGATGTCGCCAAAACCAGTCAAAAAGCCTTGGTTTAATACTCGAATTAGAATTAATAAATAGCTATAAGTTAATGAATATACTGGTTTCTGGTTGCGCTGATGTGGGTTTGCGCATTGCGCGGTTGCATAGTGAACAAGGTGACCATGTCAGTGCGCTGACACGCTCGGAAAAACGTGCCAGCACGTTGCAGGATGCCGGGCTGGATGTTCTGCGTCATGATCTGGATCAACCCCTGTCAACGGCTGACGTGCCACAATTCGATCTGGTCTACATGCTGGCACCGCCCGGCGGTGACGGCAGTCATGATCCCAGGCTTGAGCATCTGCTCGACTGGCTGACGCCAAATCCCCCTGCCCGCTTTGTTTATATCAGTACCACCGGTGTCTATGGCGACTGCGCCAGCGCCTGGGTCGACGAAACCTGGCCGCGCAATCCGCAAACTGATCGGGCCAGACGCCGGGCGGCGGCCGAGCAAAAACTGGAACTTTGGTCACAGAATTCGGCTTGCAATCACTGCATTGTGCGCGTTGCCGGTATTTACGGCCCCGATCGGCTACCGGTGGCGCGGCTGCAGCGCCGGGAACCGGTACTAACCGAAGCGGATTCTCCCTGGAGTAACCGTATTCACAGCGATGATCTCGCCCGGGCGGCATGGCTGGTGGCTACGGCACCAACAGCGCATGGTATTTACAATGCCTGCGACGACGTGCCGTCAACGATGACCGATTATTTCAATCAGGTCGCTGATGTGCTCGGATTGCCGCGACCGCCGCAGGTCAGTCGTGCCGAAGCTGACAAAACATTCAGTCCGGCCATGCTGTCATTTTTGAATGAGTCACGCCGTATCAGCAACCGCCGGCTGCGTCATGAACTCGGACTGACATTACGTTATCCGGATCTGGCCACGGGCCTGCCCGCCTGTCGGGACCTGACAAATACATCTATTACGGATTAAAGATTTCGTGCAAACCCGAAAAACCCGATTTGTTATCGCAATAACTGCATTGCTGGTGGTCGGCTTCATGGCGACCAGCCTGATCAGTTATTTCGTCGCGCATGATGCGTTGAGTAAACGCATCCAGGAAGAAACCCTGCCGCTGACCAGTGACAACATTTATTCCGAGATTCAGCGTGATTTGTTGCGTTCGATTCTGATTTCGTCGCTGATGTCGAATGATACCTTTGTGCGTGACTGGGCCGTGGCCGGAGAACAGGATGCCGGGCAAATCATTCGCTATCTGGATAGTATTCAGAAAAAATATTCGACGATTACGGCATTCTATGTTTCCGACGAAACACTGAACTACTACCATCCGACCGGAATAATCAAACAGGTCGACGCCAATGACCCGGATGACGACTGGTATTTTCGGGCCCGCGAAATCAACGATGAATACGAAATCAATATTGATGATGACACGGCCGATCGCAGCCGGATCAGTATTTTCATCAATTACCGGGTCAAGGACTACAACGGCAACTTTATTGGTGTTACCGGTGTCGGCCTGGCGGTTGATGCTGTTGCTGATCTGATTGAAACCTATCAACGCCGGTATGGCCGGCAAATTTATTTTGTTGATCGGGAAGGTACTGTCATGTTGCATGGCAGTGGCTTTGACGGGCCAATGCAACTGCATGAACGGCCCGGACTAAGCCTGCTCGCAACTCAAATTCTGACCAGTCCGGGCATAGCCTTCTCCTATCAACGTCCCGATGGTCACAGGATTTATCTGAACAGCCGGCTGGTTTCCGAGTTCAACTGGCATCTGATTGTTGAGCAGGATGAACGTGCTGCCGAGGCACGCATTCACAATACCCTGATCATTAATATCCTGGTGTCTTTGGCAATCACCGCGCTGGTGTTGCTGATAGCACATTACACCGTGCGTGGCTATCAACGCCGACTGGAGGAAATGGCAACGACTGACAAGCTTACCGGCGCCGCCAACCGGCAGGTGTTTGACATGATATTTGATCAGACCGTCAAGTTGTCCAAGCGCAGTGGCGAACCCATCTCAATCATTACGCTGGATATTGATCGTTTCAAGGAAGTCAACGACACCTACGGCCATGAAGGTGGCGACATGGTCATCCGCAAGCTCGCGGATGTGATGCGCAGACATATACGCGAGGCTGATACCTTGTGCCGCTGGGGTGGTGAAGAATTCCTGTTGTTACTGGCGGATTGCAAACTTGAGAGCGCCCGTGAACGCGCCGAACGTCTGCGTCTGGCTATCAAGGAAGAAACCATGCGCTTTGGCCGTGATGACATCAATATCACGATCAGTCTGGGGGTGGCGGAATATCAACCGGGTGAAAGCCTGAACGAGATGATTAACCGGGCCGATACCGCAATGTATGAAGCGAAACGGCAGGGACGTGATCAGGTCTGCAGCGCCTGACTACTAAGAAAGCTCTGAATAATTCCATCCTGGAATCCTCAGAGCACAAAACACGAAAATCTGATTTTCGTGTTTATTCATTTTTCAATCAGATAAGTGATTGAAAAATGGCGGCACATCCCTGTGCCGCAGGAACCTCTAAATAAATCAGAGGTTCCCTGATCATATCCGGATGATTTCGCTACTGATTTTATCGTCTTGCAGATATAAACAACGATAGCCCGGTCCGGCTGTATCAGTAGCGTATTCATGACTCTGCGGTTCGAACTGTACGCATGTCGACGGGCAGCCGAGTAGTTGCACATGATCGCGCCGGGTTTCAAATACCTGGTGTATATGCCCCCAGACGACAGCGCGAACGTGTGCATGGCGATCAATAACCCGGAAAAAATCGTCCGGGTTACACAAACGCATGCCATCCATCCAGGGGCTGTCAATCTTCACCGGCGGATGATGTAACGCCACCAGGGTTGGCAGGGTATTGTGCTTGAGTTGTTGTTCCAGCCAGTCGAGTTCGGATGCGGGTAATTCACCGGCATGCTCGTCGGGCAACCAACTGTTCAACAGTAAAATCTGCCAGCCGGCCTGTTCAATCCGCTTGTCATGCTGCACGCCGGTCAGATAGCGCGGCATTACTGCCGGATCATCATGATTGCCCGGTAATGCATACACGGGCACCTTGACCATACGCAGCAAGTCATTCAGGCGTTGATATGAGGCCACATCCGGATCATGTACCAAATCACCTGTCAGCAGGATCATATCCGGTGATGGCGACCGGGCATTGATATTTTCCAGCACAGCAGTCAAGGTCGCCGCCGAATCCACGCCATCAAACGTTTCGCCCGGTTTGGCCAGGATATGCGTATCCGATATCTGGATGATGTTCATAGTGTTTCAGACAATCGTGCCGCATAGAATGTTTCGACATCGGCAATCCTGCTGGTACGCGGTAATGGTGGTAAAGCATTCAGAATACGCTTGCCATAGCCCTTGCTTTGCAGACGCGGATCGCCCAGCACCAGTACACCATAATCATTCACATCGCGAATCAGGCGGCCAATACCCTGCTTCAGATTAAGTATGGCTTGCGGCAGCGCATAATGAACAAAGGGTTCGATGCCGTTGGCTTTCATCCGCTCGGCACGTGCCGCATAGACAGGCTCATCCGGCGGCGGGAACGGCAGTTTGTCGATAACCACGCAAGTCAGCGCCTCACCGCGCACGTCCACGCCTTCCCAGAAACTGCTGGTGCCAAGCAACAGCGCCTTGCCATGCTCACGAAACCGGCGCAGTAATTCACCCCGGGGCTGATCGCCCTGCACCAGTAAGGCATCACCGAATTCATCCTGTAATAGCCGGGCCGCTTCACGCAAGGCGCGATGACTGGTAAACAATATGAACGCACCACCGGGATTGGCCGCCAGTACTGGCCGTACGCGTTCAATCAATGTGTTGACATAGTTACCGGCCTGCGGCATCGGTAATCCCGGCGGCAAATACATCAACGCCTGCTGTGAGTAATCAAATGGCCCACGCCAGGTTTGCTGGGTTGCGTCTGACAAGCCCATCTGTCCGGCAAAGTGACTGAAGTTGTCGCCGACGGCCAGCGTCGCCGACGTATATACACTGGTACAACCATACGCCTTGAGCCGCGACTGAAATGCATCCGCGACTTCAACCGGCGTACGATTCAACTGAAAGTGCGGGCCCTGGGTTTCCAGCCAGCGTACCCAGCCTGAACTGGTGTCATTCCGAAAAGACTCGAGATGCTGAATTTGTAATGCAGTACGTCGGCGTGCAAGTGTCAGCAAGCGGCCGCGCTCTGCCAAAGCAGCGAGTGATTCATCAAGATCCGCCAGGGCCTGGGCAAGTTCATCCAGCGGCTTTTCAAATCGATCATCACGGCTGGGTTCTGCATCATTGCCGTCCTGCTGTAACCATGGCACACGTTGATCGCGCGCACCAAAAGCCAGCCTTAAATGCTGTGTGGCCAGCTCCAGTGCTTTGACCGGTTCAAGCAAGTCCGGTGTATCAGCCGCTTCTTCCTGTTGTGCCGACTTGCAATCAATGGCCAGGCTCAATAGTTGCCGGGCACTGATGCTTTCGCTGAAAAAAACCGCGGCGAGTTCCGGCAACTGGTGGGCTTCATCAAATATGATTGCATCAACGGCCGGCAGCAACTCTCCAAAGCCGGTCTCACGCAGGGTCATGTCGGACAGCAGCAGGTGATGATTCACAACCACCAGCTCGGCATTCACGGCCTGACGCCGGGCCTTGAGCACAAAACATTTTTCGTAATCGGGACAATCCTGACCCAGACAATTTTCAGTGGTGGATGTTATCTGCGCCATCAGTGCATCACTTTCGGCCAAGACATTACATTCGGCCAGATCACCGCTGCCGGTAGTGGCGGCCCATTGTGCAACCGCAAGCAAACGGCTTTGCGCACCACTGCCCTTCTGCCGTGCCTGATTCAGCCGGTAGTGACAAAGATAATTTGCCCGCCCTTTTAACAATGCTGTTTCTACGGGCAGACCAAGTGCCTTGCGCACCAGCGGCAAATCACGATGGAATAATTGATCCTGAAGATGTTTGGTTCCGGTAGAAATCACGACACGCTGGCCGGACAACAGCGCCGGAATCAGATACGCAAAGGTTTTGCCGGTGCCGGTACCGGCTTCACAGACCAGCGTCTCGCCCGCATTTAATGCCTGCTCGACGGCCATTGCCATGGATTGTTGATCGGCGCGTGCCTGAAAACCATCAATCAGCTTTGCAACCGGCCCGTTTGCAGCCAGGATTTCTGCTGCCGTCAACATAATTCAGGCACGTTCAACCGGAAACGCAACAACATGATCAATATGATCAATGCCATGCAACGCCATGAGCAGCCGATCTACACCTATCGCCATACCACAGCTGGCCGGCATGCCGTGCGCCAATGCGGCCAGCAAATGCTCGTCAAGCGGCCGCTGTTTCTGCTGCGCGGATTGTCTGGTTGCCTGATCACGCAAAAACCGCTGACGCTGTTCAACGGCATCGGTTAATTCATGAAAGCCGTTACCAATTTCAATACCATGAACAAACAATTCAAACCGCTCGGCGACCGGCGGATGTCCTGCTTGCTCGACGCAGCGCAAGCGTGCCAGCGCCGCCTGCAATGCCGGGAAGTCGGTAATGATCACACTGCCCTGATCTGTGAGTGCCGGTATTAAACAATGGCTGAACAGAAAATCCAGCAGTGCAGTCTGGCTGTAACCGGAACCATGCAAGCCATGCTGGCTGGCCAGTGTCTGCAACTGTTCATGGGAGGCAGTATGTGGATTGCAATTCAGGTGCCGAGCAAACAGTTCGGCGTAGCTGAGCCGTTTTGCTGCTGGTAGTCCCAGTTCGAGTAACAGCATATCAATTTCAGTGAGCATATCTTTGACGCTGAAATCCGGCCGGTACCATTCGAGCAGGGTAAATTCAGGCTGATGCAGGCGGCTGCGTTCGTCATCGCGGAATACCCGTGCCAACTGATAGATCGGCCCGCTGCCGGCAGCCAGCAGCCGCTTCATCGGAAACTCCGGCGATGTTTGCAGATACAACGTCGCCGCTTTGGTCTCAACCTGAAAAGATTCAAGCGCCGGATCGGACACTGCCGCCTGCGACAGGATCGGCGTTTCAACTTCAAGAATGGCACGCATAGCCATGAACTGCCGGATCGCGGCGAGCAAATCAGCCCGCTGCTGTAAT
>JBBDSJ010000121.1:28433-81429 GCA_040905025.1 Gammaproteobacteria bacterium
ACGCATAGCCATGAACTGCCGGATCGCGGCGAGCAAATCAGCCCGCTGCTGTAATACCCGGATTTCAGCAACCGGCCGCCAATTGCGGCCGGGCTGGTCAGGCCTCATGCCCATAACCCAATTTCAAAACGTCGCGAGCGAAGGCAAGACAAGGCGAAAACGGATGAAAAAGCGGAGTTTACATACCAGTAAATGAGCATTTTGAATCCGTTTTCAACGCAGTATTGGCAAGCGCAGCAGTTTTGAGATGGGTTATATCAGGACTTGGCCCGGCTAAGGTAATCACCTGTGCGCGTATCCACTTTGATGATCTCGCCCTCCTCAACAAACAATGGCACTTTTACAATGGCGCCGGATTCCAGTGTAGCGGGTTTGGTGCCACCGGTCGCGGTATCACCACGAACTCCGGGATCGGTTTCAGTGATTTTCAGTATCACGGTATTCGGTGGTGATACGCTCAGAGGCACACCGTTATACAGCGTGACAACGCAAGTCTCTTCACCCTTTAACCATTGCGAAGCATCTGCCATAGCCTTGGCATCAGCAGCATATTGCTCATAGCTGTTCGGCTCCATGAAATGCCACATTTCACCATCACTGTAGAGATATTGCATATCCATATCGACCACATCTGCGCCTTCAATCGAATCACCGGACTTGAAAGTCTTTTCCAACACCCGGCCGGTTTTCAGGTTGCGCAGTTTAACGCGATTAAAGGCCTGGCCCTTGCCGGGCTTGACTGATTCGTTTTCCAGAATCGAACAAGGTTCGCCTTCATACATGACCTTGAGGCCATTTTTAAATTCACCGGTACTGTAGGTTGCCATGAGTATTCACATTGGTTGATTAAGGTAACTGAGAGGATCCCTGAATAAACAAAAACCCCGGATTCTGTTTTTTGCTGATTGCATATAATATGGCCAGCCAATCCAGCTGCCCTGCCAAAAGGACGTTATGATACCGCGAACCTGTGCCACCGTGCAGCCTGCCAACTGGCAAAACCTGCTGCGGCAATCCCGGCTAAGCCTGCGCGAATTGCTAGATGCGCTGGATCTGCCGCTGCGGCCGGAGTATCTGGCCAACCTGCCCGATCAGGATTTTTCGTTGCGCGTACCACCGGCCTTTCTGGCACAAATGCAGCGCAGTAACCCGGATGATCCGCTGCTGCGCCAGGTACTGCCACTGGCACAGGAACTCTACCCTGCCAGCGGTTTCAGCATGGATCCGGTTGGTGATCGGCTAGCGCAAAAAAGTCCGGGTTTGTTGCACAAATACCATGGCCGGGTCTTGCTGACCCTGACCGGTGCCTGTGCCATCCATTGCCGCTACTGCTTCCGGCAGCATTTTCCTTATGCCGACGCGAACCCGACCCACAGTGCGTGGCAGCAGACGCTGGATTATCTGCGTGCAGACACCTCCATCAGCGAGATCATTCTCAGCGGTGGTGATCCGCTCACCCTGGCCGACACCCGGTTGGCCACGATAACGTCGGATCTGGCAACTATTCCACATCTGCGCCGGTTGCGTATTCACAGTCGTCTGCCGGTAGTCCTGCCGGAGCGCATTACCGGGGAACTGCTGCATTGGCTCACGGCTACACGGCTGCAACCGGTACTGGTGATAC
Organism: Gammaproteobacteria bacterium; assembly: GCA_040905025.1. Taxonomy (GTDB): domain Bacteria; phylum Pseudomonadota; class Gammaproteobacteria; order Methylohalomonadales; family Methylohalomonadaceae; genus JBBDSJ01. Next base: position 30,058 of record JBBDSJ010000121.1, read on the forward strand.
ACGCCAATCATGCCAATGAAATCGGCCCGGCGGCCACAACCGCACTCAAGCAACTTCGCGACCATGGTGTGACACTGTTGAATCAAAGCGTATTACTGGCGGGGGTAAACGACAGTGTCGAAACATTACTGCAGTTGAGTGAAACCCTGTTTCAGCAGCAGGTACTGCCGTATTACCTGCACATGCTCGACACAGTTGCCGGTGCCGCACACTTTGCCGTCAGCGATACACGGGCGTTACAAATCATGGAGCAATTGCGCAAACAGCTACCGGGCTATCTGCTGCCGCGGCTGGTGCGTGAACAGGCCGGCATGCCTTACAAGACACCACTGCTATAAGTTTTGAGGAGATTATTCCTGTACCACAGCGGACAATAACGCGGCGATCAGTGTTTCCCTGTCAGGCTGGTTTGCTATCAGCGTTTGTTTTTCGGTTCTGGGAAGCTGTTTGATTTGCCATTCCACCTGCATCGCCAGTGACCGGCTGCCTATCTCACAGCTATACAGGATTTGCAGCGGCGCCTTGCCGCGCAAGTATTTCGCCGCACGGCTACCGGATTGGCTGTGTTCGGACAGACGCCGGGCAATATCGGTGGTGATACCGGTGTAAAGTTTACCGGTGCGGGTTTTGATCAGATAAACATGCCAGCCAGGAAGTGTTGCAACTGCTGCAGCCATGACTTGTCAGCGCTGTGGCCGCTGCGCTTTCCAGTAATTGCGTGACCAGTACACATTGTCCAGACTCGAAATCATGACGCCACGGCTGGTGGACGCGTGCAGAAAACGATCCTTTTCTATATAGATTCCAACATGCTGTTGATTGTTGTAGCTGCCGGTATGAAAAAACACCAGATCGCCCGGGCGTAAATTCTGTTTTGGCACCGTCTGTCCGAACCGGGCCAATGCGGCAGTGGTACGCGGCAGTTGCAGGCCGAGTCGATCACGATAAGTTAAATAGATAAAGCCGGAACAGTCAACGCCCCGTTTACTCATGCCACCATAGCGATAAGGTGCGCCGCGCCATTCATCATGCTGGGCATAGAGTGCGACAACGATGCGCTGAAATTCTCTGCCGGAGGATTGTTGCTGTGGTAGTTGACGCGCTGGCACTGCAGTGCGATCCACGACCGGAGCCTGATGACCGGTACTGCTGCAACCGGCTACGCCGGCAAGCAACAGCCATAACAGCCAGCCTTTAGTTGGCAGGCTTGCAATCAAGACGCAACGTCGTCGCAGTATTTTCACCGATCAGACCCGGTTGGTGCATGCTGCTGAATAATGAACCCGCCTCAATAAAGTATGTGTCCATATAGACGACATCATTATAAACATAAGTCATTGTACGCAGATAATCATCTTCATACAGTATATCGCCAACAGCTTCCTGCTTGTCATATGTGAAACGCACCTGGCCGGATTCCGGACTATTGAATTCGTAGCGCAGTGGCAGCAGGTTCATCGTGATCGGCTTGACTTGCAGACCGGTGTCCGGGACATACTCGGCAAAGGTTCCATGCACCCTGGCATTGCCACAGATAATTCCGGTGGTATCTGCAGCCTGCAAAAACGACAACGGCATCAATGCCAACAGTAACGCTGACAAACTGATGCCGTGGATATGATGTCCAGCGTGCCTGAGTACAGCCATGCCGAGTCTCCCCCGTCGCCATATTTGTTTACTATCACATGATAGCCTGCCGCTACTGCAAAGCAGTATTATTTAAAGAAGCTCTGATTAATTCATCCATGAATTATCAGAGCACGAGCAGTGCTACAAGGATGTAGCGGTTACGAAGCAAAGGATGCAAAAACGAAAATTGTGATTTTCGATTTTCTTCATTATTCAATCACTTAAGTGATTGAATAATGGCAGTACATCCATGTACTGCAGGAACCTCTGACTAAATCAGAGGTTCCTTAGCAACTAACCACCGCGTTGCAATGCTTCAATCCGCTCATCCAGTGGCGGATGGCTCATGAACAGCCGCTTGATTCCACGCCCCATACCACCGGAGATACCAAAGGCCTCAAGCTGTTCCGGCAAATGCGGTTGTTCGACACTCTGCTTGAGCCGCTGCAGGGCGGCAATCATTTTTTCGCGACCGGCCAGTTGTGCACCCCCGGCATCGGCACGATATTCACGCTGGCGACTGAACCACATCACAATCGCGCTGGCGAGAATACCGAGGACAATTTGCGCGATAATTGCAGTAATCCAGTAGGCCGGGCCATGGCCGCGTTCAGTCTTGAAAACGACACGATCCACCACATGGCCGATGACGCGTGACAGGAAAAATACAAACGTGTTGACTACGCCCTGCACCAGCGCGAGTGTCACCATGTCGCCATTGGCAACGTGACTGACTTCATGTGCGAGCACGGCTTCGACTTCGTCACGGCCCATGCTGCGCATCAACCCGGTACTGACTGCCACCAGTGCGCTGTTGCGAAACATGCCGGTGGCAAAGGCATTCATATCCGGGGCGTCATAAATTGCGACTTCCGGCATGCCGATGCCGGCTGCGCGAGCCTGTTGTTGCACGGTTTGTACCAGCCATTGTTCCTGTTCGCTGCGCGGATTCTCAATGACCTGCGCACCGGTCATTTTCTTGGCCAGAAACTTCGACATTGCCAGTGAAATAAATGAACCGGTCATACCGATTACTGCCGACAGTATCAGCAAAGCGGTCAGATCCAGACCGACACCCTGCTCGTCTAGTACATCGCCCAGGCCAAAAATACTGATAATGATGGCAAGAACTACCATGATGGCAATGTTGGTCGCCAGGAACAGAAAAATTCGCTTCATCTACGCAACTCCGGAAGATTGTTAAAGAAACTCTGAATAATTCATGGATGAATTATTCAGAGCTTCCTTTACATAGGGTCGATCTTATCAGGTTTCAACGGCCCACATCCGGCTTACACGCCGGAAACCACGTGGCAACAGATTACCGCGGCGGCCACGTTCACCATGATAATTTTCCAGATCGGCCGGTTTCAGGGTTAATGTGCGCTGGCCGGATTCAATCTGCAAGGCAGTGTCCTCCGGCAATGTCGTAATGGATTCAACATATTCCTCACGTGTTTTCAGTTTTGCCGATGGAATCTGCATTATCTTCAGGCCCTTGCCTTTTGCCAGAATCGATAATTCACTCGCCGGGAATAACAGCAGGCGGCCACTGGTACTGGCCACGGCAATCCAGTCCTGTTCCGGATCATGCAACCGCACCGGTATCAGTACCCGGGCTCCGGCAGGCACGTTCAATATCGCCTTGCCGTTGCGGTTACGGCTTTGCAGGTCTTCAAGTTTGGCGATAAAACCATAACCGGCGTCGCTTGCCAGCAAGGCCAGGGTGTCGTTTGTACCCAGCATCACACCGGCAAAACTGGCACCTTCCGGGGGTGTCAGGCGGTTAGCCGCCGGTTCGCCCAGGCCACGGGCCGACGGCAGTGTATGCGCCGGTAATGTATAGGTACGGCCGGTGGAATCCAGTAAAACGGCCTGTTGATTGCTGCGGCCACGTGCGGCAGACAGAAAACTGTCACCGCTACGGTAATTAAGACTTAATGTATCAATTTCATGGCCCTTGGCCGAACGGATCCAGCCTTTTTGTGATAACACCACGGTCACCGGCTCGGTCGGTGTCAGCTCGGATTCCGACAATGCCTGGGCCGCCTGCACGGTTTCGACAATTTGCGAACGGCGTTCGTCAGCAAATGTGTCAGCATCAGTGACCAGTTCAGTGCGCACCTGTTTTTTCAGCCGCGTTTTTGAACCCAGAAGCTTTTCCAGATCAGCGCGTTCGCTGGCCAGATCGTCGAGCTCACCCTGGATTTTCATCTCTTCAAGTTTGGCCAAACGCCGCAAGCGTAAATCCAGAATGGCATCGGCCTGGATCTCGCTGAGTTTGAAACGCTGCATCAAAGCTTCTTTGGGTTTGTCTTCCTCACGAATAATGCGGATCACTTCATCAATATTCAGGTAAGCGACCATCAGGCCTTCGAGCACATGAATTTGCTCCTGCACCCGATCCAGGCGGTGCTGCAAACGCCGGCGCACCGTTTCCGTGCGGTACTCCAGCCATTCCTGCAATAACATTCTCAGATTCTTGACCTGTGGCCGGCCATTCAGGCCGATCATGTTCAGGTTCACACGGTAGCTGCGTTCCAGTTCCGTGGTCGCAAACAGGTGCGACATCAGTTCATCCAGATCAACGCGATTGGATCGTGGCACCAGTACCAGCCGTACCGGATTTTCATGATCCGATTCATCGCGCAAGTCCTCGAGCATCGGCAATTTCTTCGCCTGCATCTGCGCACCGATTTGTTCAAGAATGCGACTGCCCGAGCTTTGATAAGGCAGCGCGGTAATCACGACATTACCGTCTTCCTTTTCATAAACGGCACGTGCACGCACGGCCCCGTTGCCGGTTTCATAAATCGCCAGCAAATCTTCGCGGCTACTGATGATATGCGCGCCGGTGGGATAGTCCGGTGCCGGTACGTGTTCGCATAGCTCGGCGACTGTTGCCTTCGGATTATCGAGCAAATGCACACAGGCGTTGGCCACTTCGCGCAGATTGTGGGGCGGGATATCGGTCGCCATGCCAACGGCAATACCCATCGTGCCATTCAATAATACATTCGGCAGTCGCGCCGGCAACCGTTTCGGCTCATCCATGGTGCCGTCAAAATTTGGAATCCAGTCGGCAGTGCCCTGCTCCAGCTCACTCAGTAACAAATCGGCATACAGCGTGAGCTTGGCTTCGGTATAACGCATCGCGGCAAATGATTTCGGATCATCCGGTGAGCCCCAGTTACCCTGGCCATCGACAAACGGATAGCGGTAACTGAATGGCTGCGCCATTAGCACCATGGCTTCATAGCAGGCCGTATCACCGTGCGGGTGGAACTTGCCGATCACGTCACCGACAGTACGCGCCGATTTCTTGAACTTGGCGGCAGACTTCAGGCCCAGCTCGGACATCGCATAAAGGATGCGGCGTTGCACCGGCTTCAGGCCATCACTGATGTGCGGCAAGGCCCGATCCAGAATGACGTACATGGAATAATCCAGATACGCCTTCTCGGTAAATTCCTCTAGCGGACGTTGTTCAATCAAATCTGCTGAAGTGTTATCAGACATGAATCCGGGTTTCCATTGCAGTTGAATGCATTAACGTGATGGTTTCAGACGCAGCAACTTGCCGTCACTCTCGTCTGTCAATAGATATAAATAATCATCCGGGCCCCGGTGGATATCACGAATGCGCGGCAGCTGGCCCTCGAATAAACGTTCTTCACTGACGACGGTAGCGTCATCAATCACCAGTCGCGACAGCATGCCGAATTTCAATGCTGCCACGATAAGATTGCCACGCCATTTTGAAAACGCATCGCCGTCATAAAATGTCATGCCGGCCGGTGCGATTGACGGATCCCAGTAATATCTCGGCTGTTCCATACCGGGCTTTTTGGTGCCTTCACCGATGCGGGTACCGATCACATATTGCACACCGTAGGTAATCACCGGCCAGCCGTAGTTTGTGCCGGCCGTCATAATATTGATTTCATCGCCGCCCTGCGGCCCGTGTTCGCTGGTCCAGATACGATCCGTGCCGGGCTGTAATGTCATACCCTGTATATTGCGATTGCCCCAGGTATAAATCCCGGGCCGGGTATCAGAACGATCCACAAACGGATTATCAGCCGGCACGCTGCCGTCAGTATTGATACGGATCAGTGAACCGGCATGGTCATTCAAATCCTGGGCCCGATCCTTGTTGCCACGATCACCAAGACTGATGAGCAATGTGCCGTCCGGTATAAACAACAGGCGCGAGCCAAAATGCTGACCGGCGCTCGTTTTTGGCTGCAGCGTAAAAATGGTCTCAACCTGTTGCAGACGATTGTCCTGCAACTTCGCCCGCATAACTTCAGTGCCGATACCACCCTCACCTGCCGCAGAATAACTGAGATAGATGATCTGATTGTCAGCGAAATCCGGATCCAGCGTCACATCCAGCAAACCGCCCTGACCTGTGTAGCTGACAGCCGGAATCCCCTGTATCGCCTGCGGCTGTAATTCGCCCTTATGAATCCGGCGCAGACGGCCCGGTTTTTCCGTGACCAGCAGATCACCATCCGGTAAAAACGCCATGCCCCAGGGATGCTCCAAACCACTGACCAGCGTTTCAATCTCGACGGCATACAGTTCGGACTGCAGCACCCCGGTTGTGATTTGCTTGTCCTGGGCACAGGCTGCCAGCCATAACATGGCAACCAATAGCATCAGGTTAGTTCGTTTATGCATACATGCCTGGTTCATTTAATTAAGGAAGCTCTGAATAATTCCTTCCTGGAATTATGCATCCTTAGCTTCGTAAGCAGCACATCCGTGTGCCACTTCTCAGAGCACGAGCAGTGCTACATGGATGTAGCGGTCACGTAGCAAAGGACGCAATATCGAAAATACGATTTTCGTGTTTCTTCATTTTTCAATTACTTGTGTGATTAAAAAATGGCAGCACATCCATGTGCCGCAGGAACCTCTAAATTAATCAGAGGTTCCTTAATTATCAGAGTTCGACTTCGGCTCGATCACCTTTCGATTCCAGCCAGACCTTGCGATCGCCGGCACGTTTCTTTGCCAGCAACATATCCAGCAATTGATCGGCTTTGGTATTATCTTCAATCGTTAAACACACCAGCCGCCGGGTTTCCGGTGCCATGGTCGTTTCACGCAATTGCAGTGGATTCATTTCACCGAGTCCCTTGAAGCGCTGCACGTTAACCTTGCCCTTGATCTTCTCGGCAGCAATGCGATCCAGAATGCCTTCTTTTTCGTCATCATCCAGTGCATAGAAAACTTCCTTGCCAACATCCACCCGATATAATGGCGGCATGGCAACGAAGACGTGGCCACGCGTGACCAGTGGCCGGAAATGTTTCAGAAACAACGCACACAGTAATGTGGCTATATGCAGGCCATCAGAGTCGGCATCGGCGAGAATACAGACCTTGCCGTAACGCAAACCTTCCAGATCGTCACTGCCCGGGTCTACGCCCAGTGCCACCGCGATATCATGTACCTCTTTTGAACCCAGTACTTCGGCCGGATCCACTTCCCAGGTATTCAGTATCTTGCCGCGCAATGGCATCACCGCCTGGAATTCGCGTTCACGCGCCTGCTTGGCCGAACCACCGGCAGAATCACCTTCAACCAGAAACAGTTCGGTGCGATTCAAGTCCTGACTGCTGCAATCGGCGAGCTTGCCCGGTAACGCCGGACCGCCGCTGATCTTTTTGCGCACAACTTTTTTCTCGGCCTTGAGCCGTTTTTGCGCCTGCCGGATTGCCAGCTCGGCAATTTGTGTGCCGGTATCGACGTGATGATTAAGCCAGTCACCGAATGCATCACTGACGACACCGCTGACAAATGCGGCACAATTACGTGAGGTCAGGCGTTCCTTGGTCTGGCCGGAGAATTGCGGGTCATCGAGTTTTACCGACAACAAATACGCACACCGTTCCCAGACATCATCCGGCGCAAGTTTTACCCCGCGCGGCAATAACTGGCGGGCATCACAGAATTCACGTAACGCTTCGAGCAAGCCCTGGCGCAAGCCGTTCACATGGGTACCGCCCTGCACGGTCGGCACCAGGTTTACATAGCTTTCTGTGATGAGTTCACCCTCGTCCGGCAACCAGTGCACAGCCCAGTCAACGGCTTCATTGCGGCCTTCCATGTGACCGAGGAACGGCTCCACCGGCAATAACGTCTGCCCGGTCAGGGCTTCACTCAAATAAGTGGTCAGTCCGTCTTCATAGCACCATTCATCGACTTCACCGCTGGCTTCATCGGTCAGCTTGATTTGCAGGCCGGGGCATAACACCGCCTTGGCACGCAATAAATGCCTGAGTTTCGGTAGCGCAAACTTGATGGTGTCAAAATATTGTGCATCCGGCCAGAAGCGGATCGTGGTGCCGGTATTCTGCTTGCCGACCGTGCCGATTTGTTCGAGTTTTGTTTTTGGCTCACCGCCGGCAAACGCCATGTTGTATTCGACACCACCGCGCTTGACCCAGACTTCCAGATGCTTTGACAACGCATTGACTACCGACACACCGACGCCGTGCAAGCCACCGGAAAATTGATAATTCTTGCGGGAAAATTTGCCCCCGGCATGCAGGCGCGTAAGGATAACTTCAACACCGGGAATTTTTTCCACCGGATGCATATCCACCGGCATGCCACGGCCGTCATCTGTCACCGTCACCGAACCGTCCTTGTGCAGTGTGGTGTCAATTTTATGCGCATGCCCGGCAATGGCCTCATCGACACTGTTGTCGACCACCTCTTGCACCAGATGATTGGGCCGTGATGTATCGGTATACATGCCCGGCCGCTTGCGCACGGGCTCAAGCCCGGTCAGGACTTCAATATCAGCTGCGTCGTATTTATTTGCCAAGAGATTACCTGATCGACTTGTATACAAAGAACTGAATTAACGATGGCATTGCACAGAGCCACCGTACTATGGCGGGCAGTTTGTAGAGCAATCATACACCGCCGTCAAGAAGTTTGCGGCAGAATGGCGTCGACATGAATACCGGCAGTTTTAGCAGCTAACTGGCGTAACGGATTGCTGTGATCGGCGGCATTAATTTGCTCAGCTATCACCGGAATGCCGGCGATACTGCCGACCATCTCTGCAGAAATCAGCAGCCTGTCGCGCAACTTCAACTTGCCTTGCCGATGATTGACCACCTTGATCCGCTGCAGCAGATGCGGAAAATCAGTATTCCATTCATGCGGCGGCACATAGGGACATGGAGTCATAAACATAAATTACATAAATAACAATGTTCTACAACGTTATTATAATCTCCTTTATCAATACCATCGATCCCCAATGTTGCCGATTCGCCTATCAGATCGAACAGGGTCGGAAAGCTGTGGCACAGGCTGACACAACGACGGCAACCATGGCGGATATCAAAGACGCGCTCAGCTCCTGCTGCGATGCCTGCTCAGCATAAAATCTGCATCGGTCTGCCAGCCAATCGGCTGCCGTGTGGGTGTCTCAGGCTACCCTTGCGCGCCTTGGTATTCCGGGGCATCACTGGCCCGCAACCGCATGACTTGCGTAAAATGCAGTAGCACAGATTCACAGCCGGCCAGGAGCTATCAATATATGACCCGGCCGGTATTTTGTTGTTATCCAATCAACAGTCTCTCATAACAACTGCATCCACCGGCGCAAACCGGTATTATGCGCGGCTAGATATCAGCCCGGGACCCGGCAGTGACCGCCAAAAAAACCACAGACGCAGCGCCAGACAAGCCATTTGACTTCGAAAAGTCATTGGATGAACTTGAGCAACTGGTGGAAAAAATGGAGACTGGCGAACTCAGTCTGGAGGATTCGCTCAAGCATTTTGAACGCGGCATCGCCCTGACCCGTGCCTGCCAGCAGGCCCTGCAACAGGCTGAGCAAAAAGTCCAGGTACTGCTAAACGATGCGCCGGATGCCAAACTGAAAGACTTCAATCCGGATACCGATACCGACCAGGATGGCGGCTGATTTTGCTGCAAAAATCCGGCTTATTTCATCCACTATAAAAACGTCGTGTCTATTCCCGAAGCCCTGACCATGTCCTACCCTGAACGCCTGCAGCACTATCAGGCCCGCGCCCATGAGGCGCTGGATAAATGGTTGCCCACTGCCGAGATTCAGCCCGTGCACCTGCATGATGCAATGCGTTATGCCGTGCTTGGCGATGGTAAACGCATCCGGCCGGTGCTGGTCTATGCAACCGGTGAAGCCCTCGGTGTCGCCTTGCCGGCGCTGGATGGCCCGGCAGCTGCTGTAGAAATGATCCATGCCTATTCACTGATCCATGACGATTTGCCGGCCATGGACAATGACGACCTGCGCCGCGGCCGGCCTACCTGTCACAAGGCGTTTGACGAAGCCACCGCCATTCTCGCCGGTGATGCCCTGCAGGCATTGGCATTCCACGTATTGGCAGAAGATCCGGCGCTTGAAATTGATCCGGCACAGCGTCTGCGCATGATCAATGCGCTGGCTTTAGCCAGTGGTTCACGCGGTATGGCCGGTGGTCAGGCAATTGATCTGGCGGCCGTCGGCCGGTCACTGAATATTGCCGAACTTGAAAACATGCACATCCACAAGACCGGCGCATTGATACGCGCCAGCGTCGAACTGGGCGCATTGGCGCGGCCGCAGGTGGAAGAAAGCCAGATTGAGCGCGTCTGCCACTACGCTCACTGCATTGGCCTGGCTTTCCAGATCAAGGACGATATCCTCGATATTGAAGCCGATACCGAAACGCTGGGTAAACCGCAGGGCTCGGATCTGGCGCGCAATAAACCGACCTATCCGAATCTGCTAGGTATGGCCGGTGCGAAACAGGCCGCCAGAGACATGTATGCTGAAGCGCTGGACAGTTTGTCGATTTTTGGCCCGCAAGCGGACATGCTGCGCCAGGTTGCCGACTATATTGTCAATCGTGATAAGTAATCGCTATCAAGCGGCAAAATTTCATCTATTTGTATGCAACTTTATAACCTAGTAAAATACTAAGGAATTGTCGCCGAAGCGACATCGATACGCCCAAGAGGAAATTTGAATGAACAAGCCCACTACCATCGTCGGTGAGATCCCTGACGTCCAGAATATCGAAGATACTCGTCATATCCCGATTGATCAGGTCGGCATCAAGGACATTAATCATCCGGTTGTTGTCAGCGATCGCTCCGGTCGCGAGCAGCATACTGTAGCGAATTTCAACATGTACGTGAGTCTGCCCGAGAATTTCAAGGGCACGCACATGTCGCGTTTCATCGAGATCCTGAATAATCATGAATACGAGATCACGGTGGAATCGTTCAAGCGCATGATCAGTGAAATGATTGAGACGCTGGACGCTGCCAACGGCCACATCGAAATGCGGTTCCCGTATTTCGTGCAGAAATCCGCCCCGGTATCCGGTGTCAAAAGCCTGCTCGATTACGATGTCACGTTCATCGGCCAAATCAGTGATAACGGCAGTCCGACTGTGCTGGTCAGGGTGGTCGTGCCGGTGACGTCCCTGTGCCCGTGCTCGAAAAAGATTTCCAGCTACGGTGCCCACAACCAGCGTTCACATGTCACCGTCTGTGTCACTACGCGTGATTTTGTCTGGATTGAGGAAATTATTGATGTTGTCGAGAGTGTTGCCTCTTGCGAACTCTACGGCCTGCTCAAGCGCCCCGATGAGAAATACGTCACCGAGCGCGCCTTTGACAATCCCAAATTCGTCGAGGACATGGTGCGCGATGTCGCCGTCAAGTTGAACAAGGATGAGCGGATTGCCGCCTACACCGTGGAATCCGAGAATTTTGAGTCCATTCACAATCATTCTGCCTACGCCAAAATCAGCAAAAAGAAAGACACTGCCTAGAGACTCGACTCGCCAGGGAACCCGGAACGCGCGCCGGGTTCCAATTGGCATGAGCAGTCGTTTACCTGTCATTACCCTGTTTGCATTGCTGTTGGCCTTCGACAGCAGTAACGCATTTGCCGTGCGGCTGGCAGACTACAAACTGCTGCGTACCGGCATGTCTGAGGCCGAGGTCTATTACCGTATTGGTGAATTTGATCGGGAATCTGTATTCGATGGCGGATTCTACGGTGGCTTCAGTAAAAAAATCTGGTACTACATGCCATCGCCCGGCAATCCATGGCTGACCGAAATCACTTTCGACCACAACGGTCAGGTTCGTGATTTACGCCGGTACAAACCCTGAAAAACGGCGGGTTTGATCAGCGCCGGTTGCCGTTATTTCTCCAGCGTCTTGGCCTGATCCCAGAGCGCGTCCATTTCTTCCAGCGTGGCCTGCCCTGGCGTACGACCAGATGCCTGCAACTGTTGTTCAATATAGTTGAAGCGTGATTCGAACTTGCGGTTCGCCCGGCGCAGCGCTGTTTCCGGTTCGACGCCAGCATGCCGGGCCAGATTGACGACTGCGAACAGGACATCGCCATATTCTTCTTCAATGCGATTCTGATCCACCGCCGCAGCCGATTTCGGTTCGAGTTCAGCGCGAAACTCTGCCAGTTCCTCCTCAATCTTGGCGAATACCGGTGCCGGATCGGACCAGTCAAAACCCACACTGGCAGCACGTTTCTGCAGCTTGCGCGCCCGGGTCAATGCCGGCAGGCTCAGCGCTACACCATCCAGCACGCCGGCCTGCGCCACGCCGACCGCTTCTGTGGCCTGTTTATCCTGTTGCCGCTCTGCCGCCTTGATTTCTTCCCAGCGTTGATTCACTGCGGCGGCATCAGCGAGTGCTTCCTCGCCAAACACATGCGGATGCCGGCGCTTGAGTTTACCAATCAAACCCGCCGCTATAGTCTGGAAATCGAACAGATTTTGCTCGGCAGCAATCTGTGCATGGAAAACTACCTGCAGTAACAGATCGCCCAGTTCGTCCCGGATCCGGGCCGGCTCCCCGGTTTCAATCGCTTCGGCCAGTTCGTAGGCTTCTTCGAGCGTATGCGGCACAATGCTTGCGAAAGTTTGCGCCGTATCCCAGGGGCAACCCTGCTCCGGATCACGCAGACGGGCCATGCAGGCCAGCAGTTCAAGCAATATAGGGGAAGTCCCGATGCCGTCCGAAACCGGTTTTTGCCGGGAATCCGCCGATGAGACTTGATTTGATTCAGTGTTTTGCATAACAATCTTGCGCTGGTGGTTTCAAAAGAACCTGATGCTGACTTCTTATGTGATAACCGCTCCAAAAAGAGCGCCTGGAAAGTACAGATAACCATAACATGAGCCATTTAATCTTACGCCTGGATATTTCGGGCGCACCCGTCAACTGGATCCCCTGGCAGGATGCGGTCTGTCTTTATAGCCGTGAAATGATTGCATGGACGGCTGGCGACAGCATTTTTACATTTACCGGGGGTACCAGCCGGCTGACGGGCGAGCGCTCTACCGTTAACGTAAACTCGATTATTGCGGTCAAACGCTCGGCCCAGCACAAGTATATCCGCCGCACTATTCCGCCGTTGACCAACCGCGAGCTGTTTTTGCGTGATGCCAATATGTGCATGTACTGCGGTGGCACCTATCAGGCATCCTGTCTGACCCGGGATCACGTCAAACCGATTTCACGCAAGGGCCGGGATATCTGGTCGAATGTCGTCACCGCATGCCGCACCTGTAATACACGCAAAGGCAACCGCATTCCGGAAGAAGCCAACATGCCACTGCTGGCCATCCCGTTCGTGCCGAACTGGGCGGAGTATCTGGCATTATCCAACCGCCGGATCCTGGCTGACCAGATGGATTTTCTGAAATCACAGTTTTCAGACCGGCTGATGCCGTTTCGCAAGCAATAATTCACCAGCGCATTAATTACTCGTACCACGCGGCTATCGCTTGCTGATGGCTGCATTGTTTTCGTACTTCAGCCGATGACTGCTGCCAAGTTTACTTCCAGCCAGCGCATGCAAGCGGTGCAAACCCCGATTATTCCCGTGGTTGCTGAATGGCTGCGCCAATACCCGGAAGCTATTTCGCTGGGCCAGGGCGTCGTATTTTATGGGCCACCTGCGGCTGCATTTGCGGCGGCACAGGATTACCCGGCCGACCCTGCAGCACACCGCTACGGGCCGGTCGAGGGTGAGCCGCCATTGCGGGCGGCACTGGAAACCAAGTTGAGGACTGAAAATCATATTGGTATCGGTGACGCCGCCGTGGTTGTCGTCAGCGCCGGCTCGAATATGGCATTCATGAATGCCTTGTTTGCCATCACCGATCCCGGCGATGAAGTCATATTGCTTTCGCCCTATTACTTCAATCATGAAATGGCCATCCGGATGCTCGGCTGTACCTGTGTGGCAGTGCCGACATTGACTAACTATCAACCGGACATTGACGCTATCGCTGCGCACATCGGCCCACACACACGTGCTGTCGTGACGGTTTCACCAAACAATCCCACCGGCGCCGTTTACCCGGCACAGACATTGACAGAAATTAATAACCTGTGTGCACACCACGGGATTTATCATATCAACGACGAAGCCTACGAATATTTCACCTACGAAACGGCCCGGCATTTTTCACCGGCCAGTTTGCCCACCGCGGCAGCGCATACCATCTCGCTGTTTTCATTTTCAAAGGCTTATGGCTTTGCCGGCTGGCGGATCGGTTATGCTGTGTTGCCGCAGCACTTGCAGGCAAGTGTGCAAAAGGCCCAGGACACCCATCTCATCTGCCCAACGCGTATTGCTCAATACGCCGCGAGCGCTGCGTTGGCCGCGGGCCGCAATTACTGTATGACCGAGTCTGCACCATTGACAGAAACCCGGCGGCAGGTATTGGCCGCCTGTTCGGTATTGACTGATATCTGCGATATCCCGGCCGCGGACGGTGCGTTTTATCTGCTGCTGCGGGTACATACCCGAATGGATGCCTTTGTGCTGGCACAACGGCTAATCGCCGAACACGGTGTGGCGGTGATTCCGGGCGCCACATTTGGCTGTGATGACGGCTGTTATCTACGGGTATCCTATGGTGCGCTCGCAGGTGTCACTGCCCTGAAAGGCATTGATCGGCTTGTGCATGGCTTGCAAACCCTGGTCAGGATCGTTTGAATAGTGGCCGGGAGAAAATCCTGTCCGGCAGGCTCTAAAACACTGACTTGCCTGAAGCTGCGATTTAACCGGATGAGGTTGCTTCATCCAATGAAAATACAAACCAATATTTTCCCGAACACCAATGAATTTCCGGAGTACTGCCATGAAGTTTTCAGTTCGTATTTTGACAATTTTACTATTATGTCTGGGGCTGCTCGCCGCCACAGCTGTCCCGGCCCAGGCCGCCGATAAAAAAGGCAATTACGCCATCTGGGGCACCGGTAACGAGTCCTGTCACAGTTACAGCCAGGCCCGTTCGAGTGAAGCAGACGAGCCATTTCGCTTCTATTTGATGGGCTACCTGACAGCTTTCAATGTCCATCAGAACGATACTTACAGCATCAGTGGCGACCTCCGTTTGACTGATGTCCTGGCCTGGTTCGACGATTATTGCGGCCAGCATGCCGTGCATGGCTTTGAATTGGCCCTGAAAAATTTCGTCGGGGAGTACTATCAGAAGCGCTTGCAAGCCATGCCTACACCCTACCAGCGTTAGGTCTGGCCACATTGATGCTGCCATCTGGCTCTATTTCGTAAAAAAATCCTGATTAATGTGATTTGATACAAATATATTGCGGAAAATTGCCTGTGACATATGGCGAAAAAGCCATGTAAGTCATAAACTATACGGGCAAAATTGCTAAACCGTCTGAAATCGTTCATGATTGAATTTCATGAAATGGGGCAACCCTCAGACTCAGTCCAACGGGAGATTTAAAATGAATACCAAGTTTGTGAAAGTTTCTGTACTTGCCATGGCGCTAGGGCTGGTTGGTGGCTGTGGCGTAACCCAGGAACAGCTGGATGAAGTTCGCTCAGTTGCTGATGCCGCAATGGCTGAAGCCAAAGCTGCTTCCAGCCGTGCCAACAATGCTCATACTGTTGCCTCAGAAGCCGCTTTTGCCGCTTCTGAAGCCCAGAAGAGTGCCAAAACTGCACTGAATTGCTGCAATGAAAACAGTGCCCGCCTGGATCGCATGTTTGAAAAGGCCATGATGAAGTAAGGCTTTTTAGGCTGGTGCGATACCGGCTTTGCATGCGGTAATGCGCTTTGCCCGGAGCAAACAAAACCCCTGTCCCGGTTATCCGGAACAGGGGTTTTTTATGTGACTAAAAACACACCATAGTCTGGCAGACTCACTCAACCGGTTATGATGACCTAATCAGTGACTACAAGCTCAACCCGTCGATTCCTGGCACGGCCTTCCGGGGTGGCATTGGTCGCAATCGGCTGATGTTCACCACGTCCTACCGTCTGTAATCGACTCATGGCAATACCGTTGGCAACCAGATAGTCATAAACAGCCCGGGCACGACGTTCTGACAGTTTCTGATTGTACGCATCCGAACCGACACTATCAGTATGGCCTTCAAGTGCCACATTCAGATCTGAACCCTCTTCCAGTTTACGAACGGCTCGTTGTAAGGTGTCTGTCGCTTGCGGGCGTAATTCCGATTTATCAAAAGCAAAATTGACATCTTCAATAGTAAAGATCACCGTACCGGCAGCCGGCCGTTCATGGGATACCTCTGGTGCTTCATAGGCAGGTGGTGCTGGTGCAGGCGCTTCAGCCTGTTGCAGCAAGTGCGCATCACACTCTTCAGTTGCATTCGCTGGCACCCAGTCGCCGCTGCGCCAGCATAATCCGAAACCACTTTTGACCACCTGACCGGAAGAACTGCTCCAATAACCCGGATGTGGGTCAGGATCAGCAAATGCTGAAACAGAAACGGCTGACAACATGACTGTAAACAGTAACCGTCTGGCCATCACCACTAACGGCGACAAGGTGACATCACGATACCCCGCCAGTTTAAATAATTGCGTTATCATAATCATATTCATATTCATGCACCTCATTAAAATCGACCGGTATGGTGTTCAGCAGGTCTCTAACTGGTAGCAGGCTAATGGTCGATACCTTTGCTGCGCGCCCCTATCTGTTACCAGTAATAAGCATCTCTAACAAAGGTGCTTCCTGGCCAGGCCAGGAAGATTGATGCAGCGATTGATGTGTCAGAGCCGGCGACCTTGTATGACGCGTAGAAGTATGACAACAATGGCTATGACCAAAAGCACATGGATGAATCCACCCATGGTGTATGACGAAACCAGACCCAACGCCCATAAGATCAGCAATACGACTACAATTGTTTCGAGCATAATCCAGCCCTCGCGTCTATATGAAATTTATGCAGTAGAAGTCTGAGCTACAAGGAGATTGGATTCAGTGCGCTGGCACACATAGCAACATAGTTTATTTCATTCAGAAATATGTTTATATGTGATGCAGAACGTAATTATCATAATGGCAGGAATATAATATCGTGAATTTACGTAATCAGTTTAACGTGTAAAAATAAAAATCGGCATCGAAAAGGCGGGGTTCCAATCCAAGTAAATTCTATAAGGCAGTTTAAGCAGTTATAAGAAATACTGTTCTGGCCAGACCATTAAAGCGTTTCTGTTTTATATGTGGTAACGCACAGAGTGTTCTGCATGAAATAGTTATCATTATTGCACTGAATCCCACATCTCCTCTCTGTCGATGCCAACTACCCCCAGGCTTTTGTCAGGACAGGATTCAGAATATTGCCCCGATGCGTTGGAACATAATCCAATCCATCGGGGTTTTTTTACTAGCAAGCTTGTCGCATAATAGCTTGGGTGATCCAGCAGGTTTTGGTTTAGCTGGCTTTATAGTAGCTTACCTGCAACTTCTTACTCGTCGTCATCATCAGTCAGAATATGCCCAAGCACACCACCAGCAGCTGCGCCGCCAATAACACCAACCGCGCTGCCACCAGTGATCACACCCCCTGCAACACCACCTGCACCCGCACCAATTGCTGTATTTTTATCCTGCTCAGACATATTCGCACAGCCACTCAAACCTGCTAACAGCATCGCCATTAGCATGGATTTTTTGTATATCATTGTCATCATAATTTCCTATGGGCCTGTAAAGGGAAAATTCCCGACCCGTTTATAACAATAAAGGAAATATTATGTGGCGTCAGTGCGCTGGCAAACATTGAAAATAGCCGGCACGCCGGCACAGTCGTTTAAATGTTGCTTCTGAGCATTTCAGGCATACCACTTTGACTTAACCTGAAAACTGGACTGCCAGGTAATGGTGAAATACCGTTATCTGAAAAGTCACTTTACTGTAATACCCGGTTGTTTGCAGTCTCAAGCCGGATAGATAACTCAGTCTGACTGTAAAATCTGAAATGCAACTACTCTCCGCCTGAACTATCGGCTTCAGGCTTTATTTGATCATCCAGCAACAAGTCAAAACCACCGGCTTCGGCAGTGACGCCCACTGAATCTGCAAGAAGTAACAGATCGCTGATATCCATGCCTACTGGTGTTGGTACACCGCGTGTATCATCCAGCGCCTTCTTGATAAGCTCCCAATCAACTTCGTATTGCCCCGCGTCGGTACGATCCAGTATCAACTTCACCACCTGATTGAAATTGTCGGCAAACAATTCGCGGTCTTCACTCAGGAAAGGATGCGCTTCAAGGTAAAGAATGCCGTTATCTACTCCTATCTTGTAGGGTTGGTTGACAAACTCTACCCGGGTACCCACCTTGACTTGCTTGAACAGTGACTCAATGTGCTCCGGATACAAACGGATACAACCCGAACTGACACGCATGCCAATTCCCCACGGCCGATTCGTACCATGTATCAGGTAACTCGGCAACGCCAGCCGGACAGCATAATCACCCAACGGATTCTCTGGGCCGGGCGGCACAACTCTGGGCAGGGTATGGCCGCGTGAGGCATGGTCCTTGCGAATGGATTCAGGCGGATACCAGGCCGGCTTTTCATTTTTTGCAGACACACGCGTAGTCACGTAGGGGGTATCCCAACCCTCGCGGCCTACACCGATCGGATAGGTTTTGACCTGGGTTTCGCCACTCGTGTTTTTACTATAGAAATACAACCGCATCTCGGGGATATTAACCACTATGCCGTCACGCGGCGCAGCCGGCAAAATATAACGCTGTGGTAATACAACTTCCTGGCCGGCTCCCGGCAACCAGGTATCGACATGGCGATTAACCAGCTTGATCTCGTTATAGCCAAGACCGTTTGCCCGGGCGATATCCAGCAATGTGTCCTGATAACTGGAAGTTGCCTTGCCAAATTCGCCGATTAAATCGCTGCCTTTATGCAGCACCAATGGCTCCGCAGCAATAACTGTGTTGGCGAATATGGCCAGTGGCAAAAGAATAAAGTGCCGAATATCAAGTAGCCAGACAAGCATGGGTGGTTCAGATATCTCTTCAGGTAATAATAATGATTATATATGAGACTGTTCAGTCCCGGCCTGCGTTCCGCTGTTCATACAGCTTACGGTAAAAATATGTTGCTACTTTTCCAGCAATCTTGGCATTAACTCAACCAGATTACAGGGCCGGGTGCGATAATCCAGTTGCTGACTGATCAATTCATCCCAGGCTGTTGCACAGGCACCGGCGGATCCGGGCAAGGTGAAGATATAACGACCATTGGTCACTCCGGCCAGTGCCCGTGACTGCATGGTGGAAGTCCGGATTTGCTGATAAGAAATCGCCCGGAAGACTTCGCCAAAGCCCGGCAAGGTCTTGTCAAGCAATACCTCTACGGCTTCCGGAGTACCGTCACGGCCAGTTACGCCGGTACCACCGGTCGTTATGACCACCTGTATTGAAGCATCTATGCACCAGTTTGCCACCTGTGCACGTATACGATATATGTCGTCAGGGACAATGGCTTTGGCCGCGAGCTGGTGACCGGCAGCCTGCAGGCGCTTGACCAGCAACGCACCACTTTTGTCATTTTGTTCATCGCGCGTGTCCGAGACCGTCAACACGGCAATTCCCAGGGGTCTGAATTCACGCTCCGGTTTTGCGCTATTCGGCGAAGCCATTAAGATACCTCTCGTCAATTCCAGGGAAGCTCTGAATAATTACCTCCTGGAATTATACATCCTTAGCTTCGTAATCAGCACATCCATGTGCTACTTCTCAGAGCACGAATTACAAAAATGTCATTTTTGTAATTCTACATTTTTCAATCACTAGTATGATTGAAAAATAGCGGCACATCCATGTGCTGCAGGAATCTTTGGGCAGTGGTGCATGGATGCACCGGTTACGTAGCTAAGAATGTAATTAATCTAAAGGTTCCCTGCTATTATTTGAATTTTAACAGATGACACGCAAGACACAGCAAATATCGACGACGACCGGGGTCACCAGCATGCGGCTGGACAAGTGGCTATGGTGTGTGCGGTTTTTCAAAACCCGTGCGCTGGCAGCGGCAGCGATTAAAGGCGGCAAGATACAGGTAAACCAGGACAAGCCGAAACCGGCGAAAAATGTCAGCCCGGGCGATGCTTTGCAAATCCGCCGGGGGCCGTTCACTTACGCCATTGAGGTCATTGACCTGCCCCGTGCCCGTCTGGGCGCAGCGGAAGCTGCCAAAGCCTATATCGAGACACCGGCCAGTCAGGCTGAACGTGAACGGCTCGCCGCAGAGTTAAAGGCATCGGCACAATCAATGCCGGTGACCGATGGCCGTCCCAGCAAGCGCCAGCGCCGGCAAATTGTGAAGTTTCGCACGAACTGGAACGGCGCTGATACCTGAACAGCTATTAACCTGTCAGGACTGCCAGCGCCAGCCAGGAACGTCAGCAACAATCTCCGTGATTCGGGGTTTTTTATCAACATCGCCATATCCTTTGTCAGAACGACACAAGGCCATTATATTGTGACCAGAGCGAATCCGGTCAGCATAAATTGATGTATTTTCAATTTCCCGGAGTCAATTACTCTGAGACTGTCAGCGCCGGTATTTTCAATTCATCTATTTCGTTGCGGACTACTTACGCATGTCTAATTCATCTGTTGATGTTCCAGTTTACCAGCGGCTTGCCAATAATATCAGCCAGGTCATAACCGGCCAGAATGATGCCATCCGTAAATTACTGGCAGCACTTTTCAGCCATGGTCACATATTGCTTGAAGACGTTCCCGGCACCGGTAAAACCACCCTTGCCAAGGCATTGGCACAATCAGTTAATGCGGAATTCCGCCGAATCCAGTTTACGCCGGATTTGCTGCCAACGGATATTACCGGCGTATCGGTATTTGATCAGCGTGATCAGAGCTTTCATTTTCACGAAGGTCCGGTGTTCAGTCACATTCTGCTGGCTGACGAAATCAATCGTGCATCGCCACGCACCCAGTCTGCATTGCTCGAAGCAATGGCCGAACAGCAAGTCAGTGTTGATGGCAAGGTGCGGCAGTTGCCGGATCTGTTTTTTGTCATGGCAACACAGAACCCGATTGAATATCACGGCACCTATCCATTACCGGAAGCACAAATGGATCGCTTTGCCATGCGTTTCCAGTTGGGTTATGTCAGCGCTGATGATGAAGTTGCGATTCTGTCAGCCCAGAATCAGGAACATCCGTTAAAATTATTAACCGCCTGTACAACGCTTGCCGAAATCCAGCAGCAACAAAAAGCCGTTAGCAACATACGTGTCGCTGATAATATCAAACGTTATATTGTCGACTTGATCCGTGCCAGCCGGACTTATAATGGTGTCCGTAATGGCGCCAGTCCGCGTGCAGGACTGGCATTAATGAAAGCCACACAGGCACTCGCCATGTTCGATGGTCTTGATTATGTCACGCCGGATCATGTCCAGGAGATTGCAGTCGCCGTGCTGGCACATCGACTCCTGCTTGATTCCGAAGGCCAGCTCACAGGTCTGGCAGAAGAGGCGGTTATCAATGATTTGTTACAAACAGTTCACGTGCCTGTCTGATGCTGCTTGAGATCAAATAATCATGGCCAGCCGTTTGTTGTTCGGCCAGTTTGCCCGGGCGGAACGCTTGAGCCAATGGCTGCAACAGCGCTTTACCAGTGCCGGTTTGTTTGTTGTCTGCGGTATGCTCGCAACCGGCATCTTCAGTATCGACACACGCCGCACGCTGGCCTTTCAGGTTTTTGCGGTGTTGCTTGTCTTGCTGGTCATTGCCTGGCTGGGATTACGCTATAGCAAATTGCCGACGCTGACACTGCAGCGATATCTGCCTGACAACGGTAACATCAATCAGCCCTGCCACTATCAACTGGTCATTAAAAATCCACATGCACAGCCACTCACTGATCTTTGGCTGCATGATACGCTGCTGACCATATTGCCGGACTATGATGAATTTTCCCGGCATCCGGATCCGGACGCAGCCAGGCGTCATTGGCTGGATCGCCGCATTGGTTTCCCGCACTGGCGGGCGTTGCTGCGACACAAGCGCGGCGCAGAAACAGCACCGGTAGCCGTATCCGATATTCCCGCATATAGCGAAAGGACACTCAATCTGACCCTGCAACCACTGCGCCGGGGCTACTTGCGATTCGAACAGATCACCTTGCTACGCCCGGATCCACTTGGACTTATGCAGCGCATTCGCCATTACCCTTTACCAGACAATCTGCTGATACTGCCGCAACGTTACCCAGTACCAATACCCGCGCTGGCCGGACAGCGACGCTACCAGCCGGGTGGCTTGCAGGCGGCTACCAGTCATGGCGATGCGCTTGAATTCAAATCCCTGCGTGACTATCGACCCGGCGATCCGCCACGCCGTATTCACTGGCGCAGTTTTGCCAAAACCGGGCATCCCATTGTCAAGGAATACCAGGAAGAATATTGCGCCCGTCAGGCACTGGTACTGGATACCTTTCTTGAAAACCGTGACCCGGCACAATTTGAAGCGGCCATATCAACGGCGGCGTCGTTACTAAGCCAGTTTGATACCTTCGACAGCATTATCGATATGCTGTTTATTGGTCAGCAGGCGTTCCATTTCAGTGCCGGTCGTGGCGAGATGACGCGCCAGCGACTGCTGGAGATCGTTGCCTGTGCCGAGCCGGCTACAAGTGACCGTGCATTTGTGCAATTGCATCGGCACGTTCAGGCCAGTAGTCGTCTGTTGAGTGGCTGTATTTGTTTGTTACTGTCGACCGATGCGAACCGGCTGGCACTGATCAATGATCTGCGCAGACAAGGTATCAGTACACATGCGCTGGTGCTGGAAGAAACAGCAACCGGGCCTGTGACTGCCGGAGTAAATTACCTGCGACCATCCCGGCTCGCCCAGGATTTGGCAACATTGAATCTGCAGGCCGACCCCGCTCCACGGCATTTACATCGCGCATGAGCCAGGCACTAACACTGCCACCACCTCCGCGCGGCGTGCTATCGCTGGCATTACTGTTATGGGGCTGGCAGTCCGGTTACTGGCCAATCGCTATATTGCTGGGGATCTTGCTGGAACTCGCACATCACAGCAATCGTCAGGTCCAGCTCGAACAGCGTGATTTCAACCGGCTGGCGGATATCACGACATTTATCTTCATGCTGGTGGTTGCGTATCAGTTCAGCACCCGTTCCGTACTCGGCATCTATGGCATCCTCACCAGCCTGCCGCTGGTGTTTTTTCCGCTGTTGCTGGCGCAGCAGGCAAGCATTGAACAGCGCGTACCATTGGCGGCATTTTTCATGTCGCTGCGCAAGCTGAACAAAAAAACCGATCACCAACGCAGTGACAGCATTGATCTGGGTTATCCCTACCTGATTCTGACATTACTGGCAGCCACCCCGGCAAGCAATGATGGTGCGCTGTTTTTCTTCGCCGCTGCCCTGTTGCTGGGGATAGTATTGTGGCCATTACGGCCCCGGCATACCCGGCCAGGTATCTGGTTAATGGTATATGCCTGTGTATTGGTGACGGCGTTTGCACTACAGCAGGGATTGTATCGCAGCCAGATGCAGCTTGAGCGAGTGCTGTTCGGTGTCCTCAGTGATATGGCGCTGGCGGATCGTGACGTCAGCCGTGACATCACTGCCATCGGCTATATCGGCCGGTTGAAGTTGTCCGATGCCATTCGTATCCGTGCCTGGCTGCCGGAAGCGCGCCCGGGCCAACTGCAAAAGCCGCTGCTACTACGTGAAGCTGTTTACGATCAATACAGTTATGGCGTCTGGCGTGCCGGACGGCTTGATTACACGGTCATTGATGCTGAAATTGGTGGCCGTCAGTGGCAACTGGAACGCACCGATAAAGCGACCCGGCAGGTCCGTATCAGCAGCCGCAAACGTAACGAGTTGAGTGTCATGCCGTTGCCGCATGGCACCAGCCGGATTGTTGATGTGTCCGCATTTGCACTTGAAACCACGCCGATTGGCACGGTAATGCTGGAAGCCCGGCCTGGCTGGGTCAGCTACGATATTGAATTCACTGACACGCCAGACTTTGATGGCTCGCCGCGTGAACAGGATCTCGTCATCGGTAACAATTACCGCGAGATGCTGGCTAGCATCGTCAATGAACTCGAACTTGAAGGCCTTGATGCAACGGCTGCCATTTCCCGGGTTGAAGATTTTTTTGCACGCAATTTCAGCTATTCACTTGAACAACAGCAGCGTTTTCGGGGTGACAGCCGGCTCG
The DNA here is from genome assembly GCA_040905025.1 of Gammaproteobacteria bacterium. GTDB lineage: Bacteria > Pseudomonadota > Gammaproteobacteria > Methylohalomonadales > Methylohalomonadaceae > JBBDSJ01. The sequence continues at coordinate 54,297 of JBBDSJ010000121.1, forward strand.
AGGATTTTCTTTATCATCGCCGGACCGGGCATTGCGAGTATTTTGCCACGGCGACAGCATTATTATTACGCATGGCCGGTATCCCGGCACGCTATGCCGTCGGCTACTCCATACAGGAATACAGTGCACTCGAACGTGCGCATATTGCCCGCGCCCGGCATGCGCATTCATGGGTATTGGCACACACCGGTGATCAATGGCAGATTGTAGATACTACACCACCCGTCTGGGAACCCATGGAAGCTGCTGACACTGCCTGGTGGCGTTCTCTACTGGATGGATTGGCGCTTGTACAATATCAATTCATTCGCTTGCGCAACTACATCATCGAAACGGAAGCGCTGGATGGCTGGCTGCCATGGACATTACCAGTACTGATACTCTGGCTTTCCTGGCGCGTACTGCGCCGCCGTGCCAGAACCTCGCAACCGTTAGCACATAATCGCACTGCGGAACCACTGCCGGCACAATCAATGGTGGAAAAACTGCTGCAGCAAATTGCCGGGCCAGAGCACTGGCGCCAGAATGGTGAAACATTGCAACACTGGTCGCAACGTTTATCACCAGCTAACGGTAACCAGGAATTGCAGGAGCTGATTAATGATTATTATCGCTACCGCTTTGACCCTGACAGCGACAAACAATATTTACAGAAAAGGCTGGAAGCAAAAATCAAACGCTGGCGCCAACATTATCAGCGCCGCTGGTTCAAAATAATTCCCGGTTAGCCTCGTATCGCAGCAATCAAAACAGCACCTGCAGAAAGCCTTTTTCAATACGGTGTTGAAACCGGTTCAACGGCCGATCACCTTTGGCGATACACTCGCCGGTACGAATATCAAACTGCCATTCGTGTTTCGGACAAGTCAATGTGCAATCGACGAGAGCCAGCTGCGGAATATTGGTTACCTGATGTGGACAACGGCTGTCATAAACAACAATACTGTCTGCGTTGGCAGTGTCTTCGCGATAAATAAACAACTCGCGTCCGTCGCAGGCCTGATGAGTAACCCCCGTCGGCAAATCGTCTATTGCCATCAGTTCATGCCATATCGGCTGTCTGCCAAGCATGTCCGGATTGAATTCAGGGATGTCCATATCGAGTAATAAATCCACTGCCCAGATCAGCCCTGACAATCCAAAAATCGGGAATGCTGCCAGCAAGGCATCCAGTATCTCATCAGCGCTACAGCCCTGGCGCAAGGCACGCACGGTATACTGTCGAAAGCCGCGCTCGGTTCGTGTCGAAACCTTGCTGATCACTGAAATCAGGGCACGGGTTTTTGGATCCAGACGCTGACCGGATTTTTTCAGAAATTCAAAATACGGCCCCATGGCTTCCGGCCGGGTCTGCAGCAAGTAATCGATAGCATCACTCATCAGGCATTACCTCATCCGTGACACGCGGTTCGAGCACAACTGTACGCAGCTTGTCGGGATCTGCCATCAACTCGGGAATCTGGTAAATCTCTACAGGCTTCAGATAATCGGGATGAATGAACATGATTTTGAGTTCCGGATTACTGGCGCCATGCACTGCCAGCACATGCTCAAACATCAAGGTCTTGCGAACATCCTTGTGTGTAAGCAATTGTACGCGTACCACACCCGGCTGCCGGCTGGTCGGCTGGCCACAGGCGTTTTTGGTTTCCAGCTGAAAACAACGCACCTTGACGTCATTGACCGGTTGGCCCGTTAGCTTGTCACTGATCTGGACATTGAATTCTATAAACTCCGTGACTGTTTTTTCCTCGCTGCCAAGAATACCGTAATAATCTGCTGCCACAAATATCAGCAGCAGGATTATGAGAGTACTGGCGGCCAGCATCAGTCTGAATACAGTTCGTTTCATGTCTGTCCTGATAATGTTAGTAAAGATCGTTATTGGCCAGTCTGCCGTAATTGTTCACGCAATGCCTTGAGTCGTTTTGCCGACACCGGTTGTGCGGTTTTCAACTCCTGGGCAAATACTGACACGCGAAACTCCTCAATCAACCAGCGATAATCATCAATTGCTGCCGGCCGGTTTTGATCCGGGCCATAAGCTTCGGCAAGTTGCTGATAATCATGCCACCAGTATGCGACTTCATTTGCAAGTTGTTTGTCTTTTACCGGGTTTTGTTCCAGTCGTTGCAGACGCCGCTCGATGGCATCCATATAGCGCGGGAAATGTTGCAGCTTTTTGATATCGGTTGTGGCAACAAAGCCAGGATAAATCAATGCATCCAGTTGTTCACGAATATCCGTGACTGCTGCAAGTAACTGGGGTGTTATATTGCCGTCCAATTGTACACGCAGCTTCCGGTTACGCCGCAGAATATCGTACAGCAGTTCTGCCAGATCATTGGCGATGCTGACCAGTTGCGGCCGGGCCGTGTCAAGCCGTTGCTGGAAAGCTGCACGGCTGCGAACAATTTCATTACCGGGCATGCAGGCCTGCTGCGTAACCCGCTGCAAAAAATCATTGATTAAATCCTGACGTCGGCCAAGTGTGCTGTAGGCCAGACAAATTTCCTGTGTATGTGGCAAATTGCGTTCCAGATAACGCAGATCCTTGTCCAGTACCAGCATGTACAAGCGTCGCAGTCCTTGCTGTGTTTCGGCAAGTGCGCGCCCGGCGGTATCAAAGCAGGCTAATGCCACAGAATTTATTTTGTCTACCAGTGACGGATAGGCCGTCCAGTGCAGATCGCCCTGACCGGCCATAATCTGTTCAGGCAATTCAGTAAAATCCCAATCAGTCAGTCCATCACGATTGAATGCTGCCACGGTTTCATCAGCCGCCTGATCCAGCTGGTTACTGAATTGACTGGTCGCGACACTCTGCCAGCGCGCTGACAATTCAGCAAAGTCACGTGAACAGTCAAGCTCATTGCCGTTGGCATCGACCAGTCGCAATCGTGGTTGCAAATGTGCCGGCACCTCGGCGTCCTGCCACGCTGACATGGGGATATTGACGCCGGTCATTTGCAGCAGACAGGCACCCAGCGCCTGCGACAAACTACTTCCGGTCTGCCGCCGCAGCATGGGCAGACATTTGCGTGCAGTATCAGGAATCGGTACAAACTGGCGGCGCAGGTTTTTCGGCAAGGCACGCAACAAACTGACCACTTTCTCTTCCAGCAAGCCCGGCACCAGTTGTTCGAAAACAGCATTGCTGTTACTGGCAGACAGCTGGTTCAGCAATGATACGGGCACAGAAATTGTGACACCATCTGCCTCATGACCGGGCTGAAAGGCATAATCCACCGGTAACTGCAGTCCGTTTACGGCCACCTGATCCGGATACTCGGTGATATCATCCAGCGGCTGACGACTTATCTGCCCGGCGCTGATGAACAATAGCTCCGGTTGTTCACGTTCAGCCTGTTTGCGCCAGGCCGTCAGACCCGGACCATCGTTTATCGAATCAGGCAGGCGTTCATCATAGAATTCAAACAGGGCCTGTTCATCAAAGATATCCGGCCGCCGGCTCTTGTGCTCCAGCCGCCGGATATCGGCAACCACCTGCTGATTGTGCTGAAAGAAGGGTGCCTGCTTGCGCAACTCGCCTTCAACAAGTGCATGCTGAATAAACCGGCGGCGTGCATCGGCCGGATCAATTCGCGCATAATCAATCCGTCGCCTTGGCACCAATACCAGCCCGTGCAGACTGATTTTTTCAAACGCATTGATACGCTGCTGATCCGGGTTCCAGACAGGATCAAAATAATCACTTTTAACAAGATGTGCAGCCGGTTTCAGCAACCATTCCGGTTCGATCGCGGCCGCCGTGCGGGCAAATAATTGTGATGTTTCTACCCGCTCGGCCGCCATAATCCATTTCGGTTGTTTAACGAACTGCGATGAGCCGGGGAAAATTTTCAGGCTGGTGCCATGCGCACCGGTATATTTGCCGGGCTCTGTTTTTTGCGCGATTCCGCCGAGTAATCCTGTCGCCAGTGCAGTGTGCAGCGTTTCATAATCTGCCGGCTCATTATTCTTTTTATACCCGAACATGCGCATTTGCTGTGCCAGCTGCCGGTGAATATCCCGCCACTCGCGCCAGCGCACATAGGACAAAAAGTTTTCCCGGCATAAATGCCGGAACTGGTTGCGCGAGAGTTTTTCACTTTGTATGTCGCAAAATTGCCAGAGCTGCAGATACTCAAGAAAATCGGAGCGTTCATCCCGGAACCGCGCATGCGCTGCATCGGCCTGTTGTTGGGCATCCAGCGGCCGCTCACGAATATCCTGAATGCTCAATGCGCTGACAATGATCAGCGCCTCCTGCAGACATTGGTAATCTGCAGCTGCAAGCAACATGCGTCCGAATGCCGGATCAATCGGCATTTGTGCCAGCTGACGACCGGTTTCTGTCAGCTGCAATAACTGTTTTTTATCTTTGCGAGTAGCCGCCAGATCCGCGAGCAGCCGCTCGGCGTCATTAATCTGCCGGGGATCGGGTGGTTCCAGAAACGGAAACTCGCGCATGTCGCCAAGCCGCAGTGCCAGCATTTGCAATGCCACTGATGCGAGGTTGGTGCGGCGGATCTCGGGTTCCGTAAACAACGGCCGCTGGTCAAAATCGTCGGCGCTATACAGACGTATACAGATCCCGTCACTTTGCCGGCCACAGCGGCCCTTGCGCTGATTGGCTGCCGCCTGGGAAATTTTTTCAATCGGCAGACGCTGGATCTTGCTGCGGGGGCTGTAGCGGCTGATACGTGCATAACCCGGATCGATGACATAGCGAATACCGGGGATCGTCAGCGATGTTTCGGCAATATTGGTCGCCAACACAATGTGACGCTGTTGATGTGCGGCAAAGATGCGACCCTGACCGGCACTGCCAAGCCGCGCATATAACGGCAATATTTCAGTATCGGGCAATGTCTGTTTGCGCAGAAATTTGGCCAGTTCGTTTATTTCACGCTCGCCTTCAAGAAATATCAGAATATCGCCACGGTCGATGTGTGTGAGTTCTCTAATCGCACTCAGGACAGCATGTTCGAAGGCCAGATCATCATCGCCGGCAGCAACCGGTTGATAGCGCACGTCTACCGGATAACTGCGGCCTGAGACTTCTATGACCGGCGCATCATTAAAATGTTTTGAGAATCGGTCAACATCAATCGTCGCGGACGTAATGATGACTTTTAAATCCGGCCGCCGGGGCAACAACTGCTTCAGATAACCCAGCATGAAATCGATATTCAGACTGCGTTCATGCGCCTCATCAATGATCAGCGTGTCATAGCCGAGCAGGTCACGGTCCGTACGCAGCTCTGCCAGCAAAATGCCGTCCGTCATCAACTTGATAAAAGTCCCCGGTCGGGTCTGATCAGTGTGGCGGATTTTATAACCGACCGCTGTGCCGGGTTCGGTCTGCAGTTCTGCCGCGATCCGGTTGGCCAACGTCTGTGCCGCCAGCCGGCGCGGCTGGGTGTGGCCAATCTGGCCAGCAATACCCCGCCCGGCTGCCAGACACAGTTTCGGGATCTGGGTGGTTTTGCCGGAGCCGGTTTCACCGCAAATAATCAGAACCTGATGACTACGGATCGCGCTGATTATTTCTTCACTGCGGCCGCTGATCGGCAGATCTGATGGCAACTCAATCGCCGGACAGGCAGCCCGGCGCTGATCACGATATTCCTGATCTGCAGCGGCGGCAGCCTGAAAGGCCGGCACCAACGCAGGCAGATTCGAATTTTTGCAGCGCCGCATTTGTTTGCGCAGCTGTAGCCGGGTCGGCGGAAGACACTGTTCAAGCAGTGTTTTCAGGTGTTGGTTCACAGATTCGGACATGGTCTGGAATCAGGCAGTAACAAGGCAGTTCAGGCAACCTGGCCAGACAGATTGCCGGAATGTGAACAAATTGACTATATCGGACAAGTTTATCGGCAGTTTACGTTTGTAAACGGGCATTTGACTGGTACGATAGACATACTGGACTGAACTAATAATAACAGGTAAGACAGCAAGATACGGGCTATCCTGTAGGTAGCATCTAGCGCCACCGCGGGCTACCCATGTTGCATGCCAAGTATCAACCCGCAACGCTGCTTCACTGATATGGTTTTGAGCCGGGATATTTGCCGGGGGAAAATATATGGCTTTGCGTTTTGAAATCTCGGGCGCACAAATTGATGGGGCCCGAGATTATCAGGAAGATGCTTTCCTGATTACCAATCTGACCGATGCTGAAGGTCAATCAAGTGCACTTGTTGTTGTCGCTGACGGTATGGGCGGACACGCTGCCGGTAACGTCGCCAGCAATATGGCCGTACAGGCATTCAACAAGTACGTCAGCAGCAACTACCCAAGTGACGACGTCGCCAGCGTTCTGCATGGCGCAGTTCTGAAAGCCAACAGCTCCATAGCCGAAACCATCCGCGAAACCAGTGCCCTGAGCGGCATGGGCTGCACCATGGTGGCAATACTCACTGAGCGCGACAAACTCTGGTGGGCCAGCGTTGGCGACAGTCATATCTACCTGCTGCGCGACAAGGAACTCACCAAGAAAAATGCCGACCACAGCTATGGCGGTTTCCTCGATCGCATGGCAGCGGCCGGCAAAACCATCGAACCCGAACCCGGCCTGTCACGCAACATGCTGATGAGCGCCGTCACCGGCGAGGATATTACTGAAATTGATTGTCCCGAAGAGCCCTTCATACTCAAGGGCGGGGATCGCTTGCTGCTTTGCAGCGACGGCCTTGATACGCTCAGCGACGGTAAAATCATTCAATATTGTGACTGGTCGGAAAAACCACGTGAATGCGCCGAGGCCTTGCTGAAAGCGGTCGAAGAAGAAGCCATGCCGCGGCAGGACAATACGACCGTCATCGTTATCGATGTAATTGACTCGGCTGCCGAAGCAAAACAGACAGCAGCAAGCGAAGCTGAACTCAAGGCAGGTGATACCCAGCCAATCGAGATTGTCGGTGATCTCGCCAGTGATGACGATATCATGGATCCAGATACGCCGGTACCTGGCATTAAAGAAACGGAAGCGGAAGCGGAACCAGAGCCGGCACCCGCGAGCCCGCCCCCGACTCCGGCTGCGCCGTCAGGCACTGACGCGTATGCCGATCAGACAAAGTCTGGCGGCATGCTGTGGGCTGTTGCGGCTGTTGTAGTGATTATCGCAGTTGCCGGTTTTTTCTGGTGGCAAAGTCAGGACGCTACGCCAACCTTCCAGGAGGCCCCGACAGAAATAGACACGACTGAACCGGCCGCAGAGTCAGCGCCAGTAACGCCTGAGGATGCCGAGCCTGAAGCAGCAGACGAGGCCGAAGTGACTGATGCAACTGAAACCGGTACAGCCGAGCCAGCACCCGCGACAGAAGAAGCTCCTGTCGCCGCAGTCCCGGAATCCAGACCGGTCAGCACCGGCAAGACTTTTGCCGATAGTTTGAGCGGTGGCGGTCAGGGCCCGACCATGGTCAGCATTCCCGCCGGCAGTTTTGAAATGGGCAGCACCCGCTCAGCTGAAGAACGCCCGCCTCACAAAGTCAATTTATCGGGCTTTGCTATCAGCCAACACGAGATCAGCATTGCTGAATATGAGCGCTTTGCCCGGGCGACCGGCCGCAAAGTGCCCAACACCGGCAATCTCGGCAAGGACAATCACCCGGTATTCAATGTCAGTTGGGAAGATGCCTACTACTATACCGACTGGCTGTCACAGCAGACGGGCAAGAACTACCGCCTGGCAACAGAGGCCGAATGGGAGTACGCCGCCGGTACCGGTGCCAATACCACTTACTGGTGGGGGTTTGAATACCAGCCCGGCAGCGCTCACTGTTTTGACTGCGAGTCCGGCTTTGATCTGACCCGCCCCACGCGCATTGGCACTTTCAAGCCAAATCCGTTCGGATTGCATGACATGTATGGCAATGTTGCAGAATGGGTGCGGGATTGCTGGCACAACAACTACCAGGGCGCACCCACAGACGGACGTGAGTGGATGGGCGGTGAATGCAATCAGCGCGTGGTTCGTGGCGGCAGCTTCAGCAGCCCGGCCAGTTCACTGCGCACCAGCAAACGAGACAAGTTCCGCGCCACTTCGACGTATGACAATATCGGCATACGTGTCGTTAGAGGTGATTGAGAAAGCGCCTGTAACTTATTAATTATAAAGAAGTTTACTTGTCGCTATGACCTAAATCGCGGGTCGGATCAATCCGATCCCGGATCAGTTGCTTGAGTTCTTTTGCATCCGGAAACCGGCCCTGTTCGGCTTTTGAAAACAGCAGTTCGCCATCCAGCCGGACAACAAAAACACCACCCGTAGCCGGAATCAGGGCCACTTCGCCAACGCTATCGGCAAACGTCATCAGTAACTCCTGCGCCAGCCAGGTGGCACGCAATACAAAACGGCATTGGGCGCAGTACTCAATTTCAACACGTGGCGACGGCATTAATGCAACCTTCCCGGCTTATATCCTGTCATATGTACCGAACCCCAAGTCATGGAGCATCAGCTCATGAAAACGCAATCATCACTTCTGCACAAGTATCTCAAGCCACTACAGCTGGTCGGAATTGCCAGTTTACTGCTGTTGGCACAAACCGTACCTGCTGCAGACGTGCGTGTTATTGTAAATAGCGGTGGTTACTCCGGTCATGGCTACGCTGATCCGGGTTACCGCACCCGACCCGGATTTTCACTGGGCTACGGCAGCGTCGCAGGTTTGTCCCAGCGGCAACACCAGAACCAGGGCTACTATGATCGCGGCCACGCCAAACCGCACCATGGCCAGCACAATTACCATGGCAATTACCGTGGTTATCAACGCTCTCCACAAGGTTATTACGGTGGTAACAGAGACTATCGTTATAACCAGGGTTATGGCGGCTATGAGCGTGGCTATCGCGACGGTTATCGCAGCAGCGAGCGTCAATACCGGCAACCAAGACAGCAGGTTGGACCGGGGCGCTAGACCTGCGGGTCTGGTTGCGTCGCGCCATTGTCAAGTCTTGTCAGGCTCATACGTAACGGCAAGAGTAGCAATAAGCCCGGGATCGCAATTAAAAAACTGCCGCAGAAAAACACCGTCCAGCCATAACTGAACACCAGCTCACCGGCGGCGGGCCCGACCAACACCCGTCCGGTCGCGGCTACGGCCGACAATAATGCAAACTGGGTGGCCGTGTAGCGTGGATTGCAAAGCGCCATCAGCAGCGCCAGAAATGCGGCGGTGCCCATGCCCCCCGCTACGTTTTCCAGACCCACCGCGACAACCATTGCCGGATAATTGGGCCCAAGCAGCGCCAGTATAATAAATCCGATATTCGTAACCGCCTGCAACAAACCGAATACCAGTAACGCCCTGAATAGCGTCCAGCGCAGCATCAACACGCCGCCATAAACAGCTCCCCCCAGCATCGCAATCCAGCCAAACGCCTGTCCGACCAGACCCACATCCATAGTCGAGTAACCCAACCCCTGGATCAGAAATGTGGTAGTGAGTGTGCCCGCAAAAGCATCACCAAGTTTGTACAGAATGATAAAGGCAAGCAGTAACAGCGCCTGATTGCGGCCGAGAAAATCACGCCATGGATCAACAACAGCACTGCGCAAATCCACTGGCGGTGGCGCACGGTGCAGTGGCGCCGGGGCCAACGCTGTCCCCAGCAGACCAAAGCCCAGGCAAGCTGCGAGCAGCCAGTACGTCCAGTGCCAGCCAATCACATCAGCCAGTATCAAGGCCCCGGCACCGGCCAGCAACATGCCGGTACGATAGCCGCCTGTTGCAAACGCCGCGCCCAGACCGCGCTCGCTCGCCGGTAACAGATCGGTGCGATAGGCATCCACGGCGATGTCCTGCGAAGCCGAGCAAAATGCGACCAGTAGTCCCAACCACAACATGACGGGCAACTGGTGTTCCGGTGACAACGTGCCCAGAATAATTATTGCCAGTAATAAACTCAGCTGCGTTAATAGCAACCAGCCACGGCGACGACCGAGCCATACCGGCACAAACCTGTCCATTAGCGGCGCCCAGATAAATTTGAGCAGATAAGGCAAACCCAGCAACGATACCCAGGCAATACTGCGAATATCCACATCGGCTGTCGCAAACCATGCCTGCAAGGTACCCCCGGACAAGGCCAGCGGTAATCCTGATGAGAATCCCAGCAATAGCGTAACTGTCATACGCCGCTGTCGGGTTTGTATTTCAGGATTCTGTTTGGGCAGGTTCATTATTGTTGGCATTGTCGGTGAGCCTGCGACTGATTACCATGCCTGCATGGGCGTGGAAATTGAACGTAAATTTTTACTGGTAAATGATCACTGGCGCAACCAGACAGAACGCTCGGAGCGTCAGGTTCAGGGCTATCTTGGCAGTGTCGAAAGCTGTTCAATCCGCATCCGGGTTGTCGGCGAACAGGCCAACCTGAACATCAAATCCGCAACTCTCGGCATCGAGCGGCAGGAATACGATTACCCTGTCCCGCTGGCGGAAGCCGAGGAGATATTGCAGCATCTGTGTAAAAAATCCCTGATCGAAAAGATACGCCATTATCTGCCGTTGGCGGGACATGTCTGGGAAATTGATGAGTTTCTCGGTGACAACAGCGGGCTGGTGGTTGCCGAAATCGAATTAGCTGATGTCAATGAAGCGTTTACCCGTCCGGACTGGCTCGGCAGTGAGGTATCCGACGACCCACGCTATTACAACGTCTGCCTGGTCGAGCATCCCTACTCAAACTGGTAGCAGCCCCTCAGTTCCCTGCAGAAAACAGTGCCGTGGCGCTTTGCAGTGTTTGCCATATTCCCCATAGCAACGGCACACCCACCAGCAACCAGCATGCGGCTACCAGCAGCCAGCTACGTGGATCCGGGTGCCATGATAATGACGCCGCGTCAGGCTTGCCATTACCGTTTTCATGCGCCAGCTTGCGCTCTTTTTCAATGTCGGCATCGGTCATGTAATGCTTCTCGGCCACCGGCCTGACCAGTAAATTACAGATCAGGCCAATCAACAGCAAACCGGCAAGTATGTACATGGTGATGTTATAGGCCTGTGCCGGCGGAATACCGGCATCGATCTGGTATTCCCGAATATAATTTACCAGCACGGGGCCGACAACACCTGCAGTCGCCCAGGCAGTCAACAGCCGGCCATGTATTGCGCCGACAAATTTGGTCCCGAACATGTCGGCCAGATAGGCGGGGATGGTTGCAAAGCCGCCACCATACATGGTCAATACGATACAGAAAATACCGACAAACAACGCGATGCTACCAATACTGCCGGCAAACGGTGCCGCTGCATAAAGTGCAATGCCAAGGCTGAAGAAAATAAAATAGGTAACTTTACGGCCAATATAGTCAGACAGCGATGCCCAGAAAATACGGCCGAGAATGTTGAACAGACTCAGCATTGCACCGAATCCGGCTGCCACGGTGGCCACCATCGCACGTTGACTCTCGCCGAGTTCATACAGACTGCCCGTAACACCGATCAACGCTCCGCCAAAAACTTCCTGCAACATCGGTGAGGCCATACCAAGCACACCAATGCCGGCGCTGACATTCATACACAATACACCCCAAAGCAACCAGAACTGTGGAGTTTTGTGCGCCTCATTCAGATGCACATGACGCGTTGTGATCATGCTGTTGTTATTGTCTGTCCTGCCTACCCAACCCTCAGGCTTCCAGCCATCCGGTGTTACCCGGTAACCGAACGCACCGCACAGCATGACAAAAAAGTAGATCAGGCCCAGCGTCGCAAATGTCTCCCAGACGCCGACAGATGTTGGTGTGGCATATTCCAGCATGAGCCGGTTGGCCAGCGGCATGCCGATCATGGCACCGCCGCCAAACCCCATAATGGCCATGCCGGTCGCCATGCCACGTCGGTCCGGGAACCATTTGATCAGGGTGGATACCGGCGAGATATAACCGAGTCCCAGACCAATACCACCAATAACGCCCAGACCCAGCCAGATCAGCAATATCTGGTGCAGATACACGCCGAGGGCAGCGATCAGGAATCCGCCGCCCCAGCAAAATGCCGCGGCTATGCCGGCCTTGCGTGGCCCGGCGCGCTCCAGCCAACCGCCAAATACAGCAGCAGACAGTCCGAGCAGTACAATGGCAAAGGTAAAGGTCCAGCCCACGGTACTGACACGCCAGTCACAGTCGGTGGCAAACAGCTTGGCAAGGAAACCCATGCTGTCCGGGCATGTCAGCTGCTCGTTAATGCCCACGGCCTGCGTCATCGGCAGCCAGAACACACTGAAGCCATAGGCCATGCCAATGCACAGGTGGATTGCCAGAGCTGCCGGTGGCACCAGCCAGCGATTAAAGCCCGGTTTTGCTATCGTGCGCTCTTTAGCCAGTAAATCAGCCAGAAATCCTGCCATGATCTTCCCCGTTCATGTTTATTGTTATTCCCAGATCTTGCACTTTTTCGGTCAAAAACAGTCAAATTCAAACACATGATAATGACCATTGCGTGTCAGTCCGGATTTTTTCCGAGCATGTCGAATGCTCCGGATCATGTCAAGCCGCATTCGGCCGAGCATATTGTGCAGTTTGCCACCATGTCGCACCCTGTTAAAATACCTGTACTATGATGTTATTTATATCCCGCACTGCAACATGACAACTTCCATGCAATCTGAGTCTGCAGCCACCGTTAATCAGGAATCACTGGTTGATCGCTTTAACCGGCGCGTTAACTATGTACGTATTTCAGTTACAGACCGGTGTGACTTCCGCTGCGTTTATTGCATGGATGAAGACATGCAGTTTGTGCCACGTGCGCAGCTGTTAACACTTGAAGAACTTGCCGCAGTTGCCCGGGCATTCACAGAACTCGGTGTCAGCAAAATACGTATCACCGGTGGCGAGCCACTGGTACGCCGGAATGTCATGGAGCTATTTGACAATATCGGTGCCCTGCCCGGCCTGAATGAACTGGTACTCACTACAAATGGCTCCCAATTAACAAAATATGCACCGGCTTTACGTGCTGCGGGCGTGCGCCGAATCAATATCAGTCTTGATTCATTACAGACAGAACGTTTCCGTAATATTACCCGCGTTGGCGATCTTGAGCAGGTACTGGCCGGCATCGATGCGGCACAGGCGGCCGGTTTTGAACGCATCAAACTCAATGCGGTCATTCTGAAAAACCGCAATCATGATGAAGTTATTGATCTGGTGCAATTTGCCATTGATCAAAACATTGACATCAGCTTCATTGAAGAAATGCCATTGGGCGTAATTGGTGAACATGACCGGGCACTGGCTTTTTATTCCAGTGATGACATCCGCGCTGATCTGGAGCAACAATATGAAATGTTACCAACGACTGAATCTACCGGGGGTCCATCACGGTATTTCCGGATACCCGGCACCGATACCCGGGTTGGCTTTATTTCACCGCACAGTCATAATTTTTGTGATACCTGCAACCGGGTAAGACTTACCTGTGAAGGCCGTCTGCTGTTATGCCTTGGTCAAGAGCATTCAATAGACCTGCGGCGTGTATTGCGCGCAAATCCTGGTGATTTGGAGCCCGTCAAACAGGCAATACGCGACAGCATGGCGATTAAGCCCAAGGGCCATGAATTTGATTTGCAGGCCAAGCCGGTCATTTTCAGGCATATGAATGCGACCGGTGGCTGATACCACAATCACGCTGTATTTATTTCAGTTACTTCCCCGCCTGTTATCAGGTTGCAGTACCTGACAATGAACCGCTACCTACCGCAATTGTCTGATGCCGGTCTGCCACCGACTGAACCCGTTACTGCCTATGATGAATATAGCGCGCCACGTGAATTGCATATTGCCGACGAACGTGCGCTGACGCTGTATCTGGATCGGCATGAGATTGTCACTCTGATGACACTCGGCACAGCGCCGGAAAAACTGGTGCTTGGGTATTTGCGCAATCAGGGACTGGTGCAGGCACTCGAAGACATTGTTTCAATTCAGGTCGACTGGGATGTTGCCGCCGCTGCAGTCGTGACGCGTAAAAGTATTCCGGATCTGGAGGCACGTCTGAGCAAGCGTACTGTTACCACCGGTTGCGGCCAGGGCACGGTATTCGGCAACTTGCTTGAAGAACTGGCAAATATCCGCTTGCCCGTGTTAAGCCTGAAACAATCCACCATATACGGTTTATTAAAAAATCTGAATGCCTATAACGATGTGTATAAATCCGCCGGTGCTGTCCATGGTTGTGCATTATGTGAAGACACAGCAATTCTGTCATTTATTGAGGATGTCGGTCGTCATAATGCCGTTGATGCGATCGCCGGACAGATGTGGCTGGAAGATATCGATGGTGCCGGCAAGATTTTCTATACCACCGGCCGGTTAACGTCCGAAATGGTTATCAAGGTCGGACAAATGGGAGTGTCTGTGTTGTTATCCCGCTCCGGTATTACCGCCATGGGCTTGCGGCTGGCACGCGAAATGGGGGTGACGCTACTCGCTCGCGCCAAAGGTCAGCACTTCCTGGTCTATAACGGTATGGAACATATTGTATTTGATGACCCGCCGGCGGCAAAAACCGGTGAACGCCCGGCCAAGCGTCAACATACCCGGCAATAGCATCCACCCGCCTATTACATACGATGGCTGTTATTCCAGGAAAAAATATTACTGGCCTGATCCTCGCCGGCGGGGCTGCCCGACGCATGGGCGGACAAGATAAAGGCCTGGTTGAACTTGCCGGACGGCCATTGATTGAATGGGCTATTGAAAAATTACAGCCACAAGTCAGCACTATACTTATCAATGCCAACCGTAATCAGGCAGTTTATGCACGCTATGGTTATCCAGTTATCGCTGACACACTGCCCGACTATTGCGGCCCACTGGCAGGCATGGCTGCTGCGTTGGCAGTCTGCCAGAATGATGACAACTGCGATTATTTATTGACTATCCCCTGTGATTGTCCGTGCATTGCCCCGGATCTTGCAACCCGGTTATTCACGGGACTGCATGATGCCAATGCGCATATTGCCGTTGCCCATAATGGTGAACGGTTGCAGCCGGTATTCGCGCTGATTGATAAAAATCTGCTGACAAGTCTTGAAGGTTTTCTTGTTGATGGCGGCCGCAAAATTGATCACTGGTATGCTGATAATCAAATGACAATTGTTGATTTTTCTGACCGTCCTGAAAGTTTTGTCAACGCAAATACGCCTGAAGATATCGATAATTTAACATCCAGGATTAAAAAATTATTGGCATGAGCATTTCGACAAAAACACCGGTGCTGGGTTTCGCTGCCTACAGTGGCACCGGCAAAACCAGTTTACTGGTAAAACTGATACCCTGTTTGCGTGGCCGTGGCTTGCGTATCGGCATGATAAAACATGCCCATCATGATTTTGATATCGACCATCCCGGCAAGGACAGTTACGAGTTGCGTCAAGCCGGCGCCACCCAGATGTTGATTGGCGCACCCGGGCGCTGGGCATTGATTTTTGAAAGAACCGAACCGCAACCATTACAGTTGCAGGATTATATTGAAAAGCTGAATCATGAACAGCTTGATCTGATTCTGGTCGAAGGATTTAAACCGGAAAAAATCAACAAAATCGAACTGCATCGTCCGTCATTGGGGAAACCACTGCTTTTCCCCGAAGATGACAGCATTATCGCTATTGCCACAGATGCTGTAATTGACGATACTGAACCTGAACAAACTGTAAACATTCCGGTGCTGGATTTGAATAATCTTGATCAAATTTGTGAATTTGTATTACAGCAGATGCTTGCGGCTAAATCGTGATGCCGAAACCTGTAGCCTCTGAAAATTCTGCCAACACCAGTAGTTGTCTGGATGAATATGATCCGGCGGCATTAAGTGTTGACAGTGCGCGCAATAAAATCCTTGAAGCCGTCGCCCCGGTTTCCGGAACCGAACAACTGGCATTGCGCCAGACGCTCAACCGGATTCTGGCGAACGATGTGTATTCACCCATGGATGTGCCGCCAGCCACCAACTCGGCAATGGATGGTTATGCCTTCGCCGGCACTGATCTGGAACTGGCGCAGTCATCGGGTTTGCATGTCACTGGCACGGCCTATGCCGGCCGACCCTTTCAGGGCAAACTGACAACGGGTGAATGCGTACGCATATTCACCGGCGCGATACTGCCGCCCGGAACCGATA
This sequence comes from Gammaproteobacteria bacterium, assembly GCA_040905025.1. Classification (GTDB taxonomy): domain Bacteria; phylum Pseudomonadota; class Gammaproteobacteria; order Methylohalomonadales; family Methylohalomonadaceae; genus JBBDSJ01. The sequence continues at coordinate 70,436 of JBBDSJ010000121.1, forward strand.
CTGTCGCAGCGCAGGAGCGGGTTACCCGGTCAAATGATGCACAGCCCGATGTTATTCTGCTGGATAGCACTACCCGAAGCGGCGATAACGTCCGCCAGGCTGGCGAAGATATTTCTGCAGGGGATTGCGTACTGAAAGCCGGTACCCGGTTGCAGGCGGCCGAGCTTGGTTTGCTCGCTTCACTCGGTATTGGTGAAATACACGTCAGACGCCGGGTCAGAGTCGCTTTTTTTTCCACCGGTGATGAATTGCGCTCCATCGGCGAGCCACTTGAACCCGGCATGCTCTACGACAGTAACCGTTACAGTCTGTATGGGCTGTTAAGTTCGGCAGGCTGCGAACTGCTTGATATGGGCGTTGTGCGGGATACACCCGAAGCCACTGAAAAAGCATTCGCGCTCGCTGCAGAAAATGCTGATGTATTGATTACATCAGGTGGTGTATCGGTAGGTGACGCTGATTATGTCAAGACCACGCTGGATGCGTTTGGCCAGGTCAATTTCTGGAAAGTGGCGATGAAACCGGGACGGCCATTGGCATTCGGAAAAATCAACAATACTGTTTTCTTTGGCCTGCCCGGTAATCCGGTCTCCGTGATGGTGACGTTTTACCAGTTTGTGCAGCAGGCATTGCGTAAAATGATGGGTGAAACTTTCACCCAGCCATTAATTGTTCGCGCCGTCTGTCAATCAAGACTGCGCAAACGTGCGGGCCGCTTCGAATTCCAGCGCGGTATATTGACACGGAATAATGAAGGACAGTTGATAGTCAGTAAAACCGGACAGCAGGGTTCCGGCATCCTCAGTTCAATGACACGCGCGAATTGTTTTATCCTGCTGCCTGAGACCATGACTGATATCGAAGCCGGGATGGAAGTTGAAGTACAGCCTTTCGGACAATTTTTCTAGTCAACATCCCGCATCCAGGGCTTAAATCAGCCCTGCTTTCAAATGGTTTTAAACTTCGAGTTGCATGCCATCATAAGAGACTTCCCAGCCGGCAGCTTCTGCCTGTTTACGTTCCTTGCTGTCATCCAGCAAAATGGGGTTTGTAGTATTGATATGAATGAAAATCTTCCGTTTGATATCGAGGTCCTTAAGTGCAGCAATTGATCCATTCGGATCCGAGTTGCTCATATGGCCCATGCGACTGGCTGTTTTCACGCCAACACCATCACGAATCATTTCATCGTCTGTCCATAAAGTGCCATCAAAAAATACCAGTGGGGCACCGCGCAGCCGGTCTTCGAGCTCCGGTGTCATTTCTGCGCAGGCAGGCACATAGAAAAAACACAGTTTGTTGTCTGTATCACGCACCTCAAGGGCAATGGTATCTTCCTCGACCGAACCAAAATTATCACCCTTGCTCTCGTCTTCCAGCCAGAGTGCCACCTTGCCGGGCACAGCGAAAGGTGTGACTGTGATACCGGCTGGGCTGTCATCGGTCTTCTGTAATTCAAGCGGTTGTTCCAGCTTCATGGCTTCGCGTTTGACAAATTTCGGGTTTAGCACGTTAAAAATCGTATTTGCGGCCAATACATCCAGCACGCGCTGGGTACCATAAATCCGTAATGGCTGTGACTCACGTAAATTCAGCAAGCCCGCAACATGATCAACATCCGCATTGGTCAGTACCGCACCCTGTATCGGGCTATGGCGAAGCTCAAGTTTCGGGTGCAAAATTTCATTGTCGTTAATCTGTTTGCGCAGATCCGGCGATGTATTGAATAAGAACCAGTTTTCACCATCGGCACTGACAGCGATTGATGACTGGGTACGCTGTTTTGCCGCCGGATCGTTTTGACGTGCGCGGCGGCTGTTCGGATGATTGCAGTTCCATTGCGGGAAACCACCGCCTGCAGCTGCACCCAGGACATAGATTTTCATATTCATTCTCCTGTAACTTTTGAATTAGTCTTGGTTTTTACCGGTGTAGCCGGGTGTATTCTGTTCAACCCAGCGCTCACCATCAACGCGTTGTTCCTTTTTCCAGAATGGCGCTTTTGCTTTTAAATCTTCCATAATGTACCGGCAGGCATCAAATGCAGCGGCACGATGTGCCGACCAGACTGCCACCAGTACGATTGCCTCACCCGGCTGTATATTACCAATACGATGCACTATCAATGACTGCTGGAGTGGCCACTGTGTTGCCGCACTGGCGGAAATCGCCTCCAGATGCTGTTCGGTCATGCCCGGATAATGTTCCAGCGTCATCGCCGAGACCGGAACACCATTATTTTGATCACGCATGTAACCAACAAATACAGCTTCAGCACCGTATTGAGCTGAATTCAATCGCTGCTGCTGGAAATCCCGCAGCCTGGCGTACGGATCAAATGATTCTGCTGTAATCTCAACGGTCATGTTCAACCACCGGTAACAGGCGGGAAAAATGCAATCTCATCTCCATCATGAACCGGCGCATCCAGTTTTGCATAGGCCATATTGATTGAGGCCAGTACATTGGCTGGCAACTGTTTTGCCTCAGTCGCCCGGCGCCAGATTTCCTGCACAGTACATTCTGATCCGTCCAGATCGACCTGAATCTCATGTTGCCCAAGTTGCTCACGCAAACTGGCAAAAAACTTCACTGTGACCGTCATCCAAACCACCCAATCAAATTAGATTTATGGAACCTCTGATTTATTCAGAGGTTCCTGCAGTACAGGGATTTTCTTCATTATTCAATCACATAAGTGATTGAATAATGAAGAAAATCGAAAATCACAATTTTCGATATTGCGTCCTTTGCTACGTGACCGCTACATCCATGTAGCACTGCTCGTGCTCTGAGGAGTGGCACACGGATGTGCCGCTAACGGAGCCAAGGATGCAGTATTCATGGATGAATTAATCAGAGCTTCTTTATTTACAAAATCATTATCAGCCTATACATTCTCACTATGCGCAAATCTAGACCCCAGCTGACCCATCTTGACTCGCGCGGCCACGCCCGTATGGTGGATGTCGGTGAGAAATCCGTTAGTCATCGTATTGCCATCGCCGAAGGCTACATTTTCATGCAGCCAGAGACACTGGACGCCATCCTGCAGGGCAGTCACGCCAAAGGCGATGTTCTGGCGGTTGCCCGCATTGCCGGGATCATGGCTGCCAAAAATACTGCACAACTCGTGCCACTTTGTCATCCGCTGTCATTAACCCATATCAGTGTTGAACTGACAGGCGATAGTGAAAATCATTCCGTGCATTGCAGCGTACGCACTGAAACCCGGGATCAAACCGGCGTCGAGATAGAAGCGCTAACAGCGGTGCAAATCGCCCTGCTGACCATTTATGACATGTGCAAGGCGGTCGATCGCGGCATGCACATCGAAGGTGTCAGACTGCTGGAAAAATCCGGCGGCCGTTCCGGCCACTGGCAGGCTGAACAATGATCCACAGCCTTTACCAGCGCCTGCTTCTAGTCATACTTGATATATTTGAACCGCGGATCATCCGGTGTCCCTTCAAGCGCCGCGTTTTCCTCAAGACCGGGCTGCCACATAACAACTTCTTCAATTTTGCTGGCCAGATCAAAGTCCTTGTCGGTTACGCCTTTCGCCGCATGGTTCATCAATTTAACCACGACAAATGCATAGGATGCGGTTAAATCCGGATGATGAAATGCGGCCTCGGCCAAATGCCCGACCGTATTGATAACCATCAAGGTACTTTTCCAGCCACTGGTCTTGTATTTACGCCGAATCCAGCCGTCCTCGTAATACCACTTGGGTAATTCAGCTTCGAGACGGGATTTAATCTCGTCTTCAGTGTAAGTCTCGTCTTTCTGTTTTTTGCGCCATTGAGCCATCATCTTTACTCCAATCAATATTAACTACGAAGCGGCCTCAAAATTACTGCATTTGCCGCCCTGAAATATACGAATGGGTGTTGAAAGTGGACTCAAAATGCGGGGCCATGCAATGGCAGATTCGCTATACACTGCGCTTTTTCATCCACTTTCGCCTGGTCTCGGCTGCACTTTATCACACCCCTGGGTGCGTGACATTTTGAGACCACTTCTAGCTTGCCGTTGTGCAGCATAGCGATGCTGCAATGCCATTCTGACAGTTTCAACCGCCTGGCTGTCAACCTCGGCGCTACGTTGTCCCTGCCGGCACAATGCCGTACGAAAACCGAGATAGTCAGCCTCCAGCGGCAAAAGTCGTGGTATGTCAGTAATGTTTAATGCACCAGCCAGTCCACACAGCAGTTGTTGCCGGTGTGCCTGGTCGACAAAAGCCTGTAAACCCTGCAGAGGGGTCTTGTCGAGTAAACCGCCATTTGATTTGTCAGCCGTATCAAGCATAACACCGTGAACACCGGCATTTTTAAATTCTGCCAGCCAATGTTGCTGCCAGCCAAGCTCGGCAAATACTACGATAACAATACGGACTGAACGGGCCGCCTGCTCAATGCCTGCCAGTACTCTGGAATCAAGTTCCGAACCAAACCAGCCGACTTTAATAAAATCGACGCCCAGACGCGCAAATTGTTCAATGCCTGCAGCAATCGGCTCAGCCTGTAAAGGCTGATCGCCTATAGTGGCACTGAGTAAACAATGGCCGTTAAATTCTGCTGCAATCTGCCTGACGATGCCAGTATCCAGTGCGCCCAGTGCACCGGCTGCAGGTTCCTTCAGATCAATAATATCGGCACCGGCGCTGTAAACTGTTCGCGCTTCAGCGAGCGTGCGTACACTGGCCAGAAAGCCATTCATGGCATTGTCTCCGGAGCAACCTGCTGCAAATATGCATCTATTCGCTCGCATAACCAGTTCCACGCTTCCAGCTCCCGGACGCCTGCTGTTTTATCTATGGCAATCCGGAGATAGTCGATCTCCTGGCGGATTTTATCGACAGGCAGTCGATCCAGACGGCTTGCCAGAATGGCGGCTTCAAGCACTGCCGCCTGGGCACGATTAAAACCATGAAAAGCCTTGTGAATTTGTTCGTGCAGCAAGCGGCAATGAAATTCCGGCCGCAGTTCACTCCCGACCACTTTGTCAACAGCAATTTCCAGATGCGTACAGCATTGCTGCAGTCGCCAGCCAGGAAAACCCACGGTTTCTGTCACCGGCCAGTCATAACGACCGGTCAGGCAACCGGCGAATATCCGAACATCATCCGTCAGATTAATGACTGCCTGGCCGGTGCGTTGCAAGTTTTCCAGGGTTCTGGAGGGTTTAAACGGGGCAATCAGATACAAGCCATCAACCCGGCGCACGCCCATTGGCGCAATCTGTACCGTGGCGTCTTCATTCCGGGTAGTAACTATGGTTTCGTAGATCATCATGACTTTGCAGCTTTTTTCTTGCGTTTGCGACTGGCCTGCAGGGTACTGCCTGCTTCCTTGTAATCGCCTGTTTCAGGTTTCAAGGCATGAGCCGCAGAGCCTGTATCAGCATGGTTCTCAGGGGCTACCGCAACACCCCAGTCGAGCGCTTCATCCTGCTCGTAACGTTTACCGAGTTGCCAGGCAATCTGTGCGCGTGCCAGTTCAACACCCATATAAAATGCATGCGGGGCATCTTCGGCAAGCAAGGGCAATTGCGGAAAAAGTTTAAACGGATCTTGTGCACAGACCAGACCATCGCGATTGAAGACATGAATGCCCTCTCGACTGATACGTACACGATAACTCGGATCCCGTACTGCTGCTGCCAAATCGGCAATCTCAGCAGCTGAGTACGGAAATGGCTTGCGTGCATGCGTTGTCAGCAATGCACTACTGTAACCTTTGGGCAAGCTATCAGCATCATGTGCGGCATACATAATACGCCGCGCCTGATCCGCTTCACGCACTGCCGCGCAGGCATGCGGGCTGACTTCGGTGGCAAGTACATTGGCGATGCCCAGTTCGGAAATAATACCGAAAAGTATCGCGTTGATACCTGACGTATCGGCTTCCGTGAGTTCGGTCAGATTGCCAATACCCATCATAATCGGAATATCGGGACATTGCTGACGCAAGGCATGATAACGCAACAGCGATTCGGTAAAACCAAAATGAATGGGGTCAAGAATACTGTCGGCGATACATTCCCTGCCCTTGCCGGCAAGTATCTCAAGTGCAGCATAAAGCGAAGTCATGTCGCCGGGCTGTTCCGGAATAATAACCGGAGTACTGTCAACCTCATCAGCAACCCAGAGGCTGCCTTGTTTCAGACTGAGCAGAAAATCGGCACCTGCCTGCCCGCCACGTACAAGTTCATCTGTTTCCAGTGAATCGACACTGACCTTGAAACCTTCGGCCTGCAGCATACGCACCGATTCTTCCAGGTGTGGAAACTCGAGTCCCGGCAAACAGCCAAGATCGATCATATCGGCACCATCATTACGATATCGCTGTGCTTGCGTCAGGATCTCGGCAACACTGATATTCGGGGCATCAACGATCTCGGCAAATATACAGACAGCATAGCGGCTTAAATCCGGAACCACCCCGGCCCGGCCAAAGAATGCCGGCAAGTCTTTCAGATCCTTGGGCCCGCGCTGAACCCGGGTGGCAAACTGGTCTTCCAGGCCACTTAAATCGCCCTGGCATAAACCCGGCACGATTATTTTGTCTACAGCGTCAATATTATCCAGCCGCCGCCCAAGCATGCGTACCGTCATTAAAGCCGCCACACTCACGCCGACATTACGCACCTCATATGTGAAATCCGGTTGCATGTCCTGCAATACCCGGTTCAGACTTTTTTCGGCAAGTTTGCCGGTGAGAAATAAGATGTGTTCAGTCATTAATGCTACGTTTTTGGTTTATATCAACCAGATTGACTGGTCAACTACAGCCAATCGTGGATTTACAACCAGTACAGCATGAACCAGACGCAGGATCCGTACTGGAAAAACTCTATATATTATTGTTTTTATTGCATTTTTTAGCATTCAAGTAGTGCATATAGAGACAAACCAGCTTGGCACGGTTCTGGCTAGGTAACTATTGTACCGCGTATAACCAGCAGGCTATACAGGTACGCGCCAGGAAGGCCGCACTGACAGGGAGGCAATAACCTATTAAGCTTCTGAGGAGATTTATTATGAAATGGGAAACCCCGGCTTACAGTGACATTCGTTTTGGTTTCGAAGTCACCATGTACATCAACAACAAGTAATGTTGTTACGCCTGAGGGCGCGCTGCGCTCTCAGGCATCCTTTAACAGCAACTGAATCAACTCAGTAAACATTTATGGGCAGTGAGATCGACTGACAACTCCGTTTTACCGATTTTATCGAAGCCCTGCTCAGGCGACAGTTACCGGCAGGGCTTTTTAGTTAGTAGCAGTAATTTATCAAGGATCATGACTATGGGCATTACAGAACAGGTACCGTGGACTCGGGAAGAATTCGAGCAAAAACTGCGCGCCAAGGAAAAGTATTACCATATCAACCATCCTTTCCAGGTGCAGATGAATGCCGGGCAACTTGACAAATCAGCCATACAGGGCTGGGTTGCCAACCGGTTTTATTATCAGGTATGCATCCCCATAAAAGATGCGGCCATTATGGCCAATTGCCGCGATCGTGATGTACGCCGCTTGTGGGTGCAACGCATTATTGATCATGATGGCAGCAGCGGTAATGAAGGCGGTATTGAGGCATGGCTGCAACTTGGCGATGCTGTCGGGTTGACGCGCGAAGAGCTTCTGTCTGAAGAGCATGTATTACCCGGTGTGCGCTTCGCGATTGATGCCTATGTCAATTTTGCGCGGCGTGCGAGCTGGCAGGAAGCGGCTTGTTCGTCGCTGACTGAATTGTTTGCACCAAAGATACATCAGAACAGACTGGATACCTGGCCGCAGCACTACACCTGGATTGAGCCTGAAGGCTACAACTATTTTCGCAAACGGCTCGCTGAGGCACGCCGTGACGTTGAACATGGACTGCAAATCACGCTGGACCACTTCCGCACCCGCGAACAGCAGGAATATGCACTCAGCCTGCTGCAATTCAAGCTGGATATCCTCTGGACCATGCTTGATGCGATGTGGATGGCCTATATAGAGAACAAACCACCCTATCATTGTGTCGAATGAATATGGACATGAGTCAAGACAAGGCAATACCTGAACTGGTGCCAACTTTCCGGATGCAATGGGAAAAGGTACAGGACTGTCATGTACTGCTGTATCCGGAAGGCATGATTAAACTCAGCAGCAGTGCTGCTGCAATTCTTGAACACATCAATGGCGAGAAAACTGTTGCGGCTATTATTGACGACCTGAAAGCACAGTTTCCCGGCGCCGAACTCGAGCAGGATGTACGCAAATTTATGGAGGTAGCTCATGACAATGGCTGGATCAGACCAAAAAAATCAGAGTAAACCGCTCTGGCTACTCGCTGAGCTTACCTATCGCTGTCCATTACAGTGTCCGTATTGTTCAAACCCGGTAGAGATAGCCAAATACAAGGATGAGCTGACTACTGAAGAGTGGTTCAAGGTCATGCGCGAAGCGCGTGAAATGGGTGCTACGCAACTGGGTTTTTCCGGTGGTGAACCACTGGTACGCCCGGATCTGGAAGAACTCATCGCTGAAGCACGGCGGCTTGGATATTACACCAACCTGATCACCTCGGGCGTCGGCATGGACGAAGCCCGCGTAAAAGCCTTCAAGGAAGCCGGTCTCGACCATATTCAGATCAGCTTTCAGGCCAGTAATGAGGAACTGAATAATTTTCTGGCCGGCAGCAAAAGCTTCCAGCATAAAACCGAGATGGCCAGGATCGTCAAAAAATATGATTATCCGATGGTGCTGAATATCGTGCTGCATCGCAAGAATATCGACCAGATCCGCGAAATTCTCGAGATGTGTGTGGAACTGAACGGTGACTATGTAGAGTTGGCCAGCACGCAATATTACGGCTGGTCACGTATTAACATCGACCAGTTGTTGCCAACAAAAGAACAGCTGAATAACGCCGAGGCCGTTGCCAAGGAATATCAGGATAAAATGAAAGGCAAGATGAAAATTATCTATGTCATTCCTGATTACTATGAAAACCGGCCAAAAGCCTGTATGAATGGCTGGGGTTCTGTCTTTCTGACCATTACTCCGGACGGCACCGCCCTGCCCTGTCATGCGGCGGGTCAATTGCCCATTGAATTTCCAAATGTGCGCGACTGGAGTATCGAAGGTCTGTGGGACGACTCTGAAGGCTTCAATATTTATCGTGGCTTTGACTGGATGAAAGAACCGTGCCGATCCTGCCCGGAAAAAACCAAGGACTTTGGCGGCTGCCGGTGCCAGGCATTCATGCTCACAGGTGATGCGCGTAATGCTGACCCGGTTTGTGATAAATCATCGCATCATCAGGCGTTGCTGGATGACGTTGCACGAATCAATGCACTGGCCAAGGATGACACAGCTGAGCTTAAACCGCTGGTATTCCGGAACATGAAAAACTCCAAGCAGGCCGCCAGAGAAAGTAAAAAGGCAAGTCTCGAAACTGTTGAGTAATCTTCACAGTTGTTACCAAGATGAGCAGCCTGCTTATAACCTTACCTTCCCCTATCATGGGAAAGTAACAGCATTATTATCTATAAGCAGACTGCCTCTGAGCAACACGCAAAATGGTTATAATGAATTTATCCGAATCAACCTCATATATAATACGATAATTTCCGACTCTTAAGCGACGTAGCCCTGCAAAACCACCCTTTAAGAGTCTGCCTTTATGAGAAATGGACCCAGTAAATTGGACAGCCGGATAAGTGCATCCTCGGGTCATGCCGCCAGCCTGGCAGCGTATTGGTAGTACACCGTATCCGGCGTTTGCCGGTCAAGTGACTGGTGTCGTCTTTTCGAGTTGTAGAACGCAAAGTACCGGCCCAGGGAAGCCCGCGCATTACCGATGCTGTCGTATGCCTTGAGGTAAACCTCCTCGTACTTTACGCTCCGCCACAGGCGCTCCACAAATACGTTATCCATCCAGCGCCCCTTACCATCCATGCTGATACTGATGTCATGACGCTTGAGCACTTGGGTAAAGTCGTCGCTGGTGAATTGACTGCCCTGATCCGTGTTGAAGATCTCTGGCGGCCCGTGACGCTCAATGGCTTCCTCAAGTGCGTCGATACAGAAACGGGTGTCCAGTGTGTTGGATACTCGCCATGAAAGAACTCGCCGTGAGTACCAATCCATGATGGCCACCAGATACACGAAGCCCCGGGCCATGGGGATATAGGTGATATCCGTCGCCCAGACCTGATTCGGTCGATCAATCACAACGTTCCTCAACAGGTAGGGGTACACCTTATGCGCCGGGTTCGCCAAACTGAGATTACGCCTGGGGTAACACGCCACCAGCCCCATGGTACGCATCAGTCTCTGCACCTTCTTGCGATTGACACCATGACCTTCGTCTTCAAGCCAGTCCCGGATACGCCGGCTGCCGTAGAACGGGTGTTCCAGATGGCCGCGATCGATCAGCCTCATCAGCGCAAGCTCGCTGTCCGACACCGGCTTGGGCACGTGATAGAACGTTGAGCGAGGCAGATCCAGCAAGGCGCACTGGCGCTTCACCGGCAACGGGTCCTTCCGCTCTACCATCTCTTTCCTCTGGGCCCGTGAATCCTTTCGAGCCCGCGTTCTAAAAAATCGTTCTCCATGGTCAACTGACCAATCTTGGCATGGAGGTCCTGAACGGTTTCAGCAGCATCCTCAGCCTTCTTCGCGCGCTTGCCAAACACATCGGGCGCGCTGTCGAGGAGCTGCTTCTTCCAATCGGTAATCTGGTTGGCGTGCACATCAAACTTCTTCACCAACTCAGCCATCGTCAAATCACCCTGCACCGCGGCCAGGGCCACCTTGGCCTTGAACTCGGGTGAATGGGTTCGTCTTTTCTGTCTCATCGCTTCTCTCCTGAGCACAATGCTCATCATGGAGGAAGCACTTATCTTCGTCCACTCACTGTCCAATCAGGTGGGTCCAGCTCTATGTACGTCCTCTGCAATATCATCAATCTCTTTGATCAAGCGTATGCGATCTGG
>JBBDSJ010000122.1:0-79475 GCA_040905025.1 Gammaproteobacteria bacterium
TCATAGCCCTCGTAGAAGAATTTCATGCTCGATGGCTGCGGAATCAGGATCATGAGAATGTACTCAAACAATATCCGCGGCTGGGTTAACAACCGTTCAACAAGCGTAAATTCGCGGCCGTGGTATGCGTTCAGTACAAGCGAATCGAGATTTAGCGCCAGAATTACAAGCCCGGCCAGCATCGGCAGCAGTACAAGCACGCCGAAGGCACGCCTGAATGCATGCGCTGCTTCCTCGCTACAGGAAAATCTGAATATGACCAGTTCCACCATAAGCAGCAGGGGCAACAGCAGTACTCCGTTCTCCTTGCTGAAAGCAGCCAGCACTACAAATACGGGGATGACCAGCCAGATTCCGGCAAGTCCGTAACCATGTTTGATATGCCGCAGTCTTATGCTTGTATACGCATACAGCCCCGCAAAAACAAACAGGGCAGACAACTGCGTCATGCGCTGCACCAGATACAGCACCGTGCTGACATGCAATGGATGCAGTAACCACAATACGGCGACCAGTCCGGGAATTTTTTCAAGCGACTTGCCCTGTACCTGTGGCGACTGAACAATGTTTTTCAGCAACCCGAATATGAGCAGGCTGCATGCTATGTGTATCAACAGATTATGCAGTTTCCAGCACCAGACACTGTCATTGCATATAAAATAACTTGCCGTAAAGCTTGCCATCGACACCGGCCTGCCCAGCCTGCCACTCGAGCTGTGCAGCTTGTCCTGCAACTTGTCTGATGTCAGCGTCTCGCTGTCAAAGTAGGCGCCGATATTATGAAAATCATCAAGTATCAACGGTCCGCCAAGGCCTTGCCAGTACACGCCGACAGCCAGCAAGGCCACCACAATCAGCATCAGGTATTTGCCCGGGGCGGCGGAATTCACGGATGCACCTTATGTTCTCTGGCTATCGTGGCTGTTAATAATTGGTTCAATTGCCATGCACGGGTTGCCGCGACAGAATTGAACTTTGAATGCTCCTGATGTAATCCCGATACATGCCAAAAGTGTCATTTCTCTCGACATAATCAAGTACCGCCCTGGCCTTTTCGATATCCCCCGCTATAACCAGCAAGCGGGCGAAGTTCAATTCAAGTTCCATATGATTGTATAGTCTCGTAGCCTGATAGGTGTAGTTTAAACCTGCCTGCATGTCCTCATATTCGTTCCAGTAGTGTTGTCCCAGGTGGGAATATATCAGCGCCGCATACTTGCCCCGGAACCCGGGACCCGACTCCAGGCTTTCCACCAGTCTGTCGACGTCCTCGCGTTGCAGCTTGCAATGACCTTCCCTCGCGCATGCCAGCAACTTGCTGACCACATTGGCGTCCTGGGCTCGCAGTTTTTTGTTTTCGAAATGCTCGAGGATTCCTTCATACCTGTCCGCGCTTGCCCGGTCACCCAATCTGGACTCGAGGATATACAGTGACGCCAGACCGGTTATGTTTCCGTCATCAAGTGATATCGCATTCAGGTAATATTTTTCGGCTTCTGCGTAGGCCCGGGCCTTGCCGGCAGGGTCAAGTTTATCGGCAGCGATGACATAGGCGTTGGCAACCGTATGATTTATCCGTGCCGATTCCGGACTATGCTTGACCTCCAGCAAGGCATGCAATAGCGGATCGCCCCACTGACTCGCCCGCAGGGCAGTAGTAACAGAAAAAAGTGCGATCAGTAGAATTGCCGCGATTGCTCTTGTTCTTCTGGTCTTTTCGAATCCCGCCGGATACAGAAGATAATACATCAGGATCAAAAGCAGGCCCATGGCGGGCAGGTAGTTTCTGTGCTCGAATACCATTTCCAGTGGCACAATTGTCGATTCAATCGCATGGCCAGCAAGAAAGAACAGGATGCCAAAACAGAGTATCGCCGCCTTGTGTCGCAGCATGATTGCAAGCAACAGCAGGAAAATGATCCCCGCAACCGAGATAATCGTGGTGACCGGATCCAGCAGACTGGTCGAGATCACGATATCGTCATGAAACAGCGCCAGATTTTGATTGGCTGGAATGAATATTAATCCTGCATAAAACCACAGGACTCGCGATTGCGTCAGCAGTCTCTCGGTCAGGGTAAAATCCCTGAATGCATACCAGTTGACCAGCCAGTCCGGATGCAAGGCCGTATAAACCACCATACAGCCAAGTGGCAGCCCGATCAGGCCGGCAAACAAGAGCTTCAGTTTTTTTCTGTCAGCTTCCGACCTGCAATCGAAACGATAAAATATCAGTTCTATCAGAAACAGGAACGCTGGCAACAAGATGCCATTTTCCTTTGTCAGAACAGCCGGGACGGTCAGCGCAAATGCACCGATGAACCAGCTTTTTGCAGGCACGCCACGCAGGTAGCGCTCTCTGGCGATCACATAGGCGAGCATGCCGGCCAGCATGAACAGCACCGACAGGCTGTTCATGCGCTGGACAGCATAAAGCACGCTTGTCAGTTGTAGCGGATGCAGGAGCCAGGCGGCGCTGACAAATACCGCCACCAGATCGCTGTGATGTTCGGCAAATCCTTTTCTGGCCACAACGTTAATACGATCAAGCAACAGCCTGACCAGCAAAAACACCAGGATGCCATTCAGGATATGAATGGCCAGATTCACGCTTTTGAAACAGGCCGGACTGTAACCGCACACGCTGATGTTGAAGGCAAAACTCAGCATGCTGATCGGGCGCCGCAGCGGCCCGCTGTCCGTGGAAAACCCGGCCCTGATTAAATTCTGATAGGAAAATGATTCAAGCTGGAGCGATTTGTTGTTAACAATATTGGGGGTGTCATCAAAAATGAATGTGCCGGCCAGGCCGGGCATGTAAACCAGATTGGCAAGCAGTAGCACAAGGATATACAGAAAGAATAATTTGTTGGCTTTCAGCATGTGCAATGTGTCTGTTGGATTCATTCACTGGTGGCGAGCGCACAAATAAAAACGCCCCACATTGTGGGGCGTTTAACTGCTTTAACTCAATTACCGCGAGGGTAATTAAGCGCGGCAGTTGGCTGGACGATACTTCGCTTCCAGCGCACCACCGGTGCATGACCATTCAACACTGCCACCTGCTGTACTTGGTACAAACAGGATGTCGTCGTCCGCATCCATTGTGCCGCCAAGGTCATTGAACAGCACCTGGATTGCACCGGTAGCAGCAACGTAACTCATACCGGCAACGATATCAGTCGAGGTGTCCGTCGAGAAACCGGCCTGGCCGGCACTGCCCGGCAGGGCATTCTGCGAGACGATGTACTCGGAGACGCCGGTCTTGGCGGCAGCGGCGAAGCCGATACCTTCAGTGACCTTGGCGCGAATGGTGTAGTCCGAGTACGCCGGAATGGCGACCGCGGCCAGAATACCGATAATCGCGACAACGATCATCAGTTCGATAAGGGTAAAACCCTGTTGAATTTGCTTTTTCATGATTGACTCCGTTATGCATAGATGAAGCTTAAATTTAGGTCCAGATAAACGTACGTTGCGCCGAACCGCGACTGGCCTGCAATCCCCCCACTGACGTAGCTGGCAGACCAAACGGATTAAGCTGCAGTTAAATTAAAGCAGAATCCGTGCCAGCATGAAAGCCGGAACCGTACCGAGCCTGTGTGTGAACTGTTTCACATTTTAACAAACAAACCGGGCGCTGGCGGCGAAGTGTCCGCGTTGGCACACCCTCACCCCTGCCGGCATGACGGCAAAAAGTGACGTTATGCGTCACCCTGGCCGCTGCCGTGCCTGTGTCCGCAGATCATAATTATTCCAGGTTCAACTTTTCCATGCGGTAGCGCAGGGCGCGGAAACTGATGCCCAGCAATTTGGCCGCGGCGGTCTTGTTCCAGCGGGTTTTTTCCAGCGCGTCGATAATTGATTGCTTCTCGATATCAACAAGGTAGTTGTCCAGCGGCATCTCGGCGACACCGGCCCGGGAATCGACACTGCCTCCGGGAAGCCGCAAATCATGCAACTGGATTTGTTCGCCCTCGTAGAGGGTCAGTGCCCGTTCGAGAATATTTTCCAGTTCGCGCACATTGCCTGGAAACGGATAATTTTTCAGTCCTTCCAGCGCCGCGGGCGCGAGTGTCGGCAATACACTGTTTGGCCCCAGCAAGCGACGGAGAATATGCTCGACCAGTAGCGGGATGTCATTACTGCGCTCACGCAACGGCGGCACATGCAGCTCGATCACATTCACCCGGTAGAATAAATCCTGGCGAAAGTCGCCCCGCGCCACCTGTTCGGCGAGATTCTTGTGCGTGGCGCTGAGAATGCGCACATCAATTTCAACTTCATGCTGTGCGCCTACGGGACGCACGCATTTTTCCTGAATTGCACGCAACAGCTTGACCTGCATATGCTGTGGCAACTCGGCAATCTCATCGAGAAACAATGTGCCCCCATGAGCCGCCTGAAACAGACCATCCTTGTCGCTGCTGGCGCCGGTAAAGCTGCCTTTCTTATGACCAAAGAATTCACTTTCCATCAGGTCCTGCGGAATTGCGCCGCAGTTGACCGGCACAAATGCCTGACTGGCACGGGAACCCTGTTCGTGGATCAAGCGCGCCACCAGTTCCTTGCCGGTGCCGGATTCACCACTGATATAGACCGGCGCCTGGCTGCGGGCAAGCTTGGCAATGGTTGAAATAACCGTGCGAATTTCAGTGCTTGCGCCTATGAGCTGACGCGTGGCAGACAGGGCCACTGCCGGCTGGTCCTGGTCGGACAAGCGCAACGCGCTTTCCACCAGTGCTCGCAACAACTTCAAATCGACCGGCTTGGTCAGAAAATCGAATGCCCCGGCTTTCAGCGCCGCGATGGCACATTCCATATTGCCATGTGCGGTAATCACCGCCACCGGCATCTGTGGCTGATTTTTTTGCAGATAACCGACAAAATCGATACCGTCACCATCCGGCAAACGCATGTCAGTCAAACAGAGTTGGTAGCTGGACGTTTTGAGCAAATCACGCGCCGCTGCCAGGGTCTCGGCCTGGTCGCAATCAATCTGCATGCGGTCCAGTGTGATCGCGAGTAACTCGCGAATATCCGGTTCATCGTCAATAATTAATGCATGCGGTTTCATGATTGAACGTTTCATTCAGCGGCTATTGTGCCTGATTGATTGGGCTTCTGGCTCTGATAATCCTGGCCGGAACGATCCCGGCCAGATCGATCCCGGCCAGATCGATCCTGAACCGGAAAGCTGATACGAAAATGACAGCCATTGGCTGAATTCTCGACCAGGCTCAGACTCGCCAGATTAGCCTCACATAACTCACGCGCGATATAAAGCCCCAGGCCCGTGCCATGCTGTTCAGAGGTCATGAACGGTTCAAATATATGCCGGGCAATATCATCGGCAATGCCCGGGCCGGAGTCGATCACATCCAGGTAACAACGACCACTTTCCTGCCGGATACCGACGCGAATTAATAATAATGGCATGCGGCGGCTGTAACGAATTGCATTTTCGCAAAGATTCCACAGCACCTGTTGCAACTGGCTCGGATCTACCGTCACCGTCAAACCGGCGGGATTGATATCAACCTGTATATCATTTTCGGCCAATGCCTTTTGCTGCTGAAACTCTGTCACAAAACCGCTCAGCCAGTCATCCAGCAACAGCTGTTGCGGTGTTGAGCGTTCGCGCCGGCTGATACGCATGACATTCTCGATAATTGCATTCACACGCCGGGAATGGCTGTTAATAATTTGCGTCAAGCGTTGATCGGCCTCGGACAATGCAGCTGACTCCGACAGCAACTGACCGGCATGACTGATGGCGCCAAGCGGATTGCGGACTTCATGCGCGATACTGCCGGCCAGCCGGCCCAGCGATGCAAGTTTCATTTGCTGGGCACGCTGCTGCAAAACCGCCGCATCTTCAAGAAATATCAGAGTGCCAGCAGTAGTGCGCGGACTCAGCTCCCGAAATGACACCTGCACATCAGCCTCGGCATTCTCGCAGCGTAACACTTCGACAGTATCGCCAGCCGAGCCCAGCCATTGCCGCAGCGCCGTTGCCAGTCGTGGCGATGTGGACTGTAGCGGCTGACCCAGCACATCACTGTCCCAGTTCAATAGCCGTTGCGCGGCCGCATTGACCATACGAATCCGGGCCTCGGGCCCGAGCACAATAATGCCGGATTGCATATGCTGGACGATGTATTCATTCAGCCGCGCCAGATTTTCAATATCCACCGCCCGTCGTGCCGCCAGCGCTTCACTTTCGCGCAGCCGCAGTGCCAAAGCATGGCAGATGAAGGCCGTGATAAAAAAAGTAATGCCGAGAGTGGCAGCGTGGGTGTAATTCGGCGTTGGATAGATTCGTGTCAGCTGAGAATAGACCTCGGTACCAAGCACCGATATTGCAGCAATCGCGGCAAAGAAATAGGCGACCCGGCCGGGTTTCAGCAAACTGCCACTGGCCACCGCAATGGCTATCAGCATGCCAAAGCCACTGGCGACACCGCCGCTGGCATACAGCGCAAGCGCCAGTAACAGAATATCGACAATAACCTGACCGGCGACCTGGTACGGGAACCGTGGTATTTGCATCTGCAGAGGCACAAATGCAAGCACCGCAAACAGCAAATACAGGTGCGCGACGATCTCGAACATGCGCTGATCCAGATCACTTAGCGTCTCCGGTAGATCAGCCAGCCAGACCAGCGCGACAAACAGTATCGCTATTAATAATCGATAACTAGTATAGAACGTCAAGGCGCGCCAGGCTTCGGGGTACTGCGCACCCAGTGGCAGCAGCGTCGAATTTTTATCTACCGGCACATTCATGTCAGGATTTCATTCAGGATTGCGAATCATTCTGATGGTCTGGGCAATAATACCGCGCACCCTTTTTATACGCCTGATGATCAGGTAAAAACAAACCGCACTGATGGCAACGCACCGTGCTGACCCCTGCTCTGTCTCCATCATCTTTATGCGGGGAGCCATCCTGCTGCGTGAGCCGCCGCCAGATAACTGCGAGCGCACGCCGCAACAGCCAGCCCGCCAGCGAGACCAGCAGCAGTAATAAAAGGTATCTTATCAAGCCCATAGCAATTCAGGTTTCAAAAATTCTGACTCCAGACTACACCAGAACCTGATGCGACATTAAGCCGGTTCCGGTTTTGCTATACCAATCATCGACCTGGTCAGCTATAGTCATCCTGAAATGTCTCGGTGCAGGTGGACACGACATGAATCTGCATGAATATCAGGCCAAAATACTGTTTGCTGATTATGGTATCCCGGTTCCGCCGGGCAAACCGGCGCACTCGGTCAAGGAAGCGTTGCGACATGCAGCAGACTTCGGTGGTGACGGCTGGGTTATCAAGGCCCAGGTACATGCCGGTGGCCGCGGCAAGGCCGGTGGCGTCAAGCTGGCGGAAAATTTTGACGATGTCGAACAAATCGCCCGCAAGCTGCTCGGTCAACGCCTGATCACGCGCCAATCGGCACCGCATGGCCAGCCGGTCAATTGTTTACTCATTTCCAACCGTATCATCATAAAATGCGAATTCTATCTTGGCATGCTGGTGGATCGTGCCAGCCGCCGGGTCGCCATTATAGCGTCACAGGCAGGTGGTATGGATATCGAGGAAGTCGCCGCCACTGAGCCTGAAAAGATTTTCAATATCACCATCAATCCGGTACTGGGTCTGCAGGATTACCAGTGCCGCCGGGTCGGCTTCGCGCTGGGTCTGAACGATCCACAACGCAAGGAATTACAGAAAATCCTGCATGGTATGTACCAGCTGTTTCTGGCAAAGGATTTAAGCCTGATTGAAATCAATCCGCTGATCATTGATGGCAACGACCATTTGCTCGCGCTGGATGCAAAAGTTTCTGTCGATGACAACGCACTGGCGCGGCAAACCAAACTCGCCGAATGGCGTGATGCCAGTCAGGAAGACGAGAAAGAAAGCATCGCCAAACGTTACGACCTGAACTACGTCACGCTTGATGGCAACATTGCCTGTATGGTCAATGGCGCCGGCCTGGCCATGGCGACAATGGATATCATCAAACTTTATGGTGGCGAACCGGCCAATTTTCTCGATGTCGGGGGTGGTGCAACAGCAGATAAAGTCGCTGAAGCCTTCAAGCTGATCGTCGCCGACGGCACAGTACGGGCAATACTGGTCAACATTTTTGGCGGTATCGTCCGCTGTGATCTGATCGCTGACGGTATCATCCAGGCTGTCAAGGAAGTTGGCGTCAATGTGCCGGTCGTTGTCCGGCTGGAAGGCACGAACGTCGACGAGGGCAAGGCCAAACTCGCCGAGAGTGGTCTTGCGATTATCGCCGCCGATGATCTGGCTGATGCCGCAGAAAAGGTGGTTGCTGCAGCAAGACAATAATTTATCCACAATAAAAAAGTGAAATTAGGCTTTATATATCTTTACAGTCTTTCCGTGGTATTAGCGCTTATGATGCGTACATTCACGCAAACCAAGAATAAAGAATAATGAGCATCCTTATCGACAAAAATACCAGGGTTATCTGTCAGGGCTTTACCGGCAGGCAAGGCACCTTCCATTCCGAACAAGCCATTGCCTATGGCACCCAACTGGTCGGCGGCGTAACGCCGGGACGTGGTGGCAGTACACATCTGGATCGACCGGTGTTTGATACGGTCGTTGATGCGGTCGATGCAACCGGTGCTGATGCAAGCATGATTTTTGTGCCGGCAACCTTTGCCGCCGAAGCTATTGCCGAAGCATGTGAAGCCGGTATCAAAACCATTATTTGTATCACCGAAGGCATTCCGACGCTGGATATGGTGCGGGTTCGCGCATTTCTGGATCAATGTCCCGATACCCGGCTGGTCGGGCCGAATTGTCCCGGCGTCATCTCACCCGGTCAGTGCAAGATTGGCATCATGCCCGGCAATATTCACACTGAAGGCTGTATTGGTATTGTCTCGCGCTCAGGTACGCTGACATATGAAGCAGTACACCAGACCAGCAAAAACGGTCTCGGCCAAAGTACCTGCGTCGGTATTGGCGGCGATCCTATCCATGGCATGAATTTCATTGACTGTCTGGGTTTATTTGAGCAGGACCCGCAAACAGAAGCCATCATCATGGTAGGTGAAATCGGCGGTAATGCCGAAGAACAGGCTGCCGGGTTTATCCAGCAACACGTTACCAAACCGGTAGTGGCCTATATTGCCGGCGTTACCGCACCACCCGGCAAACGCATGGGGCACGCCGGTGCCATTATTGCCGGCGGCAAGGGCACGGCCGCTGACAAGTTTGCCGCGCTGGAAGCCGCCGGCGTTAAAACTACCCGTTCGCCTGCTGAACTGGGCAAAACCATCCAGCAAGTGCTTGGCCGCTAGCCGGACTGGTGCCGTTCAATCCCGGCCCGCCGCCATGCCGGAGCAAAGCTGATTCTAATAACGGCCTGCAATAAACAGTTATTACGTTTACTGAAAAACAACTGTTAAACTCTGACCCCGTTTACCAGTAAGTATTCATTCTTCATCACTGTGTTTTTTCTATGAACCGTCAGCCCCTGCGTCTCATGCTCGCACAATCCAACCTGATTGTCGGTGACATCCGTGGCAACACACGGCAGATAATTGATACTATCCGGCAAGCACGTGCTGCACATCATGCCGATCTGGTTATTTTTCCGGAGCTCGCCCTGACCGGTTATCCACCTGAAGATTTGTTATTACGGCCGGGTCTGCATCGGGCAATCAAAACTGCTGTGGAAGAAATTATTGCAGCGAGTAGCGATATCGGTGTTGTACTGGGTTTACCCGAATATACTGACAACCTGCTCTATAACAGCTGTCTTGTCATTGAAAACAAAATTGTACGTGGCTGTTATCGAAAACAGGTGCTGCCGAATTATGGTGTTTTTGACGAGAAACGCTATTTCACTGGCGGCACTGAGGCCTGTGTACTGGATATCGCCGGTATGCCGGTTGCATTCAGTATTTGCGAAGACATCTGGCAACCACAACCGGCGCAACAGGCACGTGACGCAGGCGCGCGGTTGCTTATCAACATCAATGCCTCGCCTTATCATGTCGACAAACAGGCAGTACGGCAACAGGTATTGAAACAACGCATCGCGGAAACGGGTCTTGCAATCGTTTATCTGAATCTGACCGGTGGCCAGGATGAGCTGGTATTTGATGGTGGCTCGATGATGTTTGATAACCACGGCGAACTGCATTGGTCGGCGCCACAATTTATAACCGGACTCTATCCACTGACGTTGCAGGATGATGGCGAGCATATTGCACCGCTACAGCCTGATATTGCCGCTGTGCCGGAACTACTGGCCGGTATCTACCAGGCACTGGTCATGGGTATTCATGACTATGTGCATAAAAACGGCTTCAATGGCGCCGTTATCGGGCTTTCCGGTGGCATTGACTCGGCCCTGACACTGGCACTGGCTGTTGATGCGCTTGGTGCAGACAATGTCGAAGTGCTGGCCATGCCATCGAGATACACGGCTTTGATGAGCCTGGAAGACGCTCGTGAAATGGCAGCGATTCTCAATGTGCGTTATCACGAGTTTCCGATTGAAGCGCCATTCAATGCATTTCTTGATGTACTCAGGCCGGTACTTAAAGACTTGCCGGCGGATACAACCGAAGAAAACATCCAGGCACGCTGTCGCGGTATTTTGCTGATGGCGGTATCGAACAAGACCGGCAAAATGGTGCTGACAACCGGCAACAAAAGCGAAATGTCCGTTGGCTACGCCACACTTTATGGCGACATGGCGGGTGGCTTTGCACCGCTGAAAGATGTCTCGAAAACGCTGGTGTTCAGACTCAGCGACTGGCGCAACCGGGACAGCCGGGTTATCCCACAACGGATTATCGATCGGCCACCATCAGCAGAGCTGCGCCCGGATCAGCGTGATGACCAGTCGTTGCCGCCCTACGATATTCTGGATCCGGTGCTGGAGCGTTATATCGAACGTGATCAGACACCGGATGAAATCATTGCCGCCGGTTATGATCGTGAACTGGTAATCAGGATTGTGCGGCTGGTGGATCGAAATGAATACAAGCGGCGGCAGGCGGCACCGGGTGTACGGATAAGTGAACGGGCATTTGGCCGTGACCGGCGCTATCCGATCACATCAGGCTATAAGGAAATCGGCGAATAGATTATGGCTGGCAGCGTATGGCTGGCATCTGTTATCTAACAGCGCCGTCCATCACCTCACAACAATCTGTCGTGCTTCAAACGAACCGGGGTGGTTCGGGAAATTATAATCCAGCACACGTAGCGCGTCTTCAGCCAGATCATTCATTTCCAGCACCTTATAGGCCTTTGCCATTATCACCAGTGCGTCCGGCATCGCCGGAGTACGCTGATAATTTTCAACCACATATTGTGCCCGGTTTGCCGCTGCAACAAACGCACCACGTCGCATGTAGTAATTTGCGACATGGACTTCATGCCGGGCCAACAGGTTACGCAGGTAGGTCATACGCAAGCGCGCATCTTCGGCATAGCGGGTGTCCGGGTGGCGCTTCAGCAACTCGGCAAAATCGTTGAACGCCTGCTCATTGTTACTCATGTCGCGTTGCGACGAATCCGTTGGCAAATAGCGCTGGGTCAGACCCTTGCCGCGGTTAAAGTTTGCCAGGCCGCGCAGATAATACGCATAATCCACATGCCGGTTACGCGGATACAGTTTGATAAACCGATCCACTGCACTGACCGCAGCATCGTGTTCTTCGTTCTTGTAATATGCATAACCCAGATCCAGCAATGCCTGCTGGCCATGTACGCCAAACGGGAAGCGCGCCTCCAGCTTTTGATAAAGTTCGACCGCACGCGTGTAAAAACCGCTATCCAGCGCGCCGCGGGCTTCGTCGTATAATCGCTCAGCCGTCCAGCCCTGGGTTTCGTCTTTTTTCTCTTTGCCGAATATGCCGCAGCCGGCCGACAGCGCAAGCATGAAGCATATGACAGGTATTAGAATGGTTCGCATGTTTTTTAGAGTAGCGATAAAGCCGCTGGCCGTAAAGTCCCGCAACAGCCTGAGCGGGTATGGCAGCAACACGCCGGCACCATGGTGAACCTCGCCGCCAAATCAGAGCCGCTTGAGCTGGCCACGGTAATTCCGGCCGAACTGGCCGGTAAACGACTGGATCAGGCCCTGGCGAGCCTGTTCAGTGATTATTCCCGGGCGCGGATCAGTGACTGGATCAAGGCCGGGCAAGTGTTGGTCGATCAACATCCGGCCCGACCCCGTGACAAGGTACACGGTGGCGAACATATTCATATCTCGGCGCAGGTCAGCGTCAGTGCTGCCGCGAGCCCCGAGGCCATTGCGCTGGATGTGATTTACGAAGATGCCGACGTTATCGTGCTTAACAAGCCGGTCGGACTGGTCGTGCATCCGGGTGCCGGTAATCCGCAACATACTTTGCTCAATGCCCTGTTGAATCATGATCCGGCGCTTGATCAGCTACCGCGTGCCGGGATTATCCAGCGGCTCGACAAGGATACCAGTGGCATTATGGTCGTCACCCGCAGCCTGCGGGCGCATACCCGGCTGGTCGTTGACTTGCAGGCGCGCCGCCTCAAGCGCGAATATCTGGCCATCGTCAACGGCGTTCTGACAGCAGGCGGCACGGTCGATGCACCAATCGGCCGGCATCCGCGCCAGCGTACACGCATGGCCATCACCACCGCCGGCAAACCGGCAATCACACATTTTCGGGTTGAACAACGCTACCGTGCCCACACGTTAATCCGGGCACAACTGGAAAGTGGCCGTACCCACCAGATTCGGGTACACATGGCGCATATCCAGCACGCCGTGCTCGGTGATCCGGCGTATAACAACCGCCCGACCTTGCCGCGCGGCGCAGACCAAACCGTCATTGACGGCATTCGCCGTTTCCGCCGGCAGGCATTGCATGCGCAGCGGCTTGGTTTCAGTCATCCCGGCAGCGGTGACTGGCTGGAGTTCGACGCGCCACCACCGGCCGACTTCGCCGGATTATGTGAACTGCTTGCTGGCGATGCCGCACGCACCTGACCGGGCTGGATAACTGCGCCAATGCAAGCATGGCTACCTGCAGACTGGCCGGCACCGGCCAATATCAAAGCCGGCTGCACGCTACGCAACGGTGGTCACAGCCGCGCACCCTATGCCAGCTTTAATCTGGCCATGCATGTTGGTGATGATCCGGCTGCCGTGACCAGTAACCGTCAACAGCTCCAGAACCAGCTTGATCTGCCCGCCACACCTGTCTGGCTCAATCAGGTACACGGCAACGTCATCATCCGGGCCGATGCTGCCGGAACCGCTTCACCTGTCAGCGCTGATGGCAGCTGGAGTGATACGCCGGGTGTTGTTTGCGCCGTGCTGGTGGCCGACTGTCTGCCCCTGTTGTTATACCGGCCGGATGGATGTGCTGTTGCCGCGGTGCATGTCGGCTGGCGTGGATTGCTGGCCGAAGTGATTGAATCCGCTGTAGCGGCATTGGGCTCGGCATCAACATTGCTCGCCTGGCTCGGACCCGCTATCGGGCCGGACGCTTTTGAAGTTGGAGATGACGTTTATGCCGCCTGCCGCCGGCATTCCCGGCAAACAGCCGCTGCATTCAGCGTCTCGCGCCCCGGCCACTGGCTGGCCGATCTGCCGCTGCTCGTCAGGCAACGCCTGGCCGAGCAGGGCGTACATCAGCATTATGGCGGCACATATTGCACTTATTCCGAGCCGGATCGATTTTATTCCTACCGCCGTGATGGTATTACCGGACGCCAGGCCGCATTGATCTGGATAAATCGATCCTGACGACCAGGGCATGAATCCGGCTTTAATCGGCCGCTACAGCAAGAGTTGCTAACAGTCTGCAAATCATGAGCTAAGCTTGAGTTTGAGGAGCGTTTACTGACGCTGGCAATTACCGTCAGTGCATTTTTTGAAAAATAACAATAAGCCGACAAGGGGTGCAACGTTATGGCCAAAACCAAAGCAGGCAAGCCGCAGGCAGGTGTTTCATTCAGCGCCAGTGTCAATCACATGGCGGACCGGGCGTTCAAGGCTCTGGAAATTGACCCGGGCATTGCTGAATCCATCAAAAATTGTCATTCCGTCTTGCAGGTTCGCTTCCCGGTCAATATCCAGGGCAAGCTCAAGGTTTTTACCGGCTGGCGCGCCGTACACAGCACCCACCGTCTGCCGGCCAAGGGCGGTATCCGCTATGCACCGATCGTGGATCAGGATGAAGTCGAGGCACTGGCCGCACTCATGACCTACAAGTGTGCGATTGTCGATGTACCGTTTGGCGGTTCCAAGGGCGGCTTGTGTATTGATCCGAAACTCTATGATCGTCACGAACTGCAACTCATTACCCGGCGCTTTGCGCGTGAACTGATCCGCAAGGGTTTCCTGAGTCCGGCGACCAATGTGCCGGCACCGGATGTCGGCACCGGCGAACGCGAAATGGCCTGGATAGCCGATACCTACAAGCACCTGGAACCGGAAGACATCAACTACCAGGCCTGCGTAACCGGCAAGCCGGTACATCACGGTGGCATCCGCGGCCGTACCGAGGCGACCGGCCGTGGTGTCGTGTATGCATTGCGCGAATTCTTTCGCCATCCGGACGACATGAAAACCGCCAATCTTGACGGTGGCCTGGGTGATAAACGCATCATCGTGCAGGGTCTCGGTAACGTCGGCTATCACGCCGCCCGGTTGCTGCAGGAAGAAGACAATGCCCGGATTATTGCGGTAATCGAACGTGATGGCGCACTGGTCAACGAGGCCGGTGTACCGATTGAACGGGTACGCCAGTATATGAATGAAAACCAGGGACTGGTCAAAGGCTTTCCGGATGCCACCTTTTCGGACAACAGCAAGGCGGTGTTGGAGTTACGCTGCGATGTTCTGATCCCGGCGGCGCTCGAGGCACAAATCACGCAGGAAAATGCAGACCGCATTCAGGCGAGTCTCATTGTCGAGGCGGCAAACGGCCCGATCACCTATGAGGCCGATGAAATCCTGCGTAAAAAGGGCATTACGGTACTGCCGGATGCCTACGTCAATGCCGGCGGCGTGACGGTCTCGTATTTCGAATGGATCCGTAACCTCTCGCATATACGTTTCGGCCGCATGGAACGCCGGTTCGATGAAGTCCGCGGTCAACACCTGATAACCGCACTCGAGGCCATGACAAACCAGC
The DNA here is from genome assembly GCA_040905025.1 of Gammaproteobacteria bacterium. Classification (GTDB taxonomy): domain Bacteria; phylum Pseudomonadota; class Gammaproteobacteria; order Methylohalomonadales; family Methylohalomonadaceae; genus JBBDSJ01. Next base: position 15,188 of record JBBDSJ010000122.1, read on the forward strand.
AGGTACCGGACTGGATCAAAACCGAACTCACCCATGGCGCGGACGAACTGGACCTGGTGCGTTCCGGTCTGGACGACACCATGCGGCTGGCCTATCAGGAAATCAGTGAGGCAGCACGCCAGTATAAACTTGGCCATGATTTTCGTACGGCAACCTATGTCGTTGCTATCAGCAAGATTGCACGCTCATATCTGGATATTGGCGTTTACTGACCATGTGAATCGTCATAAGTGAAACATGAATTGTTAATCGCGGGAACCGGGTACTACCGCTCAATTCACGCTTCACGAACAATGGTCAACTATTCACAGCCTGGCGCTTGAATTCCCCTGCCCCCGCCCGCATCTAGCAAGGTAATACGAATCTTAGCCTTGAGGCGACTCCAATCATGCGTCTGGACAAATTAACCACCAAATTTCAACTCGCGCTGGCCGATGCGCAATCGCTGGCGGTCGGCCGCGATCATCAGTTCATTGAACCGGTACATGTACTGACGGCACTGCTCGATCAGGAAGGCAGTACCGTACGCCAGCTGCTGGCGAAAAGCGGTGTCGATCTCAACCGGTTGCGCTCGCAGCTCGGCGATGCGCTGGATCACCTGCCGCAGGTTCAGGGCAGCAGCGGCGAAGTGCATATCGCCAAGTCACTCGATACCCTGCTCAACCTGACCGATAAGCTTGCGCAGAAACGTAACGATCAATACATCTCCAGCGAACTGTTTGTGCTGGCCGCGCTTGAGAGCAAGGACGCCATCGCCCGAATTCTGCGCGACTGTGGTGCCGATGCCAATGCCATGGAACAGGCCGTGGACAGTCTGCGGGGTGGCCAGAGCGTTGAAGATCCGAATGCCGAGGAAAACCGCCAGGCACTGGAAAAATATACCATTGACCTGACTGCCCGTGCCGAGCAGGGCAAGCTTGATCCGGTCATTGGCCGCGATGACGAAATCCGCCGCACGATTCAGGTTCTGCAGCGCCGCACCAAAAACAATCCGGTGCTGATCGGCGAACCCGGTGTTGGCAAAACGGCCATTGTCGAAGGGCTGGCACAGCGCATCGTCAATGGCGAAGTCCCCGATTCACTCAAGAACAAACGCCTGCTCGCACTGGACATGGCCGGTTTGATTGCCGGTGCCAAATACCGTGGTGAGTTTGAGGAACGCCTGAAGGCAGTATTAAACGATCTTGCCAAACAGGAAGGCCGGATTATTTTATTCATTGATGAAGTCCATACCATGGTCGGCGCCGGCAAGGCGGAGGGCGCCATGGACGCCGGCAATATGCTGAAACCGGCGCTGGCCCGTGGTGAATTGCATTGTGTGGGCGCGACAACGCTGAATGAATACCGCGAAAACATCGAGAAGGACGCGGCACTGGAACGGCGGTTTCAGAAAGTACTGGTCAACGAACCGAATATCGAAGATACCATCGCGATCCTGCGCGGCCTGAAAGAACGCTATGAAGTTCATCATAATGTCCAGATCACCGATCCGGCCATTGTTGCCGCTGCCACACTGTCGCATCGCTATATCACTGATCGCCAGTTACCGGACAAGGCCATTGATCTGATTGACGAGGCCGCCAGTCGCATCAGTATCGAAATGGATTCAAAACCCGAATCCATGGACAAGCTCGAACGCCGCCTGATTCAGCTCAAAATCGAGCGCGAAGCATTAAAAAAGGAAGCTGATGCAGCATCGAAAAAACGCTTGACGGTACTCGAAGAAGAAATTACCCGGCTCGAGCGTGAGTATTCCGATCTCGAAGAAGAATGGAAAGCTGAAAAAGCCGCCCTGCAGGGTGCCCATTCAATCAAGGAACAACTCGAGCGGGCGCGGACAGACTTTGATACGGCGCGCCGGGCCGGTGATCTTAATCGCATGTCGGAACTCCAGTACGGGGTGATTCCGGAACTCGAGAAACAGCTGGTCGAGGCCCAGGAAAGTGAAAGCCGCGCCACCGGGGGAGAGCCGAAACAGAAGTTGCTGCGCAACAAGGTCACCGAAAACGAAATCGCCGAGGTTGTCTCGAAGTGGACCGGCATCCCGGTAGCCAAAATGCTCGAAGGTGAACGCGACAAACTGCTGCGCATGGAGGAAGCATTGCATCAGCGCGTCGTCGGTCAGGACGAGGCCGTGCGGGCAGTCGCCGATGCTATCCGGCGTTCACGCGCCGGACTGGCTGATCCGAACCGGCCGAATGGCTCGTTTCTGTTTCTCGGACCGACCGGTGTTGGCAAGACCGAACTGTGCAAGTCGCTGGCGCAGTTCCTGTTCGATACCGAAGACGCCATGGTCCGTATCGACATGTCCGAGTACATGGAAAAACATGCCGTCGCCCGGCTCATTGGCGCACCACCCGGCTATGTCGGCTATGAACAGGGCGGTTACCTGACCGAAACCGTGCGCCGCCGACCTTACAGTGTAATTCTGCTTGATGAGGTCGAGAAAGCCCACGTCGACGTGTTCAATGTGCTGTTGCAGGTACTCGACGATGGCCGTCTGACTGATGGCCAGGGCCGCACCGTGGATTTTCGCAATACCGTAATTGTAATGACTTCGAATCTGGGCTCGGACCGCATCCAGCAGATGTCCGACGACAAGGACTATGACGCCATGAAGGCGGCGGTCCTGGACGTGGTGCAACAGCATTTCCGGCCCGAATTCATCAACCGTGTCGATGAAATTGTGGTCTTCCATGCCCTGCGCAAGGAGCAGATCCGCGCCATCGCCGATATCCAGGTGGCCCGGGTCGCCGAGCGCCTGAAGGATCAGGACATCATTCTGGAAGTCACCACTGCGGCGCTGGACAAAATCGGTGCCGCCGGATTTGACCCTGTTTACGGCGCCCGGCCACTGAAACGCACAGTCCAGCTGGAACTCGAGACCCCACTCGCACGGGCCCTGCTGGCGGGCGAGATTGTCCCGGGCAACGTGGTCACAGCAGATATTGAAGCCGACCGCATTACGTTTAAAAGCCGCGCGGCCGCTGCCTGATAGCCAGAGTCCCGGAGCCGCAACTGCATGCCGGTATGCTGGCCCGGAAATATGCACCGAAATGACCCGTCCCCAGTTAAAGTAAAATCACAGGTTATGACGGGAAATGCCAAGGGATCATTGGTAATTTCCCGTATTTGCTCTATTATCGTAACTGCTGATATCTTCAGGTTGGGGGTTTTCGGATAATTTCCGGGAATTTGACCCAGAGCCTGATATTACGGGGTTTTCAATAAGCAAGCGCGGGAACAATACGGCATGGCTGTGTCCAGCAATAAAATCAATCTAAGCGGGCTGGCCCGCAAACTGGTGGTCGACGGTGTCATGGAAGAGGCAAACGCTGCCGAAGCCTTCCAGGGTGCCCTGAAAAAGCGCCAGCCATTTGTTACCTACCTGGTTGAAAACAATCTCGCCGACAGTTTGGTGATCGCCCAGGCGGCGGCTGAAGAGTTTGGTGTGCCACTCGTCGATCTTAATGCCATTGAACTGGATGCGGATGTCACCAAACTGCTCAAAGAAGACCTGATCAAGCAGCACCACGCCCTGCCGCTGCATAAACGCGGCAAACGCCTCTACGTCGCTGTATCCGACCCGACCAATCTCCAGGCACTGGACGAAATCAAGTTTGCCGTTGGCATGAATACCGACGCAATTCTGGTCGAGGAGAACAAGCTTGCCAAAGCCATAGAATCAGCAATGGACGATGCTGGCGGCGGTCTGGGTGACATGGACGATGACGATTTTGAAGACCTCGATGGCCTAGAGGTCGCCGAAGAAAAGAAAGAACAGGACATGGATACCGAAGTTGATGACGCGCCGGTGGTGCGGTTCGTCAACAAGGTGCTACTGGACGCCATCAAGAAAGGTGTTTCGGATATTCACTTCGAACCCTATGAAAAGTTTTACCGGGTCCGTTTTCGTATTGACGGGGTGCTCACCGAAGTCGCCAAACCACCCATTACACTGGCACTGAAAATTGCCGCCCGTATCAAGGTGATGTCACGACTTGATGTATCCGAGCGCCGCGTGCCGCAGGATGGCCGCATCAAGCTGAAATTGTCGAAGAACAAATCCATCGATTTCCGTGTCAGCACCTGCCCGACCCTGTTCGGCGAAAAAGCCGTGCTGCGTATTCTTGATTCTGATGCCGCATCTCTGGGTATCGATATTCTTGGTTATGAAGATTTCCAGAAAGAATTGTTTCTGCAAAACCTGCGCAAGCCTTATGGCATGTTCCTGGTGACCGGCCCGACCGGTAGTGGTAAAACCGTATCGCTTTATACCGGCATCAACATACTTAACCAGGCCGATGTCAACATCTCCACCGCAGAAGATCCGGTTGAAATCAATTTGCCCGGTATCAATCAGGTGCAGGTTGATGAAAAAACCGGGATGACATTCGCCAAGGCACTAAAAGCCTTCCTGCGTCAGGATCCGGATATCATTCTGGTCGGCGAAATTCGCGACATTGAGACCGGCGGTATCGCGCTGAAAGCGGCGATGACCGGCCATATGGTAATGTCTACCCTGCATACCAACGATGCGCCACAGACCCTGACCCGCATGATCGACATGGGTTTGCCGGTGTTTGGTATTGCCACGGCCGTGAATATTATCGTGGCACAGCGACTGGCGCGCCGGCTGTGCAAGAACTGCATGAAACCGATGGACATCCCGAAAGAGGCATTGATCGAGGAAGGCTTCGATGAGAAGCAGGTCGAGGCAGGTCTGAAAATTATGGCCGCCGAAGGTTGCGATCAATGTACATCCGGTTACAAAGGCCGTACCGGTATTTATCAGGTGATGCCGATCTCCGATGCCATGCGGCGGTTGATCATGGAAGGTGCAACAGCGATCCAGCTTGCTGACCAGGCACAGGCCGAGGGCCTTCCGGATATCCGCCAGTCAGCGATGAAAAAGGTTGCTGACGGCTTCACTGATTTGAAAGAAATCAACCGTGTGACACAGGAATAATCCTGTTAACCCTAGCTAAAGAGTAAAGGCCATGGCTGAAGCAGCTAAGTCAGTAATGTTTGTCTGGGAAGGAATGGACAAGAGCGGCAAGCGCGTCAAGGGCGAGATGAGTGGTACGTCTGATGCATTAATCAAGTCAGTATTGCGGCGGCAGGGTGTGAACCCGCTCAAGGTCAAGAAAAAGCCCAGGCCACTTCTCGGTGGCGGCGGCAAGAAAATTACTTCCAAGGAAATCACGATGTTCAGCCGCCAGCTGGCAACGATGATGTCTTCCGGTGTGCCACTGGTACAGTCTTTCGAAATCATCGGTCGCGGTCATGAGAATCCGAGCATGCAGGACATGATTCTCGGCATCAAGGGTGATGTCGAGTCCGGCAATACCCTGGCCGAAGCATTGAGCAAGCGGCCGTTACAGTTCAGTGAACTGTACATCAATCTGGTGGCCGCCGGTGAACAGGCCGGTATTCTCGAGTCGTTACTGCACAAGATTGCCACCTATCAGGAAAAAACGGAAACCCTGAAAGGCAAGATCAAGAAAGCCCTGTTTTATCCGCTGGCAGTTATTGTTGTCGCGTTTATCGTAACAGCTATCCTGTTGATATTTGTTATCCCGCAATTCGAAGAACTATTCAGCGGTTTTGGTGCGGACCTGCCGGCACCAACCCTGTTTGTGATTACGCTGTCGAAAGCTTTTCAGGAATGGTGGTGGGCCATATTCGGTGGTATCGGCGGTGTGATTTATGTCCTGATTGAATCGAAGCGCCGATCACGTAAATTTGCACATTTTCTGGATCGGGTCATGTTGAAGTTACCGATCATCGGTGAAATCCTCAACAAGGCGGCGCTGGCACGATTTGCCCGTACCTTATCGACCATGTTTGCTGCAGGTACACCACTGGTCGAAGCCATGGTCTCGGTTGCCGGTGCTGCCGGCAATATTGTCTATAGCGAAGCCATTATGGAGATGCGTGACGAGATTGCCACCGGCACCCAGCTGCAATCAGCCATGCGTGATACAGGTCTGTTTCCGAACATGGTGATCCAGATGGTCGCTATTGGTGAAGAAGCCGGCTCACTGGATCAAATGCTTGGCAAGGTGGCTGACTTCTATGAGGAAGAAGTAGACAATGCGATCGACTCCCTGAGCAGTTTGCTGGAACCGTTAATTATGGCTTTCCTTGGTGTCATCATTGGCGGCCTGGTGGTCGCGATGTATCTGCCAATCTTCAAAATGGGTCAGGTGGTTTGATAAAACCTGCCTGAATATTCCACAGTGCCCAACAACAAAAACGGCCGTCACGACGGCCGTTTTTAATTCCCAACTATGACAATACTCGACTATCTTGCCAGCAGCCCGACAGCTTTTATCCTCACCATGGGTTTGTTTGGCCTGTTGGTCGGCAGTTTCCTGAATGTTGTGGTATATCGGCTACCACGCATCATGGAACGTGATTGGCATTCCCAGTGCCGGGAATTGCTGGAACTGCCAGCTGAACCTCTCGCTGAACCATTCAGTCTGGTAAGGCCTCGCTCACGTTGTCCGCAGTGCAATCATGCAATCCGCTGGTATGAAAATATTCCGATCCTGAGTTATATCTTCCTGCGCGGCCAGTGCTCTGCCTGTCTGACTGATATTTCAATACGCTACCCGTTGGTGGAATTGACGGCTGCCGCACTTGCTGTATTGGCTGCCTGGTATTTTGGCTTTGGAATTACAGCAATCCTTGCCACGCTGCTGAGTTGGGCACTATTGACACTGGGCCTGATTGACTATGACACCAGGCTGTTGCCCGACGATATCACCCTGCCGTTGTTGTGGCTGGGTATCGCAGTCAATATATTTGCCGTGTTTACCCCGCTCGAGTCCGCAGTGCTGGGTGCAATACTTGGCTATGGTGTTCTCTGGTCGGTCTTTCAGGTTTTCCGTTTATTAACCGGCAAGGAAGGTATGGGGTTTGGTGATTTCAAGTTACTGGCCATGCTCGGGGCCTGGCTTGGCTGGCAACAACTGCCTCTCATTATCATTCTGGCATCTTTCGCCGGTGCAATTGTCGGAATAAGCTTGATCATTTTTGGCGGCCGCGAACGCAGCCAGGCGATTCCATTTGGACCCTACCTCGCTATCGCTGGCTGGATTGCATTATATTGGGGTCAACTGCTGCAAAATATTTATCTGAACTGGGCACTGACGCCATGAATCGGCCTGGCCTTGTTGGTTTGACCGGCGGGATTGGCAGTGGCAAATCAAGCGCGGCTAAATGTTTTGCCGGGCTGGGAGTGAAAGTATTTGATGCTGATCAGATTAGCCGCGATCTGATGGCTCCGGGACAACCCGTGTATGAGAAGGTTATCGAACACTTTGGCAAAGACATGCTAACAGCCAGTGGCCTGCTGGATCGTCAGAAGCTGCGTCGATATGTTTTCAGCAACCCGGCTGAACGCGAACAACTTGAAAATCTGGTACACCCATCGGTTTATCAGACACTGGTTGAGCAAACTGCACAATTCGCGAATGATGTCTATATCGTCTGGATGTTGCCGTTATTGCTTGAAACACGCTCCAGAATGGACTCCATAGAAACAGCAGTAGACCGAATACTGGTTATTGACTGTCCGGAAGATTTGCAAATTGAGCGTGCATTGACACGTGATACCGCTGAACGAGATGAAATTGAGCGTATTATGCAAAGTCAGATATCACGTAATGAACGGCTGGAACAGGCCGATGATGTGATCAATAACGAGGGTTCCCCGGCACAACTTTGTGCTGCTGTAGAAAAACTACATCAATGTTATCAAAAGCTGTTTTCCGGGATGGTAGACAGGGAATCAGGCCAGGACTTTGCCAGCACTACTCCTGGCAGCGTGAACAAGGAACATAACCGGTATTCAACAAAACATTGAGTCTGGAATATTAAATGCCCGAATCCGCGGCCCCGGCAACCATTATCTATGAACAACCGCTCAATGAGCGGGTGCGTGGATTGTTGCGGCTTGAGCATTTATTTCAGCATGTCGGCATGCGCATGCGGGATTCACGTGAATGGGACAGCCGCATCGCCGTGCATATGCTGCAGGAAATTGCCGACTTGCTTGGTCGCAGTGATCTCAAGGGCGAACTCATCAAGGAACTGGAGCGTCACTCCAATTGCCTGGTTGCCTGGCAAAAGAACCCGGCCGTTGATGGTGAGCGTCTGAACGAACTCCTGGCTGACCTGAGCGAACTGCTTGAGCAATTACGTGATCCATCCTGTCAACCGGGGCAGGCATTGCGGCAGGATGAGCTCATTACGGCAATCAAGCAGCGCAGCAGCATTCCTGGCGGCACATGTAATTTTGACTTGCCCGCATACCATCACTGGCTCAGCCAGCCAGCTGATCGGCGTTTTCAGGACATCGAACGATGGAGTCGTGATCTGCAAATTATTCGCAAAGGTATAGAATTCGCCCTGGCGATGATCCGTAACAGCAGTAACCCGGAACGTTGTCTTGCCCACGGCGGCTTCTTTCAGAAAAATCTTGATGCCAATGCCAGTTGTCAGTTGTTGCGCGTTATATTGCCGGCCTCTTCAACATTTTTCCCGGAGATAAGCGGCAGCCGCCATCGTTTCACTATTCGTTTTCTTGAACAAACCGACACCCGGATACGACCGGTGCAAGCCAGCGACGATATTGAATTTGAGTTAAATTGCTGCATGTTATGAGTAGATTAATCGGTGTATGCCCGCAGTGTGGCCAACAATCCTCACTGGATAAAACACAAAATTGCTGGCGTCCGTTTTGCTCGGAACGCTGCCGGTTGCTGGATCTTGGTGCCTGGTTTGATGAGAGTCACCGTATAGCGGACAAGTCTTCAACAGAGGAGATTGACGGGACAGACTGGCCCACGGATCCGGACCAAAGTACACGGCATTGATTGGTGATTACATCCTGGAACATGCTGGTTCCTGTTTACTTGAAATTCACTACTCACAATTCATACAAGCACGAATAACTCCAGCCGGATCCGGCGCCTGCCAGACACCGCTTAGCATTGCGATACCCTGGGCACCGGCACTTTGTGCAGTAGTCATATCATCCGGTTGCATACCACCCAATGCATAGGCCGGCATGCTCGCGTATTCGGTAAGATAATGCAGCCCTTCCCAGCCCAGGGTATCTGTACCGGGATGACTTGGTGTCGCCTGGACTGGTGACAGGACGATGAAATCCAGCCCCAGTCGTACTGCATGCTCCACTTCCATACGGTTATGGCATGATGCAGCCACAAAGAAATCATCGCCAAGCGGACGAGTATTCAACTGCAGTAATCGGGCAGCCGGCAGGTGTAAACCATGTGTCAATGTCGCCAGGGATTCTCCAGCCCGGGCATTCAACAATAACCTGGCCCCGTATTCATCACAGCGTGCCTTTAATGTCAGCACAAGCTGCCGATAAGAATCACTGGCATCAGGTGTACTGCGCAATTGCAATAGCCGTACACCAGCTTGCAGGCAATATTCCGCACGCGCAATAAAGTCGGCATAACTTTTACCAACAGGCGGCGAGATCAGATACAGCGGTGGTAATTCGAGCGCGCGGATGATCGCCTGATTCGCTTCAGGAAAATCACGCTCCCGCAAATGCGCGACTGCTCGCCATTCAATCGGCTGTCCCTCACGACCATACACATCGCCATGCCAGACATCTATCTGCCAAACATCCAGTAATACCGGGTACTCCGGATAGGTATGCCGAACACGTAACAGTGGCCGGGTGTGTTCAACATACAGATTCAGTTCTTCCAGCAATTCGCGAGCAAGTGCTTCATGCACCGATTCACCGGCCTCGACCTTGCCACCGGGAAATTCCCACAAACCACCCTGACGCAAATATGATGACCGTTGCGCGATCAATACATGACCATGCTCGTTACGGATCACACCAACAGCGATATGCAATGGCTCGGCAAGGTCAAACATGAAAGTTAATACGGTAAATGATTTATACTGCCCAGGCGTTCAGGTCCGGTATTCAGCATTTATCCGGACATAGTCATATGATAAATCACAGGTCCAGACACTTGTAGTTGCATTGCCCCGGCCCAGATTCACGTGAATAGTGAATTCCGGTTTCGACATGACCGCTTGTGCTGCGGCTTCCTGATAATCCAGGGCGCGACCGCCTTCACGTGCAAGGCAGACATCGTCCAGATGAATTGTTACAAGATTGATATCCATGTCTTCCGGGCCACTACGGCCTATGGCAGCGAGAATTCGTCCCCAGTTCGGATCAGCTGCAAACAATGCCGTTTTAACCAGTGGAGATTCAGCAATAGCATAGGCGATTTGCAAACATTCGTGCTCATTCTGACCTTCGGCGACAGCAATCGTGACAAATCGTGTCGCGCCCTCACCATCGCGTACTACCGCCTGCGCAAGCCGGGAGGCCAATTCAAACACTGCTGATCTGAATATATTCAGGGCGTCAGTGTCGTCAGCAGCAATAGTTACAGACTTGCCGCTGGCGAGTAACAGGCAGGCATCATTGGTCGATGTATCACCATCAATCGTAATGCGATTGAACGTTTTATCAACCACTTCATCAAGACAGTTTTGTATCAGGTCCTGTGGCAACTGTGCATCTGTTGCCATGAAGGCCAGCATGGTTGCCATATTCGGTTTGATCATACCGGCACCTTTTGCAATACCGGTAAACGTGACGGTCTGACCATTAATACTACGGCTCAGGCTGTACCCCTTTGGCAGAGTATCCGTAGTCATGATAGCCCGCGCTGCTGCCAGCCAGTTATCCGGACCAAGATCAGCCAGTGCGTCAGGCAATCTCGCATAAATACGATCCAGTGGCAGAGGTTCGCCTATCACACCGGTTGAAAACGGGAGAATATTCTCGATATTGGTAGCTGTCAGCGCAGCGACAGCTGCACAGCAATCAAGCGCGGCCTGATATCCCGCCGTCCCGGTGCCGGCATTCGCATTACCACTATTGATCAGGCAGTAGCGTGGTGATTGTGCCTGTAAATGTTTGCGTGCGATTTGTACCGGCGCGGCACAAAAACGATTGCGGGTAAATGCAGCGGCCGCCAAACCGCCTGCTTGCATTTCAATAATAAGTAAATCAGCGCGATCAGGTTTACGAATACCGGCAGCGGCGGTGCCAAGCCGAATACCGGCAACTGGATGCAGTTCCGGAACAGCCGGCAAACCTACAGCCATACTACTGCTCCAGCCTCAGGCCAGTTTGCCATGGCATTGTTTGTATTTCTTGCCGGAACCACAGGGGCACGGCTCATTCCGGCCCACCTTGCGACCTTCACGAACCACTGTTTCGGGCTTTGCCGGACGTTGTGCCAGTTGCGGCTGCTGTGGTTGTTGAGTGGCGCTGTCGCCCTGCAAGGCATCGGGGGCAGCCGGATGATTGAATTGCATACGCGCAGCCACTGCCTGACGCTGGCGTTCGGCAGCAGCTTCCATATCAGCTTCCGATCGTAACTGTACCCGTGCCAGAATGCTGATCATTTCACGTTTGGCGTTATCCAGCATTTGTACAAACAGATCGAATGCATCTTTCTTGAATTCCTGTTTTGGATTTTTGGCAGCATAACTGCGTAAACCTATTCCCTGACGCAGATGATCCAGGGCAGCCAGATGCTCCATCCAGTGCCGATCCAATACATCCAGCATCAGCTGCTTTTCAACACGGCGCATCAAATCTGCACCAAAAGCAGCTTCCTTGTCTCTGGCTGCGGTCTCTGCCGCTGTGATGATTTTCTCACGCAGGCCCTCTTCATCAAGCTTGTCATCCTGCTCCAGCCACTCAGCCAACGGTAGCTCCAATGAGAATTCCTGCGCCAGTATCTGGGTTAATCCTTCAATATCCCATTGTTCATCAATACTGCCAGGCGCAACATAATCACTGACGACACTATCAATAATCTCTGCACGAATTGCCTGAATGTTCTCAGAAACATCCTCAACATCAAGCAGTTCGTTGCGCTGCTCGTAAACCACTTTACGCTGATCATTTGCAACATCGTCATAGTCAAGCAGGTGTTTACGTATATCAAAGTTGTGCGCTTCCACCTTGCGCTGGGCATTTTCGATTGCCTTGGTCACCCAGGGATGCTCGATTGCCTCGCCCTCTTCCATGCCAAGCTTTTGCATCCAGCCGGAAACCCGGTCTGAGGCAAAAATGCGCATGAGATTGTCTTCCAGTGACAGATAAAATCGACTGGAACCCGGATCGCCCTGACGACCGGAACGGCCGCGCAACTGGTTATCAATACGGCGTGATTCGTGTCTTTCGGTACCGATAATATGCAATCCGCCAGCACGGATAACCTCATCATGCCGTTGTTGCCAGGCTTCCCGGATAGCATTTATTGCCGCCTCATCGGCATCCTCAAGAGCATCAATTTCAATATCCGGATTGCCGCCAAGCACAATATCAGTACCGCGACCTGCCATGTTGGTAGCAATCGTTACCGCGCCCGGGCGGCCGGCCTGGGCAATAATCTCGGCTTCCTTTTCATGAAATTTTGCATTCAATACCTGGTGTTCAATATTTTCCTTTTGCAACAGTCCCGACAGATACTCGGAAACTTCAATTGAGGTTGTTCCGACCAGTACCGGCTGTTTACGCTGACGACAGTCCTTAATATCCGCGACAACAGCATCGTATTTTTCCCGTGCAGTTAAAAACACCATGTCGCCATGATCAAGACGGATCATGGGCATGTTTGTGGGAATGACCAGCACTTCAAGACCGTAAATCTGCTGAAACTCAAAAGCTTCGGTGTCTGCGGTACCGGTCATGCCGGAAAGCTTCTTGTATAGACGAAAATAATTCTGGTAAGTAATCGAGGCGAGTGTCTGATTCTCACTCTGAATGGGTACTCCTTCCTTGGCTTCTATCGCCTGATGCAATCCTTCCGACCAGCGCCGACCCGGCATTGTCCGGCCGGTAAATTCATCCACAATAATGACCTGATTATCCTTGATGATATAGGCAACATCACGCTGAAACAGTACATGCGCACGTAATGCTGCATTCAGATGGTGGAATATGCTGATATTGACTGCATCATAAAGACTTTGCCCGGCTTCGAGGATGCCGGCGTCAGTAAGCATGTTTTCAACTTTTTCATGGCCTGATTCGGTTAGATACACCTGCTTGGATTTTTCATCCACGCTGTAATCGCCAGGCCCATCCTCTTCCTGCTGGCGTATCAGCTTCGGTACCAGTTTATTGATTTTCTGATACAGATCGGTCTTGTCATCAACCGCCCCTGAAATAATCAGCGGCGTACGTGCTTCATCAATTAAAATCGAATCAACTTCATCGACAATCGCAAAATTCAGTCCACGCTGCACCCGGCCATCGGTAGATTTGGCCATGTTGTCACGCAAGTAATCAAAACCGAATTCGTTATTGGTGCCATAGGTAATATCGGCGGCGTAGGCTTCGCGTCGCTGATCAGCATCAAGCCCGGAAATGATGACGCCAACACGCAACCCCAGCAATTCATGTATCTTGCCCATCCAGTTGGCATCACGTTGGGCAAGATAATCATTGACTGTGATGATATGCACACCATTACCGGTGAGTGCATTCAGATAGGCGGGTAATGTAGAGACAAGCGTTTTACCTTCACCGGTACGCATTTCGGCGATATTGCCAAGATTCAGTACCATGCCACCAATAAGCTGTACATCGAAATGGCGCAATCCGAGAACACGTTTACTGGCTTCACGCACTACAGCAAAAGCCTCGGGCAGTAACGAGTCCAGACTTTCGCCCTGTTGATAGCGTTCACGAAAATCATCCGTTTTGGCACGTAAATCAGAATCGGATAACTGTTCGAACTCGACTTCGAATGCATTTATCTGACCAACTGTTTTTTGCATGCGTTTTAATGCACGCTCATTACGACTACCAAATACTTTTTTTACTAACCCGCTGATCATAAAAAATCCAGTTTGGGGAAATTCGACAGGAAAAAACTGAGACGGACGCTGTAGAGCGGTACCTGTGCTAAAGCCAGAGGTTCCTGCAGTGCATTACTGCCCGGTAATTTCAGATTCTGCCTGACCATATAAAAGCGATTCGTCACAAACAAACACGGCCGCCAGGTGGGCACCTGCGGCCGGTCTCGCGTCATATGACGGGAATAACTGCGTTTAGTTTACCGAAATATACTGCTTTGGGTTAACGGTTTTACCATCGTGCATGACTTCAAAGTGCAGATGGACCCCGGTAGAACGGCCTGTATCGCCCATCAGGGCTATCGGGGCCCCCTTGTCGACCCGCTCGCCAACACTCACCAGGTTCTCCCTGTTGTGGGCATAGCGGGTAACGTAGCCATCACCGTGGTTGATTTCCACCATATTGCCATAACCACCGTTACGCCCCGAATAGGTCACTACGCCTGCCGCAACCGAGTGGATGTGGGTCCCCACCTTGCCGGCAAAATCAATGCCGGTGTGCATCTCACGGCGGCCACTGATCGGATTGCTGCGCATACCGAAAAGAGACGAGACCCAACCGCCCCGGACCGGACTGCCTGCCGGCAGAATGTCCTCACGCAAATTACGGTTCATCAACAAGCGTTCCATTGCCGTCAGTTTATCGGCGCGCTCATCGAGCTCACGCGTCAGCTCGTCCAGTGCTGCGACCAGATCCCCCTGTTCCATATCAGTCTGGAGCTCAGGCATCGGGCCGCCCATGCCTGGAGGGCTGTCAACGCCAAAATCAAAATCTTCGAGGTCCGCCATATTGGCCAGCCGTGCACCGAGCGCGTCGAGACGGAAAATATGTCCTTGCAGCTTGCTGAGCCGGGCTGCCATTGCGCTTAGCTGCTGATTGGCTGAATCCTTGGCGCTGGCTATCTGTTCACGTTGTTCGGCGAGTTCCTGCCGCCAGATATGACCCGCGTTGTCATAGACATGAGCCATGCTCTGGTCGCTATAACCCTGTGCAAATTGCACGCCGCCATAGAACACGCCGGTAGCCAGTGCGGCAGTCAGTATGACAAACAGGCCCAGTTGCAGAGGACCCAGTTGCAAACGTGTACTGGTGCCGTAACGATTAATTAATATAAATTGCATAGCGATTGCGCTGTCGTTACCCAGCCTCATCGATCGAGGTTAGAATAGGGTTATGTCAGTTCAGAATCTCGGTTCAATCCTGCGTCGAAATCCCCAGTTGTTACAAATGGCTGAACAGTTGCGGCATCTGGCAACGATCAGGAAAATCCTGGATGAAGTCCTGCCGCCTGCAGTCGCTGCTCATACCCGGGCAGCGGCTGTTAATGCCGGCATTCTGACAGTGCATACCGACTCCCCGGCATGGGCTGCAAAACTTCGTTTTCTGACGCCGGATTTGTTGCAGGCTGTACACAGCCATGCTCAAAATCATGACAATGCACTACTCGCAACTATCAAGACTGTACGCGTCAAGTCGGTACCACCGACCATTCCGAGCGAGAAAACTCCAGTGAGTCTGACGCCTCTGTCCTCACAGACGGCGCGGCTGCTTCAGGATGTCGCCCTTTCCATAGACGACCCCAAACTTCGTTCGGCATTACAACGTCTGGCCAATAACACCAAAACCTAGGCCGGCATTGCTGCCTTTTTCTTCCAGGGAGCCTCTGGTTAATTCAGAGCTTCCCTGATTAATATACCCTTAACAGTTCGTTACCGACTTACCAGCTGGCCGGTACCGATTGTACAAACGAAATAGGTAATGCAACTTCATCCTCAAACGTCACCAGTTCCCAGGCAGATTCATCTGCCATCAGGTCACAAAGCAAACGGTTATTGAGGGCATGGCCCGACTTGTGGCCACGAAATGCGCCAATCAGGCTGTGGCCGAGCAGGTACAGATCGCCGATGGCATCCAGGATTTTGTGTTTTACACACTCATCTTCATAGCGCAGGCCATCTTCATTCAGGATACGGTAATCATCAACGACAACGGCATTGTCCAGACTGCCGCCCAGCGCCAGATTGTTTTCCCGTAACAACTCCACATCCCGCATAAAACCGAACGTGCGCGCACGACTGACTTCTTTCACAAATGATGTTGTGGAGAAGTCGATTTCAGCGCTGCAGTTTTTTTCACTAAAGGCGGGGTGGTTGAATTCAATAGAGAAGCCGACCTTGAAACCTTCAAACGGCTCGAACATCACCCATTTGTCGTCTTCCTGTACCCGGATTGGCTTCTTGATGCGGATAAATTTCTTCGGGGCATCCTGTTCCATAACCCCGGCTGACTGAATCAGGAATACAAACGGTCCGGCGCTGCCATCCATGATGGGGACCTCATCCGAGCTCAGATCAATGTAGGCATTATCGATACCGAAACCGGCCAGGGCAGATAACAGATGTTCGACCGTAGAAATGCGAACGTCGCCGTTCACCAATGTAGTCGACAGGCGAGTGTCACCAACATTTTCCGGACGCGCGGCAATTTCTACCGCCGGATCGAGATCGACACGCCGAAAAACGATGCCGGTATTCGCGGCAGCGGGACGGAGCGTAAGGTAAACTTTTTTGCCTGTATGCAGGCCCACACCTGTGGCCCGAATAACATTTTTAAGTGTTCTTTGTTTTATCATCTAAACTCTGGTGCTCCAAAAAGCCATACCCGATGGCTCCCCTCTCAACCTACCGGGAATGAGTTTCATCTATAAAGACCTGTGCTGTCAAGTAGTTATCGTTGACAGTCGCCGTAACTATTGATATTTGCCGATCCTGTCTCAGTCTGCCTGACGCCGCAAAAATGCCGGAATATCAAGGTAATCGGGATCGGATTCCTGCGGCTTGTGCGACTTGCCGCTGGCATCCTGGTTCCGCATGACGGCTGGCCGATCCAGGGATTTGTAGTCGACTTCGGCACCGGCAGCCTGCACCAGCTTCACTTTGCCGGTTTCTTCCTGCTGCACCGCCTGGCCAAGGCCGGTCGCGACAATGGTAACGCGCAAATCACCCTGCATGGCCGGGTCAATGACGGTTCCCACCACCACGGTGGCATTGTCAGAGGCAAAACCCTTGACCGTATTACCAACCTCATTGAACTCGCCAATCGACATATCCATACCGGCCGTAATATTGACCAGAATGCCGCGGGCACCGGACAGGTTAACATCTTCCAGCAATGGACTGGAGATTGCTGATTCTGCCGCCTTGACGGCCCGATCGTCGCCCGTAGCCTTGCCGGATCCCATCATCGCCATACCCATTTCCGACATGACTGTACGGACATCGGCAAAATCAACGTTGATCAGCCCCGGCCGGGTGATGAGCTCAGCAATACCCTGTACCGCACCGAGCAGAACATCATTGGCCGCCTTGAATGCATCCAGCAGGCTGATCTTGTCTCCCAGTACTGACAGCAGTTTTTCATTCGGGATTGTGATCAGCGAGTCAACATACTGCGTCAGCTCCTTGATACCATCGTCGGCAATCTGACCACGCTTTTTGCCTTCAAACGCGAATGGCCGGGTCACCACGGCAACCGTGAGAATACCCATTTCACGGGCGACCTGGGCGACGATGGGTGCCGCACCGGTACCGGTACCACCGCCCATGCCGGCAGTGATAAAGACCATGTCCGCACCTTCCAGTACATCCATGATACGGTCACGATCCTCCAGTGCTGCCTGCCGGCCAACATCCGGATTGGCACCGGCACCTAGCCCCTTGGTGATATTGCTACCCAACTGCAACAGCGTTTTGGCTGTGGAATTTTTTAATGCCTGCGAGTCGGTATTACCGCAAATAAAATCGACTCCTTCAATATTGGCATTAACCATATGTTGCAGGGCGTTACCACCGCCACCGCCAACACCGATGACCTTGATAATGGCCGTCTGGTTCTCTGCATCGACTAGTTCAAACATGTTGATATCCTCCGCGCGAAAAAATGAATATGTATCTGCCGTGAATCTGACCTTTTAAATAATGTGTTACCTGTTGTAACCCGGTACATGCAACCACCTTGTAAATGAGCTGTAATTGCATGGCCTAAAAATTGCCCTGGAACCAGCCTTTCATGCGCTCCAGCAAACCCTGAAAACCGCCGTCCTTGTGCAAATGCGGCAGACTCTCACGCTGCTGCCGGAGACCGAACAACAACAGACCAACGCCGGTCGCATGAATCGGATTACGCACAACGTCAGACAGGCCGGTCACGTACTGTGGCAAGCCCAGCCGCACCGGCATATGGAAAATCTCTTCCGCCAGATCGACGGCACCTTCCATCTTCGAACTACCGCCGGTAAGCACCACACCGGCGGCGATCATGTCTTCAAAACCACTGCGCCGCAGTTCCGCCTGCACCAGTGTGAATAATTCCTCATATCTGGGCTCAACGACTTCGGCCAGCGTCTGGCGCGCAAGCCGCCGTGCCGGTCGGTCACCGACGCTCGGTACTTCAATAGTTTCATCCGGACTCGCCAGCTGCGTTAACGCACAGGCATATTTGATCTTGATGTCTTCGGCATGCTGCGTCGGTGTTCGCAGTGCCACGGCGATATCGTTGGTGACCTGATCGCCGGCAATCGGAATAACTGCGGTATGCGCGATGGCGCCGCCGGTAAATACGGCGATATCGGTTGTGCCACCACCAATATCGACCAGACAAACACCCAGCTCTTTCTCATCTTCAGTCAACACTGACTGACTTGATGCCAGTTGCTCGAGAATAATATCGTCAACTTCAAGCCCGCAGCGGCGCACACACTTGATAATATTCTGCGCGGCACTGACTGCACCCGTGACCATATGTACCTTGGCTTCCAGCCGCACACCTGACATGCCAATCGGCTCTTTCACACCTTCCTGCGAATCGACCACGAATTCCTGCGGCAGGATATGCAGAATCTTCTGATCGGCCGGAATCGCCACTGCACGCGCCGCATCTATGACCCGATCGATATCACCGGCGGTCACTTCGTGATCCCGGATTGCCACTATGCCGTGCGAATTCAGGCTGCGGATATGGCTGCCGGCGATACCGGCATAGACTGAATGAATCTCGCAGCCGGCCATCAATTCAGCTTCTTCTATGGCACGCTGGATTGAATGCACGGTGGATTCAATGTTCACAACAACACCACGCTTTAATCCGCGTGACGGGTTTGAACCGATGCCGATGATCTCGACCTCATCCTCGCCAACGATCTCACCAACAATCGCGACTACCTTGGATGTGCCAATATCGAGTCCTACAATCAGATTTTTGTCTGTTTTTCTGCCCATTTTTATACCGCTCCATCGCCTTGTGCAGTAGCACGCGCTGCCTTGTTGAACCGTACGGCGAAGCCGTTCGGGTAACGCATGTCCACATAAACCGCACGGTTCAATTGATCGCCGAGGTTCTCTGACACCAGTGTGACAAACCGCTGCAAGCGCTGATTGAATGCCTCACGGCCAAGTACCACCTGCAAACCCGTGCGGGTAATAAACGACCATGCCCGCCGCTCGGTCAGTTCAAGTTCCGCAATCTCGATTCCCAGCGGCGCCAGCGCCTGCTGTAATTGCAGCAAGTGCTGTGTCATCTGTGCCTGCGTGTTATCTGGCCCGTTAAGCTGCGGCAGGTTTTCAAGCTGCGCTACCTGCTGTGGTTGAAAATAATCCCCGTCAGCATTGACCAGCCCGCTATCCGCCCAGCGCGCCAATGGCAACTGTTCCCGGATTGACACCTGTAATGCATCCGACCAGACCCGTTGTACCTGCACGTCACGTACCCAGGGTTCGGCAGCTACTGCATCACGCAGCGCCGCAACATCAACACTGAAAAAGCCACCACGTATCTTGCGGCTCACCAGTTGCTGAATATCGGCCTGGCTCAAGTGCCGGAATTCGCCTTCTATCCGTACCTGTTTTATCGGCAGTGTCTGCGGTTGCAGCAGATGCAGCGCGGCAGCAATCAAGCCGAGCAGTAATAACAGGCTCAGTACACCGCCGATCAAGAACGACCGGCTTGTGTTGTTGGCATCAGCCTCCGCAGCATCAATATCCACAGCTTCGGTTTCCAGACGCCGGGACGCCGTGCGCTTTGCCGCAGTCGGGGTAAAGCCGGTCGGCATACTTATGTATTGTTCGTCGGTACCCATGCCAGCTTGCGCTCCATACTCGTATCCAGAATGCGTAATACCAGTTCATCAAAATCCATACCGGCCTGTGCTGCCGCCATCGGCACCAGCGAGTGATCAGTCATACCGGGTACCGTGTTAACTTCCAGCAACCATGGCTGCTGGGCACTGTCGAGCATCAGATCCACCCGGCCCCAGCAGCTGGCACCAATCGCACTGAACGCGTACTGGCACAGTGCGGCAATATCAGCCTCGACTTCGGCAGCCAGACCACACGGACAATAATAATGTGTGCTGTCAGCCAGATACTTGGCTTCAAAGTCATAAAAAGTGCGCGGCGTTTCCAGCCGGATAAGTGGCAATACCTGCGTCCCGAGAATACTGGCCGTGTACTCAGCGCCGCTGATCCAGCGTTCTACCAGCACGATGTCGTCATGACCGGCGGCGGCTTCATAGGCGGCAGTGATCTGCTCCGCCTGTTCAACCCGGCTCATGCCAATGCTCGAACCTTCATGCACCGGTTTCACTGCCAGCGGAAATCCGGCTTCATCGGCAAAGGCCTGTAATTCCACGGCACTGCGTACCACCGCATGTGGTGGTGTCGATATACCGAGCTCGAGCCAGATCTGCTTGGTGCGCAACTTGTCCATACCCAGTGCCGAACCAAGCACACCACTGCCGGTGTATGGAATCCCGAGCCATTCAAGCGCACCCTGAACGGCACCGTCTTCACCGCCACGGCCATGCAGTAGAATAAATGCACGTTCAAACCGGCCGCTTCGCAATGGCTCAAACAGGCCGTCCTGCGGATCCACGCCATGGGCATCAATGCCCTGGCGTTGCAATGCCGCCAGCACTGCGTTGCCGCTTTTCAGCGAAATTTCGCGTTCGGCCGAATTACCGCCGAGTAACACCGCGACTTTGCCGTATTGCCGGTTTGCTGTAGTCACAGCCGATCGTCCTCGTTACGTTCCGGTAGAACTTCACCAATCACCCTGACTTCCGGAATCAATTCAATACCGGTCATGACCCGAATTGTCTGGCGCACATGTTCAATCAACGCTTCAATATCGGCCGCGCTCGCGCCACCGTGATTGATAATGAAATTCGCATGTTTCTCTGCAACACCCGCAGCACCTATGCGGAAACCTTTCAGCCCGGCCTGTTCAATCAGACGGCCGGCATGGTCACCCGGCGGATTACGAAATACCGAACCACAACTCGGCAGACCCATGGGCTGGCTCGCACCACGCTCGGCAAGCAGGTCACGAATACGCTGTCTGGCCTGCGCATCAATATCGGGTTGCAGGCGCAAACCCGCGGCCACAAACCAGCATTCGGCTGCAGCTTTTACACTGCGATATCCGATTTCGAAATCCTTGCTGTGTAAACGCTGGCGCTGACCATGCCGATTCATCACGTCAACCCAGTCGATAATGGTCCAGGTCTCACCGCCCCAGGCACCGGCATTCATCGCCAGCGCGCCACCCAGAGTGCCGGGAATGCCGGCCAGAAATTCCGCCCCGGTCAGGCCGACCTCGGCACTGAAACGGGCCAGTTTGGCGCAGGCAACCCCGGCATTCGCGCTGATAGTCAATTCACCTGTGTGTTGCAGGTTGTCCGGAATCAAGGCCAGCGAAATCACTGTGCCGGCAACACCACCGTCGCGTACCAGCAGGTTGCTGCCAAGACCCAGCCAGGTCAGCGGCTCGCTCGCTGGTAACTGCGCCAGGAATGCAGCCAGATCATCAAGATCGGCCGGCTGATAAAAGCGCTCGGCCGGGCCACCCACCCGCCAGGTGGTATGGCGCGACAATGGCTCGTTCACTTTCAACTCACCACGCATCAGTACTCCTGCCGGCGGTATCCCGTTGAGTTGCATTTCCTGGTTGTGAGCGGTCGCAGAGGGCATCAGTCAATCTCAATGCACTGCACCGGTGAAACGACGTTTAAGTTCCGGTGCCAGTGAACCGATATCACCGGCACCCAGCACCAACAGCAAATCATTCGGCTGTAACACACCAGGCAATAACGAATAGACTTCGTCCCGTTCCTCGACAAACACCGGCTCGACCTGGCCCCGCAGGCGAATCGCACGGCACAGCGAACGGCTGTCAGCTCCTGCAATAGCCGTTTCACCGGCCGGATAAATATCCAGCAGTAGCAATACATCTATACGTGACAGCACCTGTACGAAGTCTTCAAACAAATCCCGCGTACGCGTGTAACGATGCGGCTGAAACACAACGACCACCCGCCGAGCCGGCCAGCCCGCGCGTACCGCTTCCAGCGTGCAACTGATTTCGCTCGGGTGATGGGCATAGTCATCTATCAACAAGACGTTGTTATCAATTTCACCAAGCACCTGCAGACGCCGGCCGATACCCTGAAAATCTTTCAGGCCCCTGGCTATCACACTGCGCTCAACGCCCATTTCTTCGGCGACCGCAATCGCTGCCAGCGCATTCAGCACATTATGTTTACCGGGCAGATTCAATTCGTATTCATGCCCCGGATCATCCGCGCCCCGGTGCGCACTGAACCAGCAGCGGCTGCCGGATTGACGCAGCAAACGGCCCTGCAAATCGGCTTCGGCATCAATGCCATAAGTCAGAATCGGCCGCGACACCTCTGCCAGAATATCGCGCACACCGGGATCGTCATTGCAGACCACGGCGAGACCGTAAAACGGCAAGCGATGCAGAAACTCGATGAAATGCTGGCGCAGATTGGCGTAATCACCGCCGTAAGTTTCCAGATGATCAGCATCAATATTGGTCAATACCGACAACATCGGTTGCAGATGTAAAAATGACGCATCGCTTTCATCGGCTTCGGCCACAAAGTAGCGGCCTGTGCCCAGCTTCGCATGTGTACCCGAACTGTTCAGCAAGCCACCGATTACATAAGTTGGATCCAGATTACCTTCCGCCAGTACACTGGCGATCAGACTCGTGGTCGTGGTTTTGCCATGTGTGCCGGCCACGGCAATACCCTGGGCAAAGCGCATCAACTCGGCGAGCATTTCGGCGCGCGGTACAATCGGGATACGTAATTGCCGCGCCGCATCGAGTTCCGGATTACTGCGCTGTATCGCACTTGATACCACCACAACATCACTGCCGTTGACATGCTCCGGCACATGTCCCTGTAAAATCCTGACGCCGAGCCCCTGTAGATGCCGGGTCATTGCATTCGCACACAAGTCTGAACCACTGACTTCATAACCGAGGTTATGCAGGACTTCGGCAATACCGCCCATACCGGCACCACCGACACCGACAAAGTGGATATGTTTGACACGACCCATCCGGTGTTCACGCGGCGTCGGCATGCGCCACCTCCAGGCAAATATCAGCCATCTGTTGTGCCGCCTGCGGTCGCGCCAACGCGCGCGCCTTGTTGGCCATATCGATCAATTTCGCCCGTTCATTACCCAGCACTTGCAACTGACTCGCCAGCGTCGCCGGTGTCAGCAATTGTTCCTGTATCAGGACAGCGCCACCGGCCTGACTCAACCAGCGCGCATTTGCCGTTTGATGGTCATCGACGGCATGCGGAAACGGCACCAGTACAGCACCGAGTCCAACTGCAGTAAGTTCCGCCAGCGTCAGTGCTCCGGCACGGCAAATCACCAGATCAGCCCAGCTATATGCCGCCGCCATATCATCAATAAACGCACCGACACGGGCACGAATATTCAGCGTCAAATAATTGCGCTGGACCAAATCGGCATCGCGCTCACCGGTCTGATGCCATACTTCTATATTTTCCGCGCCCAGCTGCGCCTGCAATTGGCCCACTGCTGCCGGCACCACCTGATTGAGTCGATGCGCACCCTGACTGCCACCGACTATCAGCAAACGTAAACCGCGGCGACCGGCAAACCGTTCGTCCGGTACCGGTAAATTATGCAGACTGCTACGTACCGGATTCCCTACCTCGGTTACCTTGTCACCGGCGTCGGTCAGCGTTCCCGGAAACGCGACCAACACCCGCTGCGCCAGACGACTGAGCCAGCGATTGGTCAAGCCGGCAATGGCATTTTGTTCGTGAATGCATAACGGGATCCGCAACAGCCATGCAGCGAGACCGCCGGGACCGCTGACAAAGCCTCCCATCCCCAGCACCATGGACGGCTGCAAGCGACGTAATATCAATACGGATTGCCATAACGCCCGGGCAATCCGCAGCGGTGCAAACAACAACCCCAAACCATGCTTGCCGCGTACGCCGGCAACATCTATTTGCTCCAGCACCAGGCCGGCCGCAGGAACCAGCCGCTGTTCCAAACCGCGTGGCGAACCCAGCCAGATCACTTCATGGCCACGCGCACGCAACTCGTCCGCCATGGCGAGCCCCGGGAAAACGTGGCCGCCGGTGCCAGCTGCCATGATCACGATCAACATACCCACCTCCGGCTTACGTCCATCCATGGCGCTGCATCCGGCCTGTCATTCAAACCAAATCCGCGCAGACTAGTCAGCAACATAGCGACTGACTCCTGCGGGCAAACGTGCCCGGGTCGAGCTGCGGGTTTCGTGATCGATGCGCAACAACAAGGCCAGCAAGACACAGGTAACAACCAGACTGTTGCTGCCGTAAGAAAGCAGCGGCAATGTCAGACCCTTGGTCGGCAACACTCCCATATTCACGCCAATATTAATGAAGGCCTGGATGCCAATGATCAAGCCGATGCCATAGGCCAGATAGGCAGCAAATGCCTGGCCGGCCTGCATCGCCAGTTGGCCGATAGTGAATGCGCGCCAGATGATGAAACAGAATAATCCGAGTACCAGCAGACAACCGAATACACCAAGTTCTTCGGCCAGCACCGAGAAAATAAAATCGGTGTGTGCTTCGGGCAGATAAAAAAGCTTCTGTACGCTGCTGCCAAGCCCGACGCCAAACCATTCACCACGACCGAATGCAATCAATGCCTGGGTTAACTGAAAACCGGTATTGAACGGGTCTTGCCAGGGATCGGTAAATGTCATCAGGCGTTGCATACGATACGGTGACAACACAGCAAGACTGGCCAGTGCTGTGATAGCTACCAGCATCCAGGCCAGATAGCGACCAAATGGCACACCGCCCAGAAACAGCATGCCGAGCGCGGTTGTAAACAGCACGACACTGGCACCGAAGTCGGGTTCCAGCAGCAACAACCCGGCGATAGTAGTCATCACCAGCACCGGAATAATGAAGCCGGCAAAACTGTTACGTACCTGCTCGGCCTGACGCACCAGATAACCCGCCAGATACACGATCACACACAATTTTGCCGGCTCCGAAGCCTGCAGGTTGATCGGACCCAGGCGGATCCAGCGCATGCTGCCATTCACTTCACGACCAATGCCCGGTACCAGTACCAGCGCCAGCAACAGCAAGGCCAGTAACAGCAACGGCACACTCATGAATTCCCAAACATGCAACGGAATTTTCAGCGTGGCATAAGCGAGTGCTAGACCCAGCATGGCCGCTGCGCCCTGGCGCCAGAGATAGTGCAGTGGTTCACCAAATTGCCGATCGGCGATCGTGATCGAGGCCGATGTCATCATGACCAGGCCCAGCGCCAGCGTGAACAGACATACACCCAGCAGGTAGGGATCATAGCCGGACAACCATTCCGGTTGTGCCCGGCCGGCATTCATCGGTATGGCCTGGTTGCGTGACATGGTGACCGCCATTACGACAGCTCCTGCACGGCGCGGGTGAATACATCACCGCGGTGTTTGTAATCCCGGAACATATCCAGACTGGCACAGGCAGGTGACAGCAGTACCTTGTCACCGGCGTGCACAGCCGCTGCCGCCGCATTTACTGCAGCCGGCATATCAGCAACTGTTTTCACCGGTATCTGTGCTGCAATTGCCGCGGCAATACGATCGGCATCACGGCCCAGCAATATTGCCAACCGTACACGGCCACGCATCGCGGCGACGAGTTCATCGAAATCCGCACCCTTGCCATCACCGCCGGCAATCAGGATGACATCATTAACACCGGCCAGTCCGGTAATAGCGGCGATGCTGGCACCAACGTTGGTGCCTTTCGAATCGTTATACCAGTCGGCACCGGATTTATGCGCGACCCACTGGCAACGGTGCGGCAAGCCGGCAAATTCACGCAACGTCTGGCACATTGCCGCGACCGGCAAATCCAGTGCTGTACCGAGTGCCAATGCCGCCAGTGCATTGGACTGATTATGCAAACCCTGCAAACGGATATCTGCTGTAGCAATCAACTGTTCATTACCACGCACCAGCCAGCCATCGCGCAATCCGAATATCTGCGCATCAGTACCCGGATCCTGCAACGTAAATGCCAGTGTCTGCCGGTTGGACTGTTGCAGTTCACGCACAAGCGGATCATCCAGATTGATCACCATCACACCACTGCCCTGATAGATACGTGCCTTGGCTGCCTGATAGGCAGTAATATCGGCGTAACGATCCATGTGATCCGCCGTAATATTCAACACCACTGCCGCCGCCGCATTCAGCGAATGCGTGGTTTCGAGCTGAAAGCTGGATAATTCAAGGACAAACAAATCCGGTTCCGGTGATGTCAGCAACTCCAGCGCCGGTGGCGCCAGATTGCCACCGGCAGCAGCACGCAATCCGGCCTGCGTGGCCATTTGCTGCAGCAGTGTTGTCACAGTGCTTTTACCGTTGGCACCGGTAATTGCAGCAATCGGCGCAGTCACCGACTGCGCAAACAATTCAATATCACCCAGTACCGGCACGTTTACTGCCTGCAGCGCCGGTTCATGTAGTGACAACCCCGGACTGACGACCAGACGCGCGGCTTTCATTAGTGGTGCGGCTGCCAGATCACCAAGAAACAGTGGCACTTGCGGTAGCTCGCGGCGCAACGCGTCAAGCTGTGGTGGATTCGGCCGCGTATCAGCGACAGCAATGCGCTCACCGCGACTTGCCAGATAACGTGCACACGCCAACCCGGTCAGTCCCAGACCGATCACGATGCTGTCATAGCGCGTTGCCTGCACCGTGTTGCTGTTATTGGATGAATGTATGTTCATGGCTGTTTGCATTTCAGCACCTAGCGAATCTTCAGGCTCGCCAGTCCGATCAAAACCAGAATGACAGTGATAATCCAGAAGCGCACAATCACGCGCGGCTCGGGCCAGCCCTTGAGTTCGTAGTGATGATGCAGCGGCGCCATGCGGAAGATGCGTTTGCCGGTCAGCTTGAACGAAGCCACCTGCAAGATGACGGAAACGGTTTCGATCACAAACACGCCACCCATGATGAACAGCACCAGTTCCTGCTGCACCATTACCGCAACGACACCGAGTGCTGCACCCAGCGCCAGGGCACCGATATCACCCATAAAGACCTGGGCCGGATACGTGTTAAACCAGAGAAACCCGAGGCCGGCACCGACAATGGCACCACAGAAAATGGCCAGTTCACCGGTACCGGGGATATACGGAATATCAAGATAATCAGCGAAGCGGATATTGCCGCCCACATAGGCAAAGATCGCCAGCGCACCGGCGACCATAACCGTAGGCAATATCGCCAGACCATCAAGACCATCGGTCAGATTGACGGCGTTGCTGGTACCAACGATGACGAAATAGGTAAGCAGAATAAAACCGAGCATCCCCAGTTCGATACTGAAGGACTTGACGAACGGGATCAGCAGTTCCGTTTCTGCCGCGGAGCCCGCTGAATAGTAAAGATACAAGGCCGCTGCGAGTCCGAACAATGATTGCCAGAAATATTTCCAGCGTGCTGATAAACCATTTGGATCACGGTTAACCACTTTCCGGTAGTCATCAACCCAGCCCACTACGCCAAACAGCAGTGTCGTCATCAAGGCGACCCAGATAAACCGGTTGGTCAAATCAGCCCAGCATAATGTACTGATGCTGATTGAAATCAATATCAATGCACCGCCCATGGTCGGCGTACCGGCCTTGACGAGATGCGACTGCGGACCATCATCGCGCACACTCTGACCGATTTGATAGGTAGTTAAATGCCGAATCAGGTAAGGCCCGACCAGCAACGCTATCAACAACGACGTCAGTACACCGAGAATTGTGCGCAGGGTCAGATACTGGAATACATTAAAGCCGGTATGCCAATGGGTCAGGTATTCGGTCAGCCACAGCAACATGTCAACTTGCCGCCAGCCGTTGTGCGGCAATAACACGTTCCATCCGGCTTGAACGCGAACCTTTGACAAGCATGACTACACCGGCGGCAAGTTCTTCGGTCAGTGCTGCATTCAATGCATCAACATCACTGTAATGCCGGCCACCGGCACCAAAGGCATCGACTGCCGCACGACTCAGTTCACCGACACCATATAAACGCTCCACACCAAGTGCCCGCGCCTGTTCACCGGCAGCCGCATGCAGCGCTTCCGCTTCAGCACCGAGCTCACCCATATCTCCCAGCACCAGCCACGGACGTGCCGGCAATGCGACCAGCACTTCCAGTGCGGCACGCAGCGAACCGGGATTGGCGTTGTAGGTGTCATCCAGTATCAGACTGCCGTTACGACCGGCCACCCGCACCAGCCGCCCGGCGACCGGCTGCAACCGGGCAAGACGTGCCGCAATGACCGGCGTTGCAATACCCAGTGCCGTCGCCGCCGCAGCTGCGGCCAGTGCATTCATAATGTTATGCTGGCCTGCCAGCGGCAACTGCACATCAGCACTACCTGCAGGTGTCACCAGTTCGAATTGACTGCTGGCATCGGCATTGAAATTTATATTTCCGGCGTAAACATCGGCTGATTGCTGCAGCCCGAACAGTAACTGTTTTTTGCCCCGGCTTAACTGCAACCAGAGTTCAGCATAATCATCATCGGCGTTAATCACTGCGGTACCATTGGCAGCAAGACCCGAGTAGATTTCCGCCTTGGCGCGGGCGACGCCTTCAATACTGCCAAAACCCTCCAGATGCGCCGGCGCACATTGCGTGATCAATGCCACCGCCGGCTGTGCGATCTGAACCAGTCCGGCGATTTCACCGGCATGATTCGCCCCCATTTCAATCACGGCATATTTATGTTCGGCACCGAGCCGGAACAATGTCAGCGGCACACCGATATCATTGTTCAGATTGCCCTGCGTTGCTAGTACATCGTCCTTGCTGCCGAGAATGTGGCTTAACATTTCCTTGACCGTGGTTTTGCCATTACTGCCAGTCACCGCCACAACGGGCAGCTTGAACCGTCGCCGCCAGTCAGTGGCAAGCTGGCCAAGCGCAGCACGGGTATCGGTGACATGCACAGCCGGTAATTCTGTATTGACTTCATGATCGAGCAGCAATGCTGCTGCACCGGCGTCCCGGGCACGATCGACGAACGTATGGCCATCAAAGTTCTCGCCATGCAGCGCGACAAACAGTTCACCACCATGCAACTGGCGGCTGTCGGTGCTGACACCGTTAAATACGACATCGTCACCGAGCGACTGGCCGTTCAGCACCTGTGCCAGTTCATGCGTCTGCATCGTAATCATGAAGTTGTCTGCAAACATGTTTGCACGACATCCTGATCACTGAAGGGCAAACGTTGACCGGCGATCTCCTGATACTGTTCATGACCCTTACCGGCAATCAATACAATGTCATCTGTTGTTGCCGCATCAATAGCCTGTTGAATCGCTGACTTGCGATCCAGTATCTGGCTGGTATTTTGTTGCACCTCTATACCGCACAGAATGTCGGCAATGATTTGTTCCGGCGCTTCATGCCGCGGGTTATCACTGGTCAGAATAATCTTGTCTGCATACGCCCCGGCGGCCGCGCCCATTAACGGCCGTTTGCCCTTGTCCCGATCACCGCCACAACCAAACACACACCAGAGCCGGCCATGGCATTGCGATTTGAGTGCTTGCAATGTCTGCACCAGGGCATCAGGTGTATGCGCATAATCCACCACTACCAGTGGGCTGTTGGCATGACCAAAGCGCTGCATACGCCCGGTCGGTGCGCGCAATTGTTCGAGACTGGTGCAGATATCTGTAAAGGCAAGTCCGTGCAAACCCAGTGCAGCCGTTGTCGCCAGCACATTCGAAATATTGAAACGTCCGGCCAGTGGCACCTTGAGATCACTGTTGCCCCAGGGTGTATGCAGCCGCAGTGTCATGCCAGCGCGTGACTCTGCCAACAGCTCACCGCGTATGTCAGCATCGGCCTGCAGAGCGTAAGTAATAACCTTGACGCGGCCACGCAATTCAGCCGCCCAGGCACGACCATAGTCATCGTCGACATTCAACACGGCATGCTGTAGGTCCGGTTGTACAAACAAGCGCCGTTTGGCAGCAGCGTAGTCGGCCATGTCAGCATGGTAATCAAGATGATCGCGACTGATATTGGTCAGCACCGCCGTATTGAACTGCACGGCATTGACCCGGCCTTGTACCAATGCATGGGATGACACTTCCAATGCGGCATAACGCTGACCCGAGGCCGCCAGATCCGCCAGCATGGCCTGCAACGTTACGGGATCCGGTGTAGTCGTCAGCGCTGGTTGTAACCGGCCATAAACACCATAGCCCAGAGTGCCGAACAGACCGCAGCCATGCTGATGTTCAGTCAACGCTTGCGCGATGTAATGACTTACGCTGGTTTTACCGTTGGTGCCGGTAATACCAATCAACTCCAGTGCCCGGTCCGGATGGCCATAAAAACGTGCCGCGATCAGACTGAGCTGTTGCGCAAGTCCGGGCACAACCACGACCGGCACGGCCAAATGTGCCTGTTGCAACAAGGTTGGCAGGGCATCCTCAACCACCACGGCGATCGCACCGGCCTTGATGGCGGCCGGAATAAATGCGCGGCCGTCATGTTGCGCACCGCGACAGGCCAGGAACACATCCCCGGGCTGCACCCGGCGGCTGTCGAGCGCGAGACCACTGACCGCCCGCGCGGGTACGTTAGCGTCAGCAAGATCAGCCAGCAACAATGTCAGGTTCATGCCGTCTTGTGTTTTCTGCGCGGCCATCATTGCACGCGCTCCGTTGTTTCATGCTTGTCCGGATGCTGGGCGAGGATGCGGCTATGGCGTTTCAATGTTGGCAGATCATCCGGCGGCAGATTCAGCAACCGTAATGCATCAGCCATGACCTTGCCGAACACCGGTGCGGCCACCTGACCGCCGTAATACACACCGGTCTGCGGTTCATCAATCACGACCACCAATGCCAGCCGCGGATCACTGACCGGCGCAACCCCGGCAAACATTGACATATAACGATCCGGCGCATAACCGCCGACCGCAATTTTATGTACCGTGCCGGTCTTGCCGGCAACACGATAACCTTTCACTTGCGCGCGGGTGCCTGTGCCGCCGGTAAGCGTCGCATGTTCAAGCATTTCGAGTACTTGCCGGGCGACAGCCGGGTCAATCACCTGCTGGCCGGAAACCGGCTCTGCCTGATCTGCAGTTTCCTTGCGTAACAACGAAACCGGCCGTGCAATACCACCGGCAGCCAGCGTTGCGTAAGCTTGCGCCAATTGCAAAGGTGTAATCGATAACCCGTAACCGAACGCAGCCGTGACCAGTTCGACGTCCGACCAGCCCGCCGGTGCCGCCAGCCGGCCGCCGGCCTCGCCCGGAAAACCGGTACCGGTAATGCGGCCCAGGCCCAGACGATCAAACATGTTCCAGATGATTTCCGGCTGCAGCGTCAATGCAATCTTGCTGATACCGACATTACTGGATTTAACCAGAATGCCGGTCAGATTCAGTTCGCCATAATTATTGATATCGCGAATAGTGTGGTCAGCCACCTTGATAAAGCCCGGTGCTGTATTGATAACCTGATCACTGACAAACTGGCCGGATTCAAGCGCCGCTGCAATCGTAAACGGCTTTAATGTTGAGCCGGGTTCCAGCAAATCGGTCAACGCACGATTGCGCAAGGCTTCGTTTTTAAGACCGGCACGATTATTCGGGTTGTAGGATGGCTGATTGGCAAGCGCCAGTACTTCACCAGTAGTCACATCCAGTAACACGATAGAACCGGAGTGCGCGTTATTGCGGACAATGGCCGACTTGAGTTCGAGATAGGCCAGATATTGAATGCGCCGGTCAATACTCAGTACCAGATCGCGGCCGGGTTTCGATGAACGAATACTCTCAACATTTTCCACTGTACGACCGAGTCGATCCTTCAATACACGCTTGGCGCCCGGCGTACCCTGCAACCAGTCGTTATAAGCCAGTTCAAGACCTTCCTGACCGCGATCATCAATATTGTTGAAACCGATCAAGTGTGCAGTCACTTCACCGCTTGGATAATAACGCCGGTACTCCGGTTGCGTATAAATGCCCGGCAGTTCCAGTGCCCGCACCTGCTCAACCAGTTCAGGATCCGCATGACGTTTCAGGTAAACAAATTCGCGGTTGCGTCGCTCCTGCAACAAACGTTGTAATTCAGGTTTGCTGTAACCAAGCAATTGGGCCAGCTCATCGAGTTGCGGCGCACCGATTAATTGCCGTGGCGTTGTCCAGATAGATTCCACCGCCGTGCTGATCGCCAGCGGTTCGCCATAGCGATCAGTAATCATGCCGCGATGTGCGGGAATATCAACTACCCGCAATGCCCGTGCATCACCGTGCTGACGCAGAAAATCCTTGTGCTTGATTTGCAAGTCGGCCGTGCGCCAACCCAGCACGGCTACCACGCCGGTAAACACCAGCAACACCAGCCAGCGGCGCATTGGATAGTCGCGGCTCTGCGCTTGTTGTTGGCCCGGGCGTTCGTTCATTGCGGCACCAGCACCAGTTGTTCCGGCGTGGGTGTGCGCATTTCCAGTTCATTACGCACGACGCCTTCAACCCGGCTTGCCATCGCCCAGGTACTTTGTTCCAGTTGCAGGCGGCCCCATTCCTCATTCAGCTGATCACGGGTTTGCTCCAGCGTCTGGATTTCAATAAATGTATGCCGGGCATCATGCCGGGCGACGACCACCGCTATCGCCGACACGGAAACTGCGATGAGTAACAAACCGGGAAAGATCAGCTTCATGCCGCAAGCCGCTCGGCTACCCGCAGCACGGCACTGCGCGCGCGCGGATTGTGACTGACCTCGACCGTGCTGGCACGTTGCGCCCCGCCGACCAGTTTCAGTGTCGGCTGCAGGGCACTGGCCGGGACCGGCAAATCCGGTGGAAACGGATCGCCACGGCTTTGCTCGCGCAGAAAACGTTTGACGATCCGATCTTCCAGTGAATGAAAACTGATCACGACCAGACGGCCAGCCGGTGCCAGCACGGCCAATGCCTGCGGCAACACAGCCTCGAGTTCCTGCAATTCCTGATTGATGTAAATCCGAATGGCCTGGAACGTTTTTGTGGCCGGATGCCGGCCGGGTTCACGCGCCGGTGCAACTTCGGCAATCAAGGCCGCCAGTTCAGCAGTGGTATGCAGCGGTCGTGCTGCCAGTAGCGCACGCACAATGCGGCGTGCCTGCGGCTCTTCGCCGTAGCGTTTGAGGATATGCACAATGTCGCCCGGCTCGGCATTATTTAACCAGTCCGCAGCAGATACACCGCTGGTTGGATCCATGCGCATATCAAGCGGACCATCATGCTGGAAGCTGAAGCCACGCGCAGGGTCGTCGAACTGTGGTGATGACACACCCAGATCAAGTAACACACCATTGACTTTACCCTGCATGCCCACTGTTTCAACTTGCGCCTGCAAATGACTGAAGGAACCCTGTACGACCTGAATTCTGTTGTCGTCAGCAAACTGCTGTGCGGCCCAGGCAACGGCTGCCGGATCGCGATCCAGTGCCAGTACCTGGCCTGCGTCGCCCAGTTGCGCGAGGATTGCCGCGCTGTGACCACCACGGCCAAATGTCGCATCGACATAAAAGCCGGCGGCACGAACGCTCAAACCGGCGAGCACCTCGTCCAGCATGACCGGCGTATGCGGTGCTTTTACGGCCGCGGCATTCACGCTGTCAGGATCACCGCTTGTCAAAGCCCGCTTGTCATAGCGATAACGACCGCAGCGCTTCGGGTGTCTCGCCCGTATCGCTGCCAATCGCATTCAGCCATTGTTCCCGCTGTGCGTTCCAGACCGCCGCATCCCAGAGTTCGAACTTGTTGCCCTGACCAAGCAGAATGATGTCCTTGCCCAGCCCGGCATAACTGCGTAATTCCTGCGGGATCAGAATGCGGCCCTGGGCGTCGAGTTGGCAGTCACTCGCGTAACCGCGCATCATCTGCTTGGTACGCCGGCTCTGGGTATCAAAATCAGAAAGACTTGCCAGCTTTGCTTCAATAAGTTCCCATTCCGGCAACGGATACAACCACAGGGATTGATCCAGCGGGCTGAGCGTCAACACCAGATGGCCGTCGGCCAGCACCGACAATCGCTCGCGAAAGCGACTCGGCACGGCGACACGCCCTTTGCTGTCGATACTGATTGAACTCAAGCCCCGAAACACATCCCTCTCCTGTCATAACCGGCAAAACCACAATTTCCCACGTTTCCCCACCCAACAAACTATAGGAACTGAGCAGGTCAAGTGTCAAGCAGACTTTTGCTTTTCGCGATGGAAATCTCGCTTTTTTTACAATCACTTAGCGGCAAAACTGTAAGCGGGAACAGCACTCGGAAGGAAGGTTTTAAAGGAACTTTATCTATATCATGACTTTGACATCTGCACTTAAAGCAAAGTCTTAGAAGTAGGCCTGAATTCAAATATTTAGTGGGAATATTTTGAAAAGCATGCGGGCTTTGCCCCGATCGAAGACAAATTATTGCGAATACAGGTATTTCACAACGAATCGGGAAGAAAAAACGGGAAGTCAGCCGGTAAGCCGGGTTCTGTCGGGGGCAATCATTCCTCTGGGATGCATGTCGCCATGCACCTCTAGCGACCTACCCGGGGACAGCGCGGGCCACGCCTCGCACCGAAGTGCTGGTCCCCCTATTTGGTCTTGCTCCGGGTGGGGTTTACCCTGCCACGCCGATTACCCGGCGCGCGGTGCGCTCTTACCGCACCATTTCACCCTTACCGATCCGAAAACCGGCGGTATATTTTCTGTGGCACTGGCCGTCGGCTCACGCCGCCCAGACGTTATCTGGCACCCTGCCCTGCGGAGCCCGGACTTTCCTCCCGCCAGTAAACTGACGCGCGATTGCCAGGCTGACTTCCCGCGCGCACAGTGTCGCGAAAAGCAGCCAGCGCAACAAGCGTTATTCAGTCTGCGGACGTTTCGCGCTGAATCTCCACTGCCAGTGGATACAGGCTATTGCGCGGCTGGCCGGTCAACTCCTGTGCAATCGCGGTCGCTGTTTTCACCGGTAAATGCTGCAATAACAACCGCAATAGCGGCGTTGGATCATCTGCCGGGCGGCTAGCGGTATTGCCCGCGACCACCAGCACAAATTCACCCTGCAGGCGCCTGGCATCGGCCAGCAGCCAGGCGCGAATATCGGTAAACGTGCCACGTTGTATCTGTTCAAACTGTTTGGTCAGTTCTTTCGCCAGTGTCACCGGACGCTGAGTGCCAAATATCGTCGCCATATCATCGAGGCATTCCAGTAAACGATGCGGGCTTTCATAGAACACCAGCGTGCGCGGCTCAATAGCCAGTTCGGCCAACCGTTTTTGCCGGGCCCCGGCTTTGGCCGGCAGGTAACCTTCAAACACAAACCGATCGGTAGGTTGACCTGCCACTGACAGCGCGGTGATCACGGCACTCGGTCCCGGGATCGGTACCAGCGTAATACCGGCGGCCAGTGCGGCATTGACCAGACGATAACCCGGGTCACTAATCAAGGGTGTGCCAGCATCAGATATCAGTGCGAATTGCTCACCACGTTGCAGGCGTTGAATCAATGCCGCCGTGCGTGCATCTTCGTTATGCTCATGCAAGGCCAGCAATGGCGTCTGAATGCCAAAATGACTCAGCAGCTTGCTGCTGTGGCGGGTGTCCTCGGCCAGAATCAAATCAACTCCGGCGAGCACCTGACGGGCACGCTCACTGGTATCGGCCAGATTGCCGATTGGTGTCGCGACAATATGCAGAATACCTGGTTGCGCTGCCATCAGTCTAATGGCCGGAAGCAGGATTCAGTATTTTTACTTCACGCTGCGGGAACGGAATTTCGATATTGTGTTCCTTGAAGGCCTGCCAGATCATCATCAGCAGATCCGCACCGACACGATTGGGCCCATCGTCGATACCTTCCATCCAGAACTCCACCAGAATATCGACACCGGAATCGCCAAAGCCGGCGATTTCAGCATCGGCAAGCTCTTCGATCGGCGTGTCCGGCTCATTGATGACTTGCGGATGCGAACGCACGACTTGCTTGACGATATCCAGCATCTTCGGGAGATCAGTACTGTAGGCTACCTGGAACTCCAGTGCATAGCGCTGTTTTTTGTTTTTATGCGTCCAGTTGATAAAGCGTGTAGTAATCAACTGTTCATTCGGCACCATGACATCCTTGCCGTCAAAGGTTTCGAGCAAGGTCGAACGCATATTCATTTCACGGATAACACCGGCATGACCATCTTCCAGTTCGATGTAGTCACCGACTTTCACGGATCGATCCAGCAGAATGATGATACCGGAAATAAAGTTGGATGCGATTGCCTGCAAGCCGAAGCCCAGCCCGACACCGAGCGCACCGCCGAATACCGCCAGTGCCGTCATATTTATGCCCATAATCTGCAACAGCAGGATAAACACCACCACAATCAGGGCAACTTCAAACAGCTTGGCAAAGACCTCGCGTGTGCCTATATCGATCGTTTCCTGCTTGCGAATCATCTGTTGGCCAGCGGTGTTGGAAATACGGCCCAGCCAGAACAGAATCGAACCAAACACCAGCACACGTGCCAGCCCGTATGCCGTTATACGAATATTGCCAATCTCTATACCCATGCTTTCGAGATAGCCGGTAATGTACGGCAACCAGCCAAAAATATGCAGGATCGCGATCGGGATCAGAATCCACTTGAATATGATCCTGATGAAAGGACTGCCGACATAACGGCTAATGATCGAATAAAACAGAAATACCAGCGCCAGACTTTGACAAATCCGTACCAGCCAGCTCTGCTGCACGGTCAAACTGCTTATTTCAACGGCGATACCCAGAGCAAGGATAGTAAACAGCGGAAATAACATATCGCCGATTTGATATATGCCTTTTTTGAGTGGCAGCCACGGACCTGCATCAGGAATCTGGCGCAACAGCGGCGAGTATTTTTTCAGTATGCTGGCCAACGAGTAGGCGAGGATTATTGCCAGCAGGACAAGCCCGCATTGTGCATAAAATTCAGGGCTGCCGACCCAGTCGAGTGAGGCGGCAAGATACTGGCTGAGCTGTGATTTCAACGCGGCAATATCCACAATATTCAGTCTCCATAAAAAGCAGGTATGGCCAGATATACACCAGACAACACCGTCCGGACAAGCGCACCGGAACAATGGCCATGCTGCAGATTCAAAATAATCATCTTCATTGAGCCAGGTAAAAAAATCTGGCCAGATCATGAACGGGCTTCTGCAGAATTCGCGGCCACCGGCACATTTTTAGCAGAGTATTGACCACAGACAAAACCAAGCTGGTAACATAGCATCATGCGTAACACTATTCTTCTGACTATATGTATTCTGCTGTTTACCGGCTGCGGCAGTACACCGGGCAAACCCTCTGAAGCCGAGATCAACCAACGTGAATCAGCCGCCGAACTGCTGGCAGCCGGAAATTACGAGCAAGCTGCCGAAAGCTACCAGACCCTCGCTGACGACAGCCGTGGTTTGCGTGCCGATCGCTATCGTTTGAGTGCCGCCGAGGCCTGGTTACTGGCTGATGCGACCGACAATACGGCCACACAAATTGACGATCTCGACTTTGATGCCGGCAAGGAAACGGCTGAATTCTCGCGGCTGCGCCTGTTGCAGGCCGAATTGAGTCTGCGTGCCGGTAACATCGATGCGGCCCGGGAACGTCTCGAGGATGCTTATCCACCACAGTCCGAACGCGCACTGCGCGGCCGCTATCACTTGCTGCAGGCACGCATTCATGCGGAAAATGGTGACAACTTACGCACCGCGCATGAACGACTGCGCGCGGATGCCGTACTGGAAGGTGACGCTCGCCTGCGGCAAGCGGATGCCGTTTGGGAAAGCTTGCGCTCACTGTCAGCAGAACAAATCGAAACCCTGCAGTCGAGTGACAACACCGTCGGCAAGGGTTGGCTCGAACTGGCCCAAATCGATCGGGCGCGGTTGACCGATCCGACCATACTGCGGCGAACACTGGATGACTGGCAGTTGAGTTACCCGGGCCATCCGGCCAGCAAAGATATTCTTCCCGGCATGCAATCTGTGGCTGCCGAGATTGGCGCCCGGCCACAGCACATTGCCCTGATTCTGCCATTAACCGGCAGCTATGCCGAAGCCGCCAAGGCGGTACGTGACGGTTTTCTGGCCGGACGTTACAGCAGCGGCAGCGAATCGCCCGAAATAACCATCTATTCGGCCGATGAACTGACTATCACAAGTGTCTACGATACTGCAGTCACTGACGGGGCTGACTGGGTCGTCGGACCACTGGATAAACAGAGTGTGTCCACCCTGATTGAGCAGGGTGATATCCGCGTGCCGACGTTCGTGCTCAATTACTATGAAGGCAGCATGGAGAATGTTGCTGCGCTGAACGGTGATCCGCGCAGGCCATTGCTTTACCAGTTCGCCCTGGCGCCGGAAGATGAAGCCCGGCAAATTGCCGAACGCGCCTGGTTTGATGGCCATGCGCTGGCACTGGCGTTGACACCTGCAAGCGAATGGGGCGACCGGATTTACATGGCATTCGCCGAACGTTTCGAAAACCTGGGCGGCCGCATACTCGAACGTGAACGCTATGCGGCGGCCGATGGTGACTTCTCGGCTCCGGTTGAACGCTTGCTCAATCTCGACAGTAGCGCGGCACGTTATCAGCAGTTGCGCAGCCGCCTGCAACGCAGCATGAACTTTGAACCACGCCGCCGCCGCGATGCCGATTTTCTGATGCTGGTCGGTAGCGCCAATGCCGGTCGCCAGATTGGCCCACAGTTGCAGTATCACCGCGCTTTCGAGCTGCCGGTCTATGCCAGTTCGCAAGTCTTCAGTGGTGATATTAATCCCGGCGCCGACACAGACATGAATGGCTTCATGTTTGCCGACATTCCCTGGTTACTGGATCAGGGCATTCAGGCAACGTCAGTCTATCGTCAACTCGACCAACACTGGCCACAACGCATGCAACAGCAGGGCCGATTATTTGCGCTGGGAATTGATGCCTACCAGTTGCTGGCCGAATTGAATGTAATGGCACTGGATCGTTCCAGACGTATAGACGGTATGACCGGACAACTGTCTCTGGGCAAGGATAACCGCATACAACGGCAGTTACAGTGGGCAAAATTTGTTGAGGGTGTACCGCGGCCGGCTGATGGTGACGTGATCATCGGCGAGTAACCCTGATGTGAGAAAAAAAGTCACACAGACGGTGGCCAAGAAGCAGAAGCCATCAACCGGACGCAAGGCAGCCTACCAGCGTGGTCAGGCAGCGGAACAGTCAGCCCTGGATCATCTGCGGCGACAAGGACTTGCGTTGCTGGAACGTAATTACCGGACCCACACGGGTGAAATTGACCTCATTCTGCAAGCAACCAGCCTGATAGTGTTTGTTGAAGTGCGTTATCGTAGCCGCATTGATTATGGCAATGCTGCGGAATCGATCACCGCAACAAAACAACAACGGTTACGCAACGCGGCAGCGCAATATTTACAGGCCAACCCCGGGTTACAACAACACCCATGCCGGTTTGATGCCATACTGGTAAGCGGTATGGAACC
Organism: Gammaproteobacteria bacterium; assembly: GCA_040905025.1. Taxonomy (GTDB): domain Bacteria; phylum Pseudomonadota; class Gammaproteobacteria; order Methylohalomonadales; family Methylohalomonadaceae; genus JBBDSJ01. Next base: position 55,122 of record JBBDSJ010000122.1, read on the forward strand.
GGACTTCAAGATTGAGTGGTTGCAAGATGCGTTTCAATGACAGACCAGGAAAAACAGGGCATTATGGAACCCGTTGAACGCGTCAGAAGTCTGTTCGTCGACAGTATCGAGGCCCAGTCTGAAGCTGCAAGTACACTGGCTGTGCCGATAACACAGGCAGCTGATCTGATGGCCCGGGCGCTGCTCGCAGATCATCGCATTTTCAGTTGCGGCAATGGTGCATCAGCCGCTCTGGCACAACACTTTTCCGCCTGCATGTTGAACCGGTTTGAGCAGGAACGGCCCGGACTACCGGCCATTGCACTGACCAGTGATACCGCGACACTGACAGCCATCGGTAATGACTACCAGTTTGCCGATATTTTTGCCAAACAGATTCGTGCGCTTGGACAACCGGGTGATATTCTGCTGGCACTGACAACCAGTGGCAATTCCCATAATCTTGTGCAGGCTGTTGATGCAGCCCATGACAGGCAGATAGATTGTGTGCTGATCAGTGGACGCGACGGTGGCCATGTCGCCGGTCTGTTGCAGAATCCCGATATAGAAATTCGTGTTGCCAGCTGGACCAGTGCAAGAATACTTGAAGTACATATGGTTGTTTTACATGCGATCTGCGATCTGATCGACAGACGCTTACTTGGACAGGAGGATTAAACCGTGATGTCTGTTGATACCCTGCGTTATTTTCTGATGCTTTCAGCCAGCCTGCTTATCGCAGTATTGCTGAGCGGCTGTGTAGCCGTTGCCGGAGGAGCAGTCGTAACTGGCGCCGCCGTTGCCAATGATCGCCGCACCAGCGGCACCATGGTTGAAGACCAGTCGATCGAATTGCGCGCCTACAATGCAATACGCAAAGATACTGAAGTCAATGAACAAACCCATATCAACGTAACCAGTTATAACCAGATCGTACTGTTGACCGGTGAGGCACCGACAGAAGGACTGCGCCAACGTGTGGTTGAATACGTGCGTAGTGTGCGTGAAGTTAAAAAAATCTATAACGAAATCGCGCTGGCGGCACCCAGTTCGCTCGGCTCACGCAGCAGCGACACATTGATCACTACCAAAGTTAAAACCAAACTGTTTGCGACCAGGGATCTTGATGCCACCCGTGTCAAGGTAATTACTGAACGCGGCATTGTTTATCTTTTTGGTTTGCTCAGCGCAGGAGAAACTGACCGGGCGACCGAAGCCACGCGCACCGTCGGCGGTGTGCAGAAAGTTGTGAAACTGTTTGAACCGTTTGAAGAACAGACACAGGCAGAGGAGTAAAGCTGGCGCTATTCTCCGGCTACTTCATTTAAAAATTAAAATGAGGTCTGTCGCTCCTTGATGTGCCTCGCCTTGCACTTTCCCGGTGCCTATTTTGCTGCATGATTGAACCACGCTGGTGCGTATATTTTTAGGAAGCTCTGAATAATTCCTTCCTGGAATTTTCAGAGCACGAAATACGAAAAATTATATTTTCGTATGTCTTCATTTTTCAATCACTTGCGTGATTGAAAAATGGCGGCACATCCATGTGCCGCAGGAACCTCTGGGTAGTGGTGCATGGATGCACAGTTTACGTAGCGTAACGACGTAATTAATCAGAGGTTCCTTAGTATTTCATACTGTTATCCGTAAATATCACTCAGCTACTTGCATGAGCCGCACGGCTCTGCAATAACTGGAGCATGGCTGCTCGCGAGGTATGGTTATGCAAGCACTGCTTTTTGATCTGGATGGCGTCGTCTATCAGGATGGCAAGGCGATTTCGGGCGCGGTCGATACCCTGCAATGGGTGCGCGACGCCAATATTCCGCATCTGTTCGTCACCAACACCACCTCCCGGCCACGCAGCGGGATTCAGGAACGGCTGCAATCCTACGGCCTAGATATCAGCGCTGATTCGATCCTGACACCGGCCGTTGCCGCCTGTGGCTGGTTGCGTGAACATCATGCAAACAATGTCGCGCTGTTTGTGCCTGACGCGACTGCAAACGAATTCAGTGATTTCCCCGTCCTGGCTGCTGAAGCGAAGCGTGGTGCCGATGCTGTGATCGTCGGCGATCTGGGTGAGGGCTGGGATTTTGCCCGGCTGAATCGTGCGTTTCGTCTGCTCAGTTATAATCCCGACTGTGCACTGTTGGCCCTGGGCATGACGCGTTACTGGCGTGCGCCCGAAGGCTTGCGGCTGGATACCGGGCCGTTTGTGCGTGCGCTCGAATATGCCAGTGAACGCGAAGCGGTTGTGCTTGGCAAACCGGCGGCTGATTTTTTTGCAATTGCACTGGAGAGACTCGGTTGTACCGCGCATGATACGTTGATGATCGGTGATGATGTCCGTGCTGATATCGGCGGCGCCCAGGCCAGTGGCCTCAAGGCAGCACTGGTGCGTACCGGCAAATTCCAGTCCACCGATCTAGAGGGTCAGATCAAACCGGATACGGTACTGGATTCAATTGCGGATTTACACGACTGGTGGGAGAAGCAATAGTGAATCGTTGCAAGCTCCCCCGGGATGTTGGATTAATACTTTGCGTTGCTGGCAATGACTACAGGAGTTGTCCCGGCGTTATTTGATCACGCGCAGGTGCGAGCGCCTGCCATCTTTGTCGGCATCATCCCTGCTCTCTGTTGCTGCATCAGCATTTGACTTTGAAGCACTATCAACAGCTTCCTCATCCTGATCGGTATCAACCAGACCGTCAGCCGCCGCCTCTTCCGGGAAGGCCATGCCCGTGCTGTTTTCGCGGGCATAGATCGCCTGCACGGCAGCTACCGGCACACTGATGGCTTCCGGCTTGCCACTGAAACGCGCCTTGAATTCGATCATCTCATTACCAAGCTGTAATTCCTGCACAGCAGCCATCGCAATGTTCAATATGATTTTGCCATCCTGAACATGCGCCAGCGGAACACGTACTTCCGGATAGGTTGCATCGACCAGAATTAATGGCGTCAAACCATTATCCGCAAGCCATTCATACAGTGCACGGACAAGATAAGGACGGTTGGATGTCAATTTGGCCACGATAGTTTACTCAATCAAGCAGTATTACCAGCATACATCATGTGATCCCTGATACCGCAATGGATCATCAGTTCGTTTGCAATTCGCGTTCGGATTCAGACAGACTGCCACGAAATGCCGCACGCTCAAACAAGCGTTTGGAATAAGCCTGCAAAGGTTTGGCGGATCCGGGCAACTTGATACCGAAGCTCTGAATGCGCCACAGGATCGGCGCCATACATGAATCAGCCAGCGTATATTCGTCGGACATGAAGTACGGTTTTTGCGCGAATACACCGGCAATAGAGGTGAGGTTATCGCGCAGGGTCTTGCGCGCCGCCGCCGCCGCAATATCATTATCACCATGCAACTCAATGACCGGCAAATACAGATCACGGCGAACGCGATAACATAACTGACGATTGGTAGCACGAGCGACAGGGTCAACCGGCATCAACGGTGGATGCGGAAACCGTTCATCCAGATATTCAAGGATGATAGGCAAGTTATACAGCACCAGATCACGATCCATCAATGTCAGACTGCCGCCATAGGGATTAATCTCACGCAATTCCTGTGGCGGATCATTGGCATCAACATATTCAATCTCGACACTGATATCCTTTTCTGCAAGCACTATACGTGCGGCATGACCACTTGGATCAGTTTTATCAGTATACAAAACCATTGTTGATCGCCTGTTGGCAAGACTTACCATCCATCTCTCCCTGCTCTGCGCATGGGCAGTCCGGCGGTATGCCGTACCGCTTTAATGTATGTCCTTCCAATATTCCCGTTTTAACAAATACACCACCACGAGAAATATCAGCAGGTAGAAAATAACCCAGAAGCCAACTGCAGTACGCTTGAGCTGTGCGGGTTCGGCGATATAAACCATATAGTTTACTATATCAGCAACACTCTGTGCGTATTCGTTCTCGCTCAGCTTGCCGGGTTCGTCGACTGCCGTAGCAACGACTTTCCTGCCTTCATCATCCATAACCGGTTCGGGTATGCCCTGCAGTTCCCAGAGTACATGCGGCATCGCCGTATCCGGATATTGCAGATTGTTGGTGCCGGTAGGCCGTTCCGGATCCCGGTAGTAACCCAGCAAATAACTGTATATCCAGTCGGCACCACGTGAGCGCGCTGTCAGAGACAAATCCGGCGGCGCTACACCAAACCATGTTTCCGCTGCTGCCGGTGACATGGCCACGGTCATGGTGTCACCCGGCTTGTCGGTACCAAACATGAAATTTTCACGCAGGACATTCTCCGGAATACCAATATCCAGAGCCATACGTTCATAACGCATAAATTTGGCGGAGTGGCAGCTGATGCAATAGTTGGCAAACAAGCCTGCACCGCGTTGCAGCGATTGTTTATCACTCAAATCAACGGGAGCCTTGTGAGCTGAATCAGCACCGGCCGCAGCCAGCACATTCATACTGGCGTGCATCAAGGCCAACGCCATCAAACAGCTTGCTATAAAAACAGACTTTGAATTCATCATTTATCAGTCACCCGTTCTGGTACCGGTTTGTCAGTATCGTTCCTGGTATAGAACGGCATCAGAAAGAAAAACATGAAATATATCACCGTAAATATCTGCGCCAGAACGGTGTACAGCGGCGTCACCGTCTGCAAACCAAGCCAGCCTAATGTTATGAAGCTGATCACAAACAATGTCAGCGCCGTACGGTAACGCCAGCCACGATAACGAATCGATTTTACCGGGCTACGATCCAGCCAGGGCAAAAAGAAGAACAGCATCGTGGCTGCACCCATTGCCATCACACCCGGAAATGCCGAGCCACCTACAGAAGGCACGGCCCGCAAGATCGCGTAGAACGGCGTGAAATACCAGACTGGCGCAATATGCTCTGGGGTTACCAGTGGATCGGCCGGTACGAAATTGGCATGCTCAAGAAAATAGCCACCCATCTCCGGTGCATAAAACACAACCAGGAAGAACAGGATCAAAAAGACGGTAGCACCGACCATATCCTTGATCGTGTAGTACGGATGGAAGCGCACGCCATCAAGCGGTATGCCAGCGGCATTCTTCTTTTTCTTGATCTCAACGCCATCGGGATTATTCGAGCCTACTTCATGCAGCGCAATAATATGCATGAACACCAGCGCGACCAGCAGGAACGGGATAGCGACCACATGCAGTGCAAAAAACCGGTTGAGTGTGATATCCGAAACAATAAAATCACCACGGATCCACAATGCCAGTTGTTCACCGATAAACGGTATTGCACCGAACAGCGAGATGATCACCTGCGCACCCCAGAACGACATCTGACCCCATGGCAGCAGATAACCAAAAAATGCTTCTGCCATCAGCGTGAAATATATAAACATGCCGATGATCCAGAGCAGTTCGCGCGGTTTTTTGTATGAGCCATACAACAATGCCCGAAACATATGCAGGTACACGACAATAAAAAATGCCGAAGCACCGGTTGAGTGCATATATCGAATCAGCCAGCCCCACTCGACATCCCGCATGATGTATTCAACTGATGCGAATGCACCATCAGCTGAAGGCTTGTAGTTCATCGTCAGCCAGATACCGGTCAGCAACTGGATAACCAGCACCAGCATTGCCAGTGAACCAAAGTAATACCAGAAGTTGAAATTTTTTGGCGCGTAATACTGCGCCAGATGTTCATTCCATGTTTTCAGTAACGGAAAACGGGCATCAATCCAGGAGACAGTTTCCTGCAAGGCTTTATCGATCTTGCTCATGCCGTTTCCTCGCTGTCATCGCCGATCACTATGCGCGTGTCGCTGACGAACTTGTAAGGGGGCACAATCAGATTGGTCGGTGCCGGCACATTACGATAAACACGGCCAGCCATATCAAAACGGGAACCGTGGCAGGGACAATAAAAACCACCTTTCCAGGCATCACTGGCATTATCCAGTGACTCTGGCGACTGAAAGCTGGGCGAACAACCAAGATGGGTACATACGCCAACAACAACCAGAAATTCCGGCTTGCGTGAACGATGCGCATTTTGTGCATAAGCCGGTTGTTGATCGACGGATGACTCCGGATCACTGAGTTCATCTTCAACACTGGCCAGTTCATTGATCATGGCTTCGCTGCGCCGCAGTACCCAGACCGGCTTACCCTGCCACTCAAATTTTTTCAGTTGGCCGACTTTCATGTCGCTGATATCGACTTCAATCGGCGCGCCGATAGCACGGGCCTTGGCGCTGGGCTGCCATGACGACATAAAAGGCACAGCGCCGGCTATGGCACCAACACTGCCGACTGCTACAGTAGCCGTCAGCAGCCGCCGACGTTTCTGATTGATTTCATCACCACTCATGGATCAACTCACTCCTGAAAAACTAATAGCGAAATCTGGCCAAATCCCGGTGACTCCGGTCAGGATTTCCGATTTTTCCAGTGTCAACATGGACTTAAATCTGGTTAAACGGCACCCCCCGAGGCCCGCCGCAGCGGCAAATCCCGAGGTTGCTGCCGGAATAATTCAGGGCCTGCAAACGCCCGGCAGTATAGCATGTTAGGTTAAACTGTCTTAATACTGGCCGTCCTGATAATGCTTTAAATCAGGCGGCGTAATGCGGCAAAAATTTCGGCAGCAGCGCGATACCAGCAGTTCCCGGCCAGTTAAGTGGCCGGAGAACCGGTAAAATCAAGAAATCATTTATTCAGCCAGGGTACCTCACCCGGGTCTGCAAGAACTTGTACAAAAGCTGCTGAAATTCACAATCATGGACAATACTGCAACGTATAATCCCGCAAATACCTGATAATGGCGTAAGCATGAGTCTTAAAAATCTGTTCAGTTTCCTTCTGCAGTCAGTGCTGGTAGGCCTTGCCGCCGCCATTTTGCTGTTACTGTGGCGTCCTGACATTCTGGGTAGCCGTCCCGACTCTCCGCATGCCAGCCCCGGGACAGGCGATTCAAGCGCATCAGCACCGGCGTCCTACCACACAGCGGTCGAGCAAGCCGCGCCGGCGGTGGTTAATGTACTGACCAGCCGGGTCTACCAGACCCGGCGTAACCCGTTGCTGCAGGATCCTATCCTGCGTGAATTCTTCGGCACCAATGAGGAATACATTCCTGATACACGGCGTGACAATAACTACGGCTCCGGTGTATTGATGAATGCTGAGGGTTATGTGCTGACAAACAATCATCTCATCGCTGACGCCGACGAAATTCAGGTGACCCTGCGCGACGGCCGCCAGACCCAGGCACGAATTATTGGCAGCGACCCGGATACTGATCTGGCAGTGCTGAAAATTGAACTCGACAATCTGCCGAGCATACGCATTACAAAGAATCAGGAGCTGCTGATTGGTGATGTCGTACTTGCTATAGGTAACCCCTACGGTTTCGGCCAGACCGTAACCCAGGGCATCGTCAGCGCAACCGGCCGCAAGCGACTTGGTATTACCACGTTTGAAGATTTCATTCAGACCGATGCCGCGATCAATCCCGGCAATTCCGGCGGTGCGCTGGTCAATGCGCAGGGGGATTTAATCGGTATCAATACAGCGATCATCTCAAATACCGGTGGTTCACAGGGCATTGGTCTGGCCACACCGGCGCATATTGCCAGTGACGTCATGCAACAGATCATCGAGCATGGTCATGTAACCCGTGGCTGGCTCGGCATCGAGGCCCAGTTGATACCACCGGGAACGATCCCGGAAGATATCGCTCCCGGTGGTGTACTCGTGGCGGCAGTCATGAGCAACGGCCCGGCCGATGTTGTCGGCATTCAACCGGGCGATATTATTATCGGTCTGGCGAAGGAGCCAATCACCGACCCGGAACAGGCTATCCGCATGATCACCGACATGCAGCCAGGCGAAGAAATCAATATCCAGTTGTTACGTGGCTGGGAGGTTTTTGAAACCACCGCCAAAGTGGCTGAGCGACCCACCTTTCGACGTTAGCCACTGCTTGGTGTTGCGGCGTACCAGAAGAACATCAGACGTTGGTGAGTAACTGCTCAAGCACTTCCAGAAACCGGGCATTTTCCTGTGGCGTCCCGACCGTCACGCGGAGACAATCAGCGAGCGCCGGATGACTGCCGGCAAGCTTTTTAATCAACACACCCTCGTCACGTAACTGCTGGTGAATAGCGGCAGCGTTAGCCAATTTGAACAATAAAAAATTGGTCTCGCTTGGCCAAACCTGCACACCTGGCAACGCCGCCAATGCCGTGGCCAGGTGATTACGCTCAGTCAATATTGATTGCACCTGTGCGGCCAGCACATCAGATTGTTCCAGCACCGCACAAGCGGCCAGTTGATTCAGCACTCCAATATTGTACGGCAACCGCAGTTTGTCGAACTCCGCAATCCATGCCGGCGCCGCGATCAGTGCACCGATACGCAAACCGGCCAGACCCAGTTTCGATACCGTCCGCAACACCAGCAAATGATCATATTCGGCCAGCAGCGCCAGCGCGCTGTACCCGGTGAATGGATAGTAGGCTTCATCAATGACCACCACTCCCGGCGCCGCCGCAAGCAGCGTGCGTAAATCAGCGTCACTGAAAAGATTGCCGGTAGGATTGTTCGGGCAGGCAATAAAGATTACAGCCGGTTGCTCATGCGCAATTGCGGCAAGCATGGCATCCATATCCAGACCGAAATCAGGCTGGCGTAACGCTACACCGTGATAACGGCAACCGACACTGGTGGCAATCTGCCGGTACATGACAAAACCCGGTTCCGGTGCAAGCAGGCAGGTCGTCGGCGTTGCCACAGCCTGGGCGATGATCTGAATCAGTTCATCCGAGCCGTTACCGATTAATACGTCTGCTATGGCCGGGATCTGCATCACGTTGCGCAGCTGCTGTTTTAATGCGGTTGCTGCCGCATCGGGATAGCGATGAATGGCAGCGCTGCCAAGCAGTGAAGACAATTGCTGCTGCACTGTGGCAGGCAATGAATACGGATTCTCCATCGCATCCAGCTTGATGCAATCTTGCGCCGGAGCGACAGTATAGGCCTGTGTCGCAAGGACTTCCGGGCGGATGATCTGTTGCAACCGCTTCAAAACGTCAGTCGTTCTGCTGACTGTCGGGTGTTTGCCGGTATTCCGCTGCCCGTGCGTGTGCAGTCAGGCCTTCACCGCGCGCAAGCACGGATGCCGTCCGGGCAAGTATCGCCGCGCCACTTGCACTGCAACCAATCAATGATGAACGTTTCTGGAAATCGTAGACACCCAGCGGCGATGAGAATCGTGCGGTACGTGCAGTCGGCAGGACATGATTCGGGCCGGCACAATAGTCACCCATCGCCTCGGCACTGTGATAACCAAGAAATATCGCGCCGGCATGCCGGATTTGTTTCAACACCGGTTCCGGATCGGCGAGCGACAATTCCAGATGCTCCGGCGCAATACGATTGACCAGTGCCGCGGCCGCTGACCAGTCCGGTACCACGATCAACGCGCCGTTTGCCGCCAGTGCAGCACGAATAATATCGGCGCGCTCCATGGTCGGCAAAAGTTTTTCAATACTTGCAGCAACCTGATCGGCTACTGCCGCCTCGGTCGTAATCAGAATTGATGACGCCAGTTCGTCATGCTCGGCCTGGGCAAACAAATCCATTGCTACCCAGTCCGGATTGGCCGTACTGTCAGCGACGACCGTCACCTCGGACGGCCCTGCAATCATGTCGATACCGACCCGGCCGAACACCATGCGTTTGGCGGTCGCAACGTAAGCATTGCCGGGACCGACAATCTTGTCCACCCGCGGAATCAGGTCCGTACCATACGCCAGTGCCGCCACCGCCTGCGCGCCACCAATCGAATAGGCATGATCCACGCCGGCAATCGCGGCGGCCGCCAGTACGATTGGATTCAATTCGCCAGCCGGCGCCGGTACCACCATCACGACTTCCGCAACGCCGGCAACCCGGGCCGGGATCACATTCATCAGAACCGATGACGGATAGGCCGCCTTACCGCCCGGCACATACACACCGACCCGATCCAGCGCGGTGACCTGCTGGCCGAGCTCGATGCCATCGGCGTCAGTGTAACGCCAGGATTCCTGTACCTGCCTTTCGTGATAACGGCGAATGCGAGCGGCCGCGTCTTCCAGCGCTGTGCGCAGGTTCGCTGGCAGATCCGCAAGCGCTGCAGTCAACTGCTCCGGGGCAATAACCAGATCGTTAACCGTTGCATCACGGCGATCAAAGCGATTGGTGTATTCAACGACTGCCGCATCACCACGTTCACGCACACCGGCGAGAATGTCGCGCACCGACCGTTCAATCGACTCGTCAGTTTGTTCACTCCGATCCAGAATAGCCTGCAAACGGCTGTCGAAATCACTGTCTCGACTATTGAGTCTGGTAATCATCATGCACTTCTGTTCGGTTTAAACACTCGCCAGCGCCTGGAACTGTTCCAGCAATGGCTTTATACGCATGGATTTCATTTTCATCGCAGCCTTGTTTACTACCAGTCGCGAACTGATTTCAGTGATGGTTTCCAGTTCAACCAGACCATTGGCCCTGAGGGTATTGCCGGTGTCCACCAGGTCGACAATTCTGTCGGCGAGGCCAAGCAACGGCGCCAACTCCATCGAACCATAGAGTTTGATGATGTCGACCTGCTGGCCACGTTCGGCATAGAAGCGTTTGGCAACATTCACATACTTGGTCGCAATACGCAGATGTGCGGTTCCCGTTAACTGTTCATCCGCGCGTCCGGCCACCACCAGACGGCATCGGGCGATGCCAAGATCCAGCGGTTCGTATAAACCGTTGCCGTTATATTCCAGCAACACATCCTTGCCGGCGATACCCAAATCAGCCGCACCATGTTCAACATAAGTCGGTACGTCGGTCGCCCGGATGATCAACAAACGTACGCCGGACTGGTTTGTACCCAGTACCAGCTTGCGTGAACGTTCCGGATCTTCTGATGGCGTAATACCGACACGCGCGAGCAACGGCAACGCGGATTCAAGAATCCGGCCTTTCGAGACCGCTATGGTAAGTTGATCTGCTGTCATAAAATTATCGTGCTGTGACCAGCTTTGAAACGACGTCAAAATGTTACCAGCGCTGTGATTATGCGAATGTCACTATGCGGGCAGACGGCGAATACTCGCACCCAACTGTGCCAGTTTTTCTTCAATAGTTTCGTAGCCGCGGTCGATATGATAAATACGATCCACGACCGTCTCACCATCGGCCACCAGACCGGCCAGCACCAGGCTGGCCGAGGCGCGCAAGTCCGTTGCCATCACCGGCGCACTGGTGAGCCGATTAACACCACGGCTGATGGCAGTATTGCCCTCCAGCCGCAAATTTGCACCCATACGCTGCAATTCATGAATATGCATAAAGCGGTTTTCGAATACCGATTCTGTAATCGCACCGCTGCCATCGGCAATACAGTTCATTGCCGTAAATTGTGCCTGCATATCAGTCGGAAAGCCGGGGAATGGTGACGTATGCACATCAACCGCCAGTGGCCGCCGCCCGCCCATATCAATAGTAATGCTGTTGTCATCGGTCGAGATATCGGCGCCCGCCTCCTGTAACTTGACAATAACAGTATCAAGCAAATGCGGCCGCGTATTTTTCAACCGCACCTTGCCGCCGGTCATTGCCGCTGCAACCAGATACGTTCCGGTTTCGATCCGGTCCGGCAAAATGCTGTGATACGTCCCGGACAATGATTCCACACCGTCTATCACTATCCGATCGGTACCGGCACCTTCAATTTTGGCACCCATACTGATTAGGCAATTGGCCAGATCGATAACTTCAGGCTCGCGCGCAGCATTGTCTATAACTGTCGTGCCCTTGGCGAGCGTCGCTGCCATCATCAAATTCTCGGTACCGGTAACTGTCACCATATCCATGGCGAGATGCGCACCCTTGAGCCGCTTGGCAGTCGCCCGCACATAGCCGCCTTCAACAACAATGTCGGCACCCATGGCGGCAAGACCCTGTATATGCAGGTTGACTGGACGCGAACCAATCGCACAGCCACCGGGCAAAGACACGTCGGCCTTGCCATAGCGACTCAGCAATGGCCCCAGCACCAGAATCGATGCACGCATCGTTTTAACGAGTTCATACGGAGCGAAAAAGCGATGAATTGGCCGCGGATCAATTTCAATCTGCATGCGCTCATCAACGGTCAGCTCGACACCCATCTGTCCGAGCAATTCCATCGTGGTCGTGATGTCATGCAAATGCGGCACGTTGGCGATGGTCACCGGTGAATCACACAAAATCGTGGCAGCCAGGATCGGTAAGGCTGCATTTTTGGCGCCGGAAATAGATATCTCGCCGCGCAGCGCAGCGCCGCCACGGATAAGCAATTTGTCCATTTAAGGGTAGTGTTCCGGCTAATCAGCCATTCAGGGCACGGTTTGCAGCCCATTGTTCAGGTGTATAGGTTTGCAATGCCAACGCATGTATTTCAGTACCCATTTTACTGCCAAGGGTTTTATATACCAGCTGATGCTGTTGTACCGCAGATTTACCGGCAAACTCATCACTTACGACGATAGCCTGAAAATGCGTACCATCGTCACCCTCGACGAGGATCTCGGTCGTTGCCAGTCCCTGAGCAATCAATTGTTTAATGGTGTCAGCTTGCATCATCGATACATCGTCCAGTTACTAGAAGTGGTCTCAAAATGTCACGCACCCAGGAGTGTAATAAAGTGCAGCCGAAACCAGGCGCCCTTGATTATTAACCAACGGGGACGAAAAAGCGCAGTGTATAGCGAATCTGCCGTTTCACGGCCCCGCATTATGAGTCCACTTTCAACACCCATTCGTATATTTCAGGGCGGCAAATGCAGTAATTTTGAGACCGCTTCTATTCATTACAGCCATTATCAAAAATAAACATGCAGTGAACCCCGGGCCGGTATTTTCTTCAGAACCAACAGGACAAACCGGTAACGTCAGCAATCACAGGGATACAACAGGAAACCCCTTGCCCTGTCGACTACTGATACAGAATATTATTCTTGTTCCAGCAGATGACCAACACCACAAAGCTGTGCAATGGACAGCATATGCTGTGGCACATTCCTGATTGACAATGGTTGGCGGCTTTCACGTGCGAGACGCAGCCAGTCGATTACCAACGCTACCCCGGCACTGTCGACGCGATCTACACCGGCCAGATCAATAGTTGCCGGCCAGGAGCCCGCAAACGCATCACGTGCCTGGTCATAAAGTGCCGGCACAGTGGTAAATGTCAATTCACCTTCCAGCGTCCAGTCACCCCCGGCGCGTGACTGCAATTGTGATGTCGGTTTTGTCATTACACAAATAACGCGCGCAATTAATCAGCCGTAAGGCGTGAGCCGGCATTACGTTCGGACATTCGTTTAATCAAACCGTCAACACCGCTGCGGCGCACCTCAGACGCAAATGAACCGCGATAGGTCGACACCAGACTGACCCCGTTTACCGACACATCAACAACTTTCCATTCACCATCGGCAGTATGCATCGTATAGTTGATCGGTATTGTCTGGCTGCTGCCACCCTGTTTGACCTCTGTTCTGACAGTCACCAGATTTGAATCCCGGTCTTCACGAACAGACTGATAATCAATCTCCTGTTCCGAATATTCCAGCAGAGCCTTGGCATAGGTACGCACGAGTAATGTCTGAAATTCCTCAGCGAATTCCTTTCGCTGTGCTTCGGTAGCATCGCGCCAGTTCCGGCCAAGCACCCAGCGCGACATACTCACGAAATCGAAATGCGGCAAAATATATTCTTGCACCAATCCGTAGATTCGATCCGGTTCCGCTTCCAGCAGTTCCTGTTCGACAGCCAGTTTATCCAGAACCTGATCCGCCGTGGTCTTCACGACATCCTGTGCCGGGTGTGCCGCAACAAGCGATACCGGTAACAACAGCATTGTTGTCAACAACAGATTCAGTATTGATTTCATAACCACTTCCTTAAACTTCCTGATGGCTGACTTGTGCGATCACAAGCTGCAGCAAAAAAACACAAGCATTCTTGTTATCTGGTTTTCTGATATCGAGCAATGCCTTACGCCAACGTATTTCACAAAAACAGCACGTATCCGCATTTTCAGGGGCGTCTAAAACGGCTGGTCGTCACCAGCGGCCTGACTGTACATAAACTGGCCAATCACTTCTTCCAGCACGATCGCGCTCGACGTTATTCTGATTTGGCCACCATCAGTCAGGAAGGTTTCCGACCCGCCCGCTTTCAGGCTGATATATTGCTCGCCGAGCAAGCCGGCAGTATGGATACTGGCATCCGAATCTGTCGGGATATTACTGTATTCATCGTTAATCTTCATAACCACGAGAGCACCATAATTGTCCGGGTCAAGGCCAACCTGACTGACCCGGCCAATCACGACACCCGCCATTTTCACCGGCGCCCGGGTTTTCAAACCACCGATATTTTCGAAATTCGCCTTGACCTCGTAACCACCTGTGTCAGACAGGGCGCTCAGATTGCTGACCTTCATCGACAACATCAGCAACGCCGCCAGTCCCAGCAAGACAAACAGGCCAACAACGATTTCCATACTTTTGGATTGCACCATATCGCTTTCCTATCCGGCTTAATACAGCCTTAGTTGAACATTAGCGCCGTCAGAATAAAGTCGAGTCCGAGAATCGCCAGACTGGAGTTCACCACCGTACGCGTCGTCGCGCGGCTGATGCCTTCCGACGTCGGTACCGTATCGTAGCCCTCGAAAACGGCAATCCAGGTCACCACAATCCCGAAGACAATACTTTTAATGACACCGTTAAGAATATCTTCCTGCAAATCCACAGCCGCCTGCATTTGCGACCAGAATGCGCCGGTATCGACACCCAGCAAGCCGACGCCAATAAAATAGGCGCCGATCACACCAACGGCACTGAACATGGCCGCCAGCAGTGGCATTGAAATCACACCGGCCAGATAGCGCGGCCCGATCACGCGTTTAAGCGGATCTACCGCCATCATTTCCATCGCTGACAGCTGTTCGGTCGACTTCATCAAACCAATCTCGGCAGTCAACGCCGAACCCGCCCGGCCGGCAAACAGCAGCGCCGACACCACCGGGCCGAGTTCACGCACGAGGGATAATGCCACCAGCACCCCGAGTGATTCCTCGGCACCAAAATCGACCAGGGTATTGTACCCCTGCAGACCGAGCACCATCCCGACAAAAAGTCCGGAGACGACAATAATCACCAGCGACAGAAAGCCAACAAAATACATCTGGACGACAACCAGACGCCAGCGGCGCACAACATCGGGCAACCCGAGCACTACAGTCAACAAAAAAATATGACTACGGCCCAGGCGTTCAAAAAAATTCAGGCCGAATCGCCCGAGGTAGCGAATAAAATCAATCACGGCAGTCATCAGTCCGGGGAGCGTGCCAATAGTTCCGTCTCAAAAGCGGCAGCCGGATAGTGAAACGGCACCGGACCGTCAGGCTTGGCATCCATGAACTGGCGTACCCATTCGGATTCGGAGTCCCGGATCTCCTCAGGTGTACCCTGGCCGACGACCTTGCCATCGGACAATACATAAATATAGTCAGCAATGGATGCCGTTTCAGCGACATCATGCGAAACCATTATGCTGGTTAATCCAAGTGAGTCGTTGGTACTTTTGATAAGCCGGATCAGCACACCCATCGAGATCGGATCCTGACCGGTAAACGGCTCATCATACATGATCATCATCGGATCCAGCGCCATCGCCCGGGCCAGCGCGACGCGCCGGGCCATGCCACCGGACAACTCGGCCGGCATCAACTCACGCGCACCGCGCAAACCGACGGCTTCCAGCTTCATGATGACCAGATCGTAAATCATGCTTTCCGGCAATTCCGTGTGCTCCCGCAGCGGAAAGGCAACATTTTCAAACACATTCATGCCGGTGAGTAATGCGCCGCTCTGGAACAGCATGCCCATACGTTTGCGCAACTGGAACAGGCGTGTACGGCTGACCTTGACTACATCTTCGCCGTCAACTTCGACGCTGCCGGCATCCGGCCGTATCTGGCCACCGATCAACCGTAATAATGTGGTTTTGCCACAACCGCTCGGGCCCATGATGCCGGTAATTTTGCCACGCGGGATATCAAGGTCGATATTGTCAAAAATCCGCCGGGAACCGCGATCAAAGCTCAAACCACGGATTCTGACCAGTGGCGAATCCGCTGCTGCGGCATTATTGTTATTGTTCATTAGGCAGTTTCAGACAACATGGAGCCGGTCATTCTCTTAAATGCAGGCCAGTCACGTCAACCATGCTGTGAATTAATTCGCCTGACGCCTGCGTAAGGGCATCGCACCAATCCGGCTAAGGGACTCCTGTGGGACGAACGCCTGCCCGCCATACAGGTCATACTTGCAAGCCGAACCAAACCTGAGGAGAGTCAAATGCGTTATCTTACCAGCCTGATCCTGACATTCTGCATCATACACGCCGCCGCCGCGGCCAGCAGTGCCCCGGAAGCAGCCGAGCTCTATTTCATCAGTCCGGCGGATGGTGCCAGCGACAGCTCACCCGTGACAATACGTTTCGGCCTGCGCAACATGGGCGTGGCGCCGGCCGGCACCCAGGCCGACAATACCGGCCATCATCATTTATTGATTAATACTGACTTGCCAGCACTGGATCGGCCGATTCCGAATGACGATCAGCACCGCCATTTTGGTCTGGGCCAGACTGAAACCACGCTCGATCTGCCAGCGGGCGAACATACACTGCAATTGTTGCTCGGCAATTTCGCCCATATTCCGCATGAGCCAGCGGTAAAATCTGAACAGATCCGGATCACGGTTACCGACTAGCCGTTGGCATCGGGCAACTTGAGCTGGCCGGTGACTAAATCGGCCAGCGTTTCCACCAATAGCGTGTGTTCGGCAACCAATACCCGCGCGGCCAGGGTGGCCGGCGTATCATTCTCAAGCACTGGCACCCGCGCCTGGCGCAGAATCGCACCCTGATCATAGGCATCAGTCACCAGATGCACGGTTGCACCAGATTCCCGGTCGCCAGCGGCGATAACCGCTTCATGCACATGCATACCGAACATACCCGGACCACCGTGACGTGGTAACAGGCTCGGGTGGATGTTGATCATGCGATTCCTGTAGGTAGCCAGCGTTTGCGGACCGATTTTTTTCATATAACCGGCAAGTACAACCCAGTCCACAGCATATTTGTGCAGGTTTGCACAAATCGCTGCATCCAGTTGCTCCGGCTCCGGGTGTGTTGTCCGGCTCAGGTGCATGGCCGCGACGTTAAACTCGCGTGCTGTTGTCAGCGCCGGGGCATCCAGATTGTTGCTTATGACGAGCGCCGGTTCAGCCGGCAACCGGCCGGTGGCACAGGCCGCGAGCACTGCACGCATATTGCTGCCACGACCGGAAACCAGTAATCCAAGTGTTGCTGTCATGTCGGTGGCATCAGTTTGCAGCTTCTGCAAAACACAGATGAAACCCGAGTTCAGTCAGCATCACAGTCAATCCCGGCCGATCCTGTTCAGCAGCTGTTGGCAAACACACCTGGATCGCATTAAATTCATGCCGAAGCGGGTATTTCTCTCGCAACTGGATGAAATGCGCAGCACGCTGTGAGGCTTCCAGATTAACCAGTTCACGCAGGGCGATCGCATCCGTGCGTACATCATAACTGGCGAGGATTGCCAGACCGGCGGCGTTGAAGTCATCAGCTTCGCTCAATGGCTTTAACAGCGGCACCTGGCGTTGTACGCCCGGCGTTGGCGCCGGCGCTGCCGGCACCGAGCACTGTAACCATTCCATCAATGCTGTCTTGATCATTGCCGTGGCACGTTGCTTGGCCTCATGGCTGTAGCCGGCAATATGTGGTGTTGCCACATTAACACGGGCGGCAAGTTCGGCATCTATTGCCGGTTCATTCAACCATGTATCCAGCGCCAGCGTGAGTGACTGCGATGTCTGTACTTTCTTCAGGGCACTCTCGTCAACCACACCACCGCGCGCAGCATTGATGAGTATGCCATCGGCAGGCACACGTCTGAGTTGCTCATAACCGAGCAAATGCCGGGTTGGGTAATCACCGGTATCGGTCAACGGCACATGCAGGCTGACCACATCGGCCTGCAGTACATCATCCAGTGAACAGAAATCGCGTGTGTCGCCAGCCACAGCGAGTGGCGGGTCATTCAACAAACAGCGCACGCCGAGCACCGAAAGTAATTTATGTAATTGGCTGCCAACATGGCCACAGCCCACGATACCTACAGTCATGTCCTGCACAGATCGCTGCCTGCATTCCGTCAATACAAGTAATGTGCTGAGTACATATTCCGCCACCGCACGGGCATTGCAACCGGCAGCAGACGCAAAGGCAATATCTTCACTGGCAAGATAGTCTGTATCGACATGGTCGGCACCACTGGTTGCCGTGCCGACAAAACGTACCGGTGTGTCAGCAAGCAACGCCGCATTCACCGGGGTGACACTGCGTACCAGTAACGCGTCGGCATCGGCCAACCGTGCCGGCGTTATGGCACCGGGCTCTATCGCAGTCACACGCCCCAATTCGTTGAACTGCTTTTCAACGCCGGCAATATGCCGATCGGCGATGATGTGCATCGTCATGACTGGCCTTGATCAAGAAAGACTGTAGAGCCGCTGTATCCTGGTGCTGCCGGAACGAACTGAATTATCTGGACTCGCGGTCCAGTTCGGCACCTTCCTTGGCCACTGGCATAAGATTTTGCTTGTTCACGCCCAGTGCCAGGGCAAATGTACTTGCCACATAAATAGACGAATAAGTCCCGACCAGCACACCCACGATCAGCGCCAGCGAGAATCCACTCAACACTTCACCGCCATAAACCAGCAATGCCACGAGCACCAGCAGAGTAGTCACACCGGTCATCACCGTACGGCTCAGGGTCTGGTTCAACGAAACATTAAAGACCTCGATCGGACCTTCCTTGCGCAGTCGCCGGAAATTTTCACGCACCCGGTCAAAGACCACGATGGTATCGTTCAATGAATAACCAATGGTCGCCAGAATGGCGGCAAGCACTGACAGATCAAAATTCAACTGAACCAACGAGAAAAATCCCAGAATCAGGATAACGTCATGCATCAAGGCAACAACAGCGCCGGCTGCCAGCCGTGACTCAAACCGCAAACCCACATAAATCAGAATACCGAACAATGCATACAGCATGGCCAGACCGCCATCTTCAGTCAGTTCTTCACCAACCTGCGGCCCGACGAATTCAACCCGGCGCAGTTCCAGTTCGGCCTCATCAGCCCGCAGTATGTTGAGCAGTTGATTACTGACTGCAGCACTGTTCATATCTGCACGCGGCGGAATGCGTATCAGAATATCCTGTGCGGATCCGTATGCCTGCACCTGGGCATCATCAAATTCACTGCCACTAAGCAGGTTGCGAACACTCTCCGGGTCAACGGCTTCGTTATAGCCGATTTCCACCAGCGTGCCGCCAGTAAAATCGATACCGAAATTCAGGCCACGCGTGGCCAGTGAACCAATCGAAACGATGATCAAAACGGCTGACAAAATCGCCGCTACGCGACGCTTGCCGATAAAATCATAACTCGTATTGAATTTGAAAAATTCCATCCGTTTATAACCCCTAGATCGCCAGCGATTTGACGCGCCGGCCACCATAAATCAGATTAACCATTGCACGGGTGCCGATAATGGCAGTAAACATTGAGCAGATAATACCGAGACACAATGTCACGGCGAATCCCTTGATCGGACCGGTACCAAAAGCGAACAGCACAGTAGCTGCCATGACTGTCGTGATATTGGCATCCGCAATACTGGAGAACGCCTTTTCATAGCCAGCATGAATACTTGATTGTGGTGAATTGCCGTTACGTAATTCCTCACGTATACGCTCATAAATCAACACATTTGCATCCACTGCCATACCAACGGTCAACACAATACCGGCAATACCCGGCAACGTAAGCGTTGCCTGCAACATGGATAACAGTGCTACCAGCAACACCAGATTCGTGACCAGTGCGACACTGGCAACAATACCGAATACCCGGTAATAGATGACCATGAACAACAGCACAAGGACAAAACCAAGCAGTACCGAAAGCATCCCCTGCTCAATATTTTCCTTGCCCAGACTCGGACCAATAGTACGTTCTTCTATAATTTCGACTGGTGCGGCAAGTGCACCGGCGCGCAGTAACAACGCCAGATTGCGCGCTTCCTGGGTTGAATCCAGACCAGTAATCTGGAAACGCTTGCCGAGCTGATCGCGAATGGTGGCAACATTGATCACTTCTTCTATCGTGCTGGTTTCGCGTACCAGTTCACCGGCTTCATTGCGCGTGGTTTCGGTCTTGTTTTCAATGAACACCGTACCCATGGCATTACCGATCTGATCACGCGTACGGCGGCTGAAAATCTGCGCGCCCTGACCATCCAGAGTAATGAATACCGCCGCACCACCGCTTTGCTGGTCAATACCGGAAGCGGCATCAATAATGGAATCACCCGTCAACATCACATCGCGTTTCAGCAATACGGGCTGACCGGCGCGATCATAATAAAGCTTGGAACCAGCCGGTACCCGGCCATTAAGGGCATCCTCAACACTATTACTGGAATCAACCAAACGGAATTCCAGCGTGGCTGTTGCACCGAGAATC
This sequence comes from Gammaproteobacteria bacterium, assembly GCA_040905025.1. Classification (GTDB taxonomy): domain Bacteria; phylum Pseudomonadota; class Gammaproteobacteria; order Methylohalomonadales; family Methylohalomonadaceae; genus JBBDSJ01. Next base: position 75,820 of record JBBDSJ010000122.1, read on the forward strand.
TCTTTCGCCCGCGCAGTGTCCTGCACACCCGGCAACTGCACAACAATACGCTCGGCGCCCTGCTGAGTGATGACAGGTTCGGCCACACCGAGTTCGTTTACGCGCTTGCGCAGGGTGGTGATATTTTGCTGCAACGCGAATTCACGCGTTTCAGTCAATGTCTGCTCGGACAACTGTGCCAGCACACGGTTCTCACCATCGGCACTGACATCATCAATATTGAGTTCCGGATGTTCGCTACGGATCAACGTCAATGTCTGTTCCACGTCAGCCGCATCTCGCAGGCGTACGAGCACACCGGGTGCATTATCAGCCGGCGCCACTGTCATGTAGCGAATTCGCTCATCACGCAATGATGAGCGAATATCAGAGACATAACGCTCAACAGCGCGCGTCGCAGCGGCCTCCATATCGACTTCCAGGAGGAAATGCACACCGCCCCGCAAATCCAGCCCCAGATACATGGGTTCGGCATTCAACGCCCGTAACCAGTCCGGCGTAGCCGGTGCCAGGTTCAGTGCAACAATATAATTGCCACCCAGCGCTTCGCTGATTAAATCCCGGGCTTGCAGTTGCTGGTCTTCATCAGCAAACCGGATCACCAGACTATCGAGACCCAGCTCATAAGCGAGTGGCTCAATCCCGGCAGTCTCCAGCACACCACTGACTTCGAGTTCTGTCAGTTCGCTGATTTCTGCCGCGCGGGCAGCAGAAATCTGTACGGCAGGATCCTTGCCATAAATATTCGGGAGCGCATAAATAATGCCGACCAGCAGCACTACAGCAACGAGGATATATTTCCAGAGTGGATAGCGATTCATACGTCTGACACTTCAGTCATTAATCAGGCATTAACGGGAATAAAAATCGGAATAGTTGCGTTGCTTCAAAGCTCTTTGAGCGAACCTTTCGGCAACACTGTAGAGACGGCATGTTTCTGCACCTTGATTTCCAGTTTGTCCGCAACTTCCAGTGCAATAAAATTATCACCGATTTCACGGATACGGCCGGCAACACCACCCGTCGTTACAATTTCATCGCCTTTGGCGAGACTGCCGACCATTTGCGAATGTTCCTTAGCGCGCTTCATCTGCGGCCGAATCATCAGGAAGTACATCAACGCAATGAACAGCAGTGTCCAGATAATCAGGCCCATGCCACCGCCGGCAGGCGCCGCGTCTTGTGCCCAGGCATTTGTTATAAAAAAATCCATAGCATTCACATATTGGTTGTTTCGAGGCCGCGCATTATGACATAGCCACGGGCGTTTGCATGCGTCTGGCATAGAAGTCAGCCACAAAAGCTATGAGCCGGTCGGCGGCAATCGCTTCGCACAGACCCTGCATCAGGCACTGATAATAGTGCAAATTGTGCAGGGTATTCAGACGGCTGCCGAGCATTTCCGTAGTCTTATCAAGATGATGTAGGTAGCTGCGGCTGTAATTCCGGCATGTATAACAGTCACAATCTTCGTCAATCGGCCGGGTACTGTGCTTATGCTCGCTGTTGCGCAGCCGCAGCACACCGGTGCTGGTGAACAAATGCGCGTTGCGGGCATTGCGGGTCGGCATCACGCAATCAAACATATCGATGCCCCGGCAAACCGCCTCGACAATATCCTCCGGCCGGCCGACGCCCATCAGATAACGCGGTTTGTCGGCCGGCATCTGCGGCATAAGCCCGTCCAGCACCTGCAACATTTCCGCCTGCGACTCACCCACCGACAGACCACCGACGGCATAGCCGTCAAAACCAATATCCACCAATCCGGCCAGTGAGTCGCGCCGTGAATCCGGCACCAGCCCGCCCTGGACAATCCCGAACAGCGCCGCCGGCGTTTCAGCGTCGGCCTGACACTGATCATGCGCGACCCGGCAACGCGCCGACCAACGCAAGGAGCGCTCCATCGCCGCTTGCACCGCCGCTGGCGGCGCCGGGTGACCAATCACGTCGTCAAATATCATGACAATGTCGCTGCCCAGATCGCGCTGCACCTGCATCGAGATTTCCGGATCGACAAATACCTTGCTACCATCAATCGGCGAGGCGAACGTCACGCCCGCTTCATCAATCTTGCGCCGCCCGGCCAGACTGAACACCTGAAAACCACCGGAGTCGGTCAGGATTGGCCCGTCCCAGTGCATGAAACCGTGCAGACCGCCATGCGCACGAATGACATCCGTACCCGGCCGCAGCATCAGGTGAAAGGTATTGCCAAGAATGATCTCGCTGCCGAGACCGCACAGCTCTTCCGGCGTGACGCCCTTCACCGCAGCATAAGTGCCGACCGGCATAAAGGCCGGCGTCTGCACCGCGCCACGCGCAAACCGCATCACGCCGCGCCGCGCCATGCCATCTGTGTTGAGTAATTCGAATTTCATGCTTTCAATTCAGTATATAAACATCGCGTCGCCGTAGCTGAAAAACCGGTATTCAGCAGCCACGGCATGCCGGTAGGCCGCCAGTACCTGTTCACGTCCGGCAAACGCCGAAACCAGCATGAGCAAGGTTGATTCCGGCAAATGAAAATTGGTCAGCAACGCATCGACGGCGCGAAACTCATAGCCCGGATAAATAAACAGATTGGTCTCGCCGCGATACGGTTGTAGTTCACCGGTTGCCGCTGCGGTCTCGAGACTGCGCACTGCCGTGGTACCGACTGCTATGACCCGGCCACCAGCTTGCCGCGCCCGGGCCACGGCATCACACACTGCACTGCTGACGTCGAGGCGTTCATAGTGCATGACGTGATCGGTAATATTATCCACGCGCATGGGCTGGAATGTGCCGAGGCCAACATGCAGGGTAACGTAGCTTATCGCCACACCCTGTGCCCGGATTTGCTGCAGTAGTGCTTCAGTAAAATGCAGGCCGGCGGTCGGTGCTGCGACCGCCCCCGGCGCCTCGGCATACACCGTCTGGTAGCGGGTTTGATCAATTTCAGTATCAGCGCGCTGAATATAGGGCGGCAACGGCATATGCCCATGTTGTTCCAGAACTGACTCGATACTCATCCCGGCATGCAAGCCCAAGTCATACAACTCGCCGCTACGATTGATAATTTCAAATTCTATACCGGGGGCAATCTGAAAGCGGCTGCCGATACGGTTCGGGTTACTGGCATGCAACTTCACCCGCACATGATTATTCTCCAGCACGCGCTCAATCATGATCTCGATCCGGCCACCGGATGGCTTGTAACCATACAGCCGCGCCGGAATCACGCGGGTATTGTTCAGCACCAGCAAGTCCCCCGGCTGCAACAGACCCGGCAGATCAGCGATCATCTGATCGCGCACTGCGCCCGTTTGGCGGTCCAGACACAGCATGCGGCTCGTGCCGCGCTCGGCACTCGGCGTCTGCGCGATCAGCTCGCTGGGCAAGTCGTATTGAAAATCCTGGCGCTTCATGGCGCGCCAGCCTAGCAGAAAAGCGCCAAAACAGGCACTTGCACTGATATTAAGCAATTGAAATGCTATGCGGGGATGGACTTATAAGCAGCTTGGCTTTAATCTTGCCAGCCTCATAAAGACGGCCCCTCCTTGGCCGGGATGGCGGAACGGGTAGATGACATACAGGATGTATTAATGCCGCGTAGGACAGGATGTCCGGGAGCGGCCAATGTGCAGGATGCACAAGTGTCACGGAGGACAGGA
>JBBDSJ010000123.1:0-2863 GCA_040905025.1 Gammaproteobacteria bacterium
CTTTACGTTCGTCGCCCCGGCGCAGGCCGGGGCCCAGTTAAAAGAAATCCGCAGGACTTGAATTACTGGATACCGGCCTGCGCCGGTATGACGGACTTAATGATGCCACGTGATGGCGAGTAGCCCCGCATCTGGATACCGGACATTCCCAGCCCAGTATGACAGACTTGGCACGGTCACCTTGATTGAGCGTACACATCTATAGATGTCATCCCGACCGAAGCCATCTACTTTGTCATCCCGACCATGCGTAGCGTATTATCGATGTCATCTTGAGCGGAGCGCGCAAGCGCGGAGTCGAAAGATCTTAATGCCGATAGTAAGATTTCTCCGCTTCGCGCCTACGGCGCTTCGGTCGAAACGGCAAAACCGGATTCCTCCGCTTCGCGCTGACGCGCTCCGGTCGGAATGACAACCTTTTATTACATCCCGACCAAAGCTATATACTTTGCCATCCCGACCAAAGCCATATACTTTGTCATCCCGACCGAGCGTAGCGAGCGGAGGGATCTTGGTTTATAAAAAATCTGCTGAAGCTTCAGCAGCCCAATGCATAAACGTTAACGATAACCGCTGGCCTGCAGATTGAACAAATGCGCATAACGGCCTTTTGCCAATAATAATTCACTATGCGTGCCCGATTCGACCACTCTGCCCTTGTCAAGCACCAGAATATGATCCGCCATGCGTACCGTTGAGAACCGGTGTGAAATGATAATAGTCATGCGATCACGAGCGTGTTCCTGAAACTGCTCAAAAATATCGGCCTCGGCCTGCGCATCCATTGCCGCCGTCGGTTCATCCAGCACCAGAATATCGGCCTGTTGGCGCATAAACGCACGTGACAAGGCAATCTTCTGCCATTGTCCGCCGGATAATTCCTGGCCGTTTTTGAACCATTTTCCCAGTTGCGTACTGTAACCATGCGGCAGCGCTTCGATAAAGCCGTCTGCCTGTCCCTGCGTCGCGGCTGCACGCCAGCGTTTTTCATCAGTGAATGCCTGGACATCCCCTGCCCCAACATTCTCACCGACCTGCATTTGATAGCGCATGAAGTCCTGAAAAATAACGCCAATGCGCTCGCGCAGCGCCGGCACTGACCAGTCATTCAGATCCGTGCCATCAAGCAGAATCCGGCCACTGCCCGGCGGATATAAACGTGTCAATAACTTGATCAGTGTCGTCTTGCCGGAACCGTTCTTACCAACCAATGCCAGGCTTTCGCCAGCACGCAGGCTGAAGGAAACATCAACCAGCGCCGGTACGTTTGCACCGGGATAGCTGAAACTGACATGCTCAAATACCAGACCACTGCCGGGCTGTGCGCCCTGCTCGGCATCGCCCGAAATAATGCTGACCGGTTGTTCCAGATATTCATACAGGTTCGACAGATACAGATTGTCTTCATACATGCCACTGATGGCCGTCAAACTGGCACTGACGGCAGCCTGCCCCTGTTTGAATACCAGCACATACATGGTCATCTGGCCGAGTGTGATGCTGCCCTGTATTGCTTCAATGACCACCCATGCATAGGCGCCATAAAATGCCAGCGAACCAATGATTCCAAGCACAAAACCCCAGCCATCACGGCGTAATGTTAATGACCGATCGGCAGCAAACAGGCTGTTGAAAATATCGCGATATCTATTTAGAAATAACTTGCCCAGTCCGAACAGTTTTACTTCCTTGACACTGTCTTCGCGCGCCAGCACCGTTTCCAGATACATCTGCATACGGGTTTCCGGCGAACGCCAGCGAAACAGCCGGAAGGCTTCTCCGGAAAATTTTGCTTCTGCCAGAAAGACCGGTAAGGCACCCAATACCAGAATCACCAGTGCCCATGGTGAGAATTGCACCAGCAAGACACCAAAGCTGACCAGCGAGATAGCATTTTGCATCAGCCCAAAGGTTTTATTCACCAGCGCCAGTGGCCGCGATGATGCTTCCCGGCGTGCACGGGTCAACTTGTCATAAAACTCCGAATCCTCGAACTGCGCCAGTGACAAAACTTGCGCCTTCTCCAGAATCATGACATTGACGCGCTGACCCAGAAGCGCCCGCAATAATGACTGGCATGCCGAGATACCACGTTGCGTACCGGTCAGTGCAATAATGATGAGCGCCTCTACTGCCAGCCATTGCAGTGTTGTCGAATAGTCAACAGCACCACCGGCTTCGCGTGCCGAAATTGCGGCTACTACCGCATCGACAATCAACTGCCCCACCCATGCTGCTACTGCCGGCAAGACGCCGGCCACCAGCGTCAGCACACCCAGAATAATGGCGAGTTTGCGTGAAGTGCTCCAGACAAGTCCAAGCGCCCGGCGTGAGTATTTGAATACACCAAGATATTGCGACAACGTTGAAGCGTTTGCGGAGGGTTCTCCGGTATTCAAAGTCATGACTGTAATAATGTCCCGGGGTTACGCGTAGTACCGAAACCACGAGCACAAGCGTGAAGAATAACGACGCGGTAGTTCAGGCTGAACAGACTGCCAGGATAAAGATTAATGCTTGCCGGTTATTTTGCAGCGACACGCCAGTTGCCGGCTTTTGTCGCACAATCGCGGATAACTTCAGCGCGTTCAAGCGGGTCGCCAGTGATTGGTATGCCGGCATCACGGTTTTCATCACTAAGGAATAAATACGCCGCATAAACTTCAGCCGGATCGGCATTTCTGGCAGCCCAGCAGTCAGCAGCCACGCGCATGGATTTTGGATAAGCACTTGGCGGCAACGCCTGATGATTCAGGGCGTAATGCGCATGCGCGTTGGAACGGAAAAAACCACAGGCATCAACGCCAATTTTTTCACAATGAATTGGATTGACAATAACAACAGAACCCCACTCCGGGTGCGC
>JBBDSJ010000124.1:0-2859 GCA_040905025.1 Gammaproteobacteria bacterium
ACCGGGCTACCGGCCAGCATCAATGCTGTCATGCTCAGCAATGAGCCGCCCCATTTGCGCGGCATGGTTATTTTAGTAGACATAGGTACTTCCCCTCTTAGGATGTCGTATTTTTGCGACAAGGTTGTTGTAATCAGAGACCGTTCAGGCAGTTACACCTGTTTCAGGCTTGATGGCAGGGAAGTTACCAAAAGATTTGTGGTAAAAAACACCACAAAACAACAGAATGACCGAGTCCCGCTCAAATCGGGGCGTAATCATGGAAGATGCCGGGAAGTTATCTTGGCTTACTACAAGAAGAGGTCCCGTATTCCGGTTTTTGCGGCAAAGTAACACTTTGACTCGAGCCTATTGCTGATTCAGGCCATGCCGGATAACGCTTGTTGAAGTAGCAGATTTTGACTGTGAAGTTAGTTGCTGTGTTTATCGACGCATATGGAACGGGTATCAGCAAAACTGAAACGCCAGCAGGGCGATGACAGTGCCGAGTAAAGAGTAAAAGTGCGGGCGCCATTGCGGCCAAACAGTTTCAGCCAGAATACGGACTTGGGATGTTGCATGAACCACTCCCAGTCAGCGATCGCAGCGCCCATCGTGAACAGGCCGGTAAACACGAAGACAAGAATTTCAGGATTACTGATGTTCATCAGGATAAATCCAGCGCATGGCGTTTGAGATCTTCCATGCTGATTATATCCAGTGCCCGGATATGGGTGGACTGTAAATATACGCGCGGTGCGGTATTGGCTTGCAATGCTTCGTGCCAGCGTGCTGCACACAGGCACCAGGTATCCCCGGGTTGCAGGCCGGGAAAATCAAACTCCGGTCGCGGCGTCATCAAATCATTGCCGCGGCTGCGGGAATACTCGAGAAATTCAGCGCTCATTTCCACGCAGATGACATGGCTGCCACGATCATCCCGGCCGGTGTTGCAGCAGCCATCGCGGTAAAAACCGGTTAGCATGTTGTCGCCACACGGGCGAAGCGGCTCGCCGAGGACATTTAGCGGATTGTCTTTGGGCGGACCAGAACGATACATGGTTTCAGTTCAAAATAACGATGGCACTGTTTAGCGTAGCTGCATACAGAACCCAAAGCCAGTAAGGCACCAGTAACCAGCCGGCCAGCGGATCGGCCCGGTGAAACAGCCGGATGTTGAAGCCGATAATAATCAGTAATGCGAGGATATCAAACAGGCCGAGCAACGGATTCTGCAAACCAAAAAACAGCCACGACCAGCAGGCATTCAGAAATAATTGCAGGCTATAAGCATAAAATGCCGGGCGTGCACCAACAAATCCAAATCTGCGCCAGACTTGCCAGCCCGCAATCGCTATCATGATATACAGTACGGGCCAGACCAGCGGGAATACCCAATCGGGCGGTGTCCATGTTGGCTTGTTTAGTTGAGTGTACCAGTCGCCCGGTGTGAACTGGGCGCCGAAAATGGCTACGAGAAATATCACTGCCAGAAAACTGACCAGCGCCAGTATTTGTCGGCGAGTATCGGGGTGATGCGAATAATGGTGCGGTGTAGGCATGGCGCTATTTTATATCACAGTGAATCGGGTAGCGCGGGTGTAATGACCGGCCCGCCCCTATACAATTCAATAATGGAATCAAAATTGTCGCAGCTTGTGAAAAATCCGCTGCAGTTGCTGGCACTGGGTTTTGGTGCCGGATTGTCACCAAAAGCCCCGGGCACTGTCGGGACGTTGGTGGGGGTGCTGTTTTATCTGGGTATGCAGTATTTGCCATTGTGGCAATACGGATTGCTGACCGCCGGCTTGTTCGTTGCCGGTATCTGGTTGTGTGGACGCACTGCGCGGGATCTGGGCGTACATGACCACGGCTCGATTGTCTGGGACGAGATCGTCGGTTTTCTGGTGACCATGCTGGCGGCACCGGCGGGCTGGCTCTGGATTCTCTACGGTTTCCTGCTGTTCCGGCTGTTCGATATCTGGAAGCCCTGGCCCATACGCTGGCTGGACAGGCGCGTCGGCGGCGGTTTTGGCATTATGGTGGACGATTTGCTGGCCGGGATTTACGGCCTTGTGATCATACAAATAACTTCACATTTATTATGAAGTTAGCTATGGTTCTGTAATAAGTACAATAAATCTCGGGGTGGATGGCACGTGAGCCGGTTATTTAATACAGGGGTGGTGGTTTTTGCACTGTGCAGCGGGCTGCTGTTTGCACCAGCCGCGCAGGCGGACATCTATAAGTATGTCGACAAACACGGTCGTGTTTTTCTGACTGACAAACCCCAGCACAATGGCTACAAACGGCTGGTGAAAACCTGGAAAGGCTGGTCAGAGACCAGTTACAATCCCGGTAACTTTCACAAGAATCAGCAGTTGTATGCTGACATGATTACCGAGGCGGCGCGGGAATATCTGCTGCCCGACAGCCTGGTTCACGCCGTGATCAGCGCTGAATCGGCCTATGATCCTGAAGCACTTTCAAGTGCCGGTGCACTCGGCCTGATGCAGTTGATGCCGGCTACGGCCAAGCGTTTTGGTGTGAGTAATCGCAAGGACCCGCGCCAGAACGTGTTTGCCGGCACCAAATATCTGAAGCTATTGCTGGATATGTTCGATAATAATCTCGAACTTGCGTTGGCCGGTTACAATGCCGGTGAGAATGCTGTTATCCGTCATGGCCATAAAATCCCGCCGTATCCGGAAACGCAAAATTACGTCAAGATCGTGCAGCGCTATTACCGCAAATACCGCGAAGAAGGTATCAAGGTCGCGGGTAGTTAGCAGGCGCATTATTTGTCACCTTCATTCCGGCCTTCCCCTGTGGGAGCCTGCTTTAGCAGGCGAACGATGTCCAACCCGCGTTTCGCCCGGC
>JBBDSJ010000125.1:0-2359 GCA_040905025.1 Gammaproteobacteria bacterium
GCTGTAGGAGCCCGCTTCAGCGGGCGAATGCTTTCAGCTGAAATCATTCTGGCGCCAGGCTTCATACAAGCCAATCGCGACGCTGTTGGACAGGTTCAGGCTGCGTTCACCAGCGCGCATTGGTATACGTACTACGTTGTCTCCCCATTCAGATAACAAGGATTCCGGCAGTCCGCGGGTTTCCGGTCCAAAAATCAGGACGTCCCCCGGTTGATAGCGAGCTTCATGATAGACATGCCGGCCTTTGGTTGAGAAAGCATGGATCTGCGCTGGTCGCAGTTCAGCCAGACAGTTTTCCAGTGATTCATGTACCGTCATGCAGGTACGCGCCAGATAGTCCAGGCCGGCACGTTTGAGCTTGCGATCATCCAGCCGGAATCCCAGCGGTTTGATTAAATGCAGGTTTGCACCGGTGTTGGCACACAGGCGTATAATATTACCGGTATTCGGCGCAATCTCGGGTTCAAATAAAACAACATGAAACATTCAGCATTACCCCTGTCTGTGACAGATTCCCAATTCCTGGCGACAGAATTCTGTGGCCTGGCTTTCAATACGCCGCAAGTGTTGCTATCAGGCTGTGTCGGCTTTGGTGAGGAATATACCCGGGTGGCGGGATTTTCCAATACCGATGTTGGAGCCATTTGTTTAAAAGGCACCACGCTGGAGCCACGGCTCGGTAATCAGCCGCACCGGCTGGCTGAAACGCCGATGGGCATGCTCAATGCCATCGGCCTGCAAAATCCCGGTACGCGCAAGGTGGTTGATGAGTATCTGCCAAAACTCGATTTCGCCGAAACCCGCTTTATCGCGAATCTGTCCGGTACCACGGTCGAGGAATACGCGGAAATCACCCGGATTTTTGATGATTCGCCGATTGACGCGATGGAAATCAATATTTCCTGTCCGAATGTTAAAGAGGGTGGTGTCGCGTTTGGCAATGACCCGGACATGTCCGCGCGGGTTGTTGCAGCCTGCCGCAAGATGACCAATAAACCGTTGATCACCAAACTGTCACCGAACCAGACTGATATTGCCTATAACGCCAAACGTTGTATTGAGGCCGGCACCGATGCATTCGCCGTCATCAACACCGTCATGGGCATGGCGATAGATATCGAACGTCGGCAACCCATTATTGGTAATAACCAGGGCGGTCTGTCCGGGCCGGCCATCAAACCGATTGCCCTGCTCAAGGTACATCAGGTCTACCAGGTCGCGCGCGAGCATAATATTCCGATCATCGGCCAGGGTGGCATTACCACGGCGGAAGATGCGATTGAGTTCATGATCGCCGGTGCCAGTGCTGTGGGTATCGGTACAGCACTCTTTTATGAGCCGCTGAGTTGCAAAAAGATAAATGCCGGCATGGTCGAATATCTGCAGCGCCATGGTATGGACCATATCAGTGAACTGGTCGGCACCCTGCAATTGCATGGTGAGTTGAATGCCTGTACATAAGGCTGCCGTTCGCCTGGCAAGCCAGGCTCCTACGGGTGCCGGGTATTGCTGTAGGAGCCCGCTTTAGCAAGCGAACTGGATTGGCCGGCAGTTGCCTGGCAAGCCAGGCTCCTACAGGTGCCGAGTTTTTGTGTCGGTGCCTGTTGTAGGAGCTTGCTTTAGCAAGCGAAATATCTTTTCACAACCGTTCGTCTATTAGCAAGCGAAACAATATGGTTCAGGAGCAATTGCATGGATGCAAAAAAATATGCCCACGGAGAAAGACTTCGCTATGGCAGGCAATCAATTCCGTATCAGGAATATCTTGTAACCTTTGTCACAAAAGCTCGCTTCAAATATTTTGAAGATTATATAAATGCCAGGATGGCTGCACGCGGAATTATTGATAACGATATATCCTTGCATGTGGAGACGATGGCCTATGTTGTAATGCCGGATCATGTTCATTGGCTGATTCGGCTTAAGCCGTGTGGGTATCTGTCTCGGGTTGTTCAATTGTATAAGGCAAAAATATCATACCAAATCGGAGCTGGACTATGGCAGCGAGGATTCCATGATCGGGCTGTCAGAAGAATGGAGGATACAATAGATATTGCGCGTTATATTGTTGCAAATCCGTTGCGTTCTGGATTGGTGGATGATATTGCCGAGTATCCATATTGGGATGCCATTTGGTTAACCGGCTATTGACACGATGTTCGCCTGGCAAGCCAGGCTCCTACAGATGGTTGGATTCTTTTGGCTATTATTCGCCTGGCAAGCCAGGCTCCTACGGGTGCCGGGTTTTTGTGTCGGTGCCTGTTGTAGGAGCTTGCTTTAGCAAGCGAACTGGATTGGCCGGCGTTCGCCTGGCAAGCCAGGCTCCTACGGGTGCCGGGTTTTTGTGTCGGTGCCTGTT
>JBBDSJ010000125.1:2459-17361 GCA_040905025.1 Gammaproteobacteria bacterium
GCAAGCCAGGCTCCTACAGATGGTTGGATTCTTTTGGCTATTATTCGCCTGGCAAACCAGGCTCCTACGGGTGCCGGGTATTGCTGTAGGAGCCCGCTTTAGCGGGCGAACTGGATTGGCCGGCGTTCGCCTGGCAAGCCAGGCTCCTACAAATGGTTGGATTCTTTTGGCTATTATTCGCCTGGCAAGCCAGGCTCCTACAGGTGCCGGGTATTGCTGTAGGAGCCCGCTTTAGCGGGCGAATTCATTTAGCTTGTATCCGCTTCAGAAACACGCGCATTTCCTTGACTGCCTGAATGTCACCACGCTTTTCCGCCACCTTAATCCCTTTCTGATAGGCTTCAATAGCCGCCGGTACATTATTAGCCGCCGTCAGTGCCTTGCCATACAGCTTCCAGGCTGCTGAATAGTCAGGGTCCTGTGCCACTGCCTTTTCAAGATGAATTATGGCGACGTCGTGGTGGCCTTCTTTCAAGTAGGCGGCGCCCAGACTGTAGCGCAGCAGGGCATTGTCCTGACCCTGTGACAGCAGCTTTTCAAAATTCTCAATAGAACTCATGCAAGTGCCCGTACCCAGAAAATATACTGATCTGAAAAAGTGTCGGTATATTGCTGTTCAAATATGTCCCAGTTATCCAGATTACGCATTTGTGAATCATCGGGATATTCATTCTGATAGCGTTGTGGAATGGAAAATTCACTGAACTCAAAGCCGATAAACTCAAGTTGCAATGCAGCCAGGATTTCTTTTATCCCGGTCAGGGTAAGCTGGTGTTCCTGGACATGAAACATCAAATCACGGCATTCCGAGGTGCTGTAAAAATCGGGCGAATAAAGTAATACATGACAAGGATCGTCAGCGGACAGGCCGGCAACATACTCCCGGCACTGGCGAATACCGGCGTGATCAGCAGGTAATTTATTCGAATCGATATAGGCGCGAATTGCCCGTATAGGCCCGCGCGCCCGCTCGCTATACAGACCAACACGCATCAGCCCCTCTGGTTTGAGCTTTTGCCGCAGCGATTGCCAGCCCTGACGCGGATCCTGCATATGGTGCAATACGCCATAGCACTCAATCATATCGAAATGATCCTGCAGCTTGTCGAGCTGAAGAATATCGGCCTGGCAGAATCTTATGGTTTGTGTTGCAGCAGATGCCGGCGGCTGGTCTTCATTATAACGCCGCATTGCGTAAGCAAGACTTGAACGGCTCAGGTCGATAGCCGTGATCCGTGCATCGGGGAATCTTCTGGCCAGCCGGATCGCCTGTAACCCGGTGCCACAGCCGGCCGAGAGAATGGCTGGTGATTCCGGAATATTGAGCTTGGTGGTTGAGCCGGTCAGCCACGGGAACAAGGCCTGAATATAAGCGGATAGATGCGTGGGTTCAGGCTGGTCCTGCATTTGCCAGCGCGGGTAGGGGTTCTCTTCATACTGGCTTTGCACAGCCGCTGAAGTGCTGTCGTTTATTGTTGATAGTGTTTCAATTTCGTGAGAACAGGATTTCTCCTGCAACGGCTCCAGGATTTGCTGGGTTAATAATGGGGTGAGCATGGAAGATAATTGCGAATCAACCCATTCACAGCTGATGTCCAGTTTTGACAAAGGCTGATAGCAGGCGAGCCGGCACAGAGCTACATTGCACTCGGCAGTCGCTGTATTGTTCTGGTTAAAATAGTCGCTGATACGGGATTTTAATTCATCGACAAGCGTAGACTCCTCGTCACTGACAGACCAGACATACTCATTCAAAAAGCATTGTCTGGCGATATAGACAAGTAAAGTCTGGAGCTCAGTATCCAGATCCCTGTCAGATGCCAGCAACAGCCAGCGCCGTGCCTGCGTCAACAGCCGTTCAAGTGCAAGATCACAAACGGGTTCGCGCACAAGCAGGCGTAATAATATCGGCTGAAGTAACTGTCTGATATTGGTTGCGTCAACAGTAGTCAACTGCCCAAAGACATGCTGACGTAAATAGCGCGCCGCTGCACGACTCAAGCGCCGGCCGTCAATCCGGTCAATTTGCAGACAGGCGAGCAGGGCGGCTTCCAGCTGCTGTTCTGGTGTGTTCAGTGGTAACAGGCTGATGCAATCCGCCAGATCGGACAGAATGCGGCGCGAATCCGGTTCAAGTTGCCAGGCCTGGACCAGCGGTTGCCAGGCCGCCGGGGGATTGGCCATCTCCAGATAGAGGCTGCCAAGGTTGTGCCAGGCACCGGCGAAATCTGTATTCGCTTCGGTCGCCTGTCGATAGGCGTGTTCGGCTGCAGCAAAATTCCCCATGGCTCGGAATACATTGCCGCGATTGTTGTGCAGCTCGGGAATATGGCCGGCGACTGGTAGTGCCTGATCATAGATATCCAGTGCCTGCTGTAGTTGCCCGACCGCTTTCAGGCACACACCGAGATTAATCAATACTTCAACTTGTGCGGGTTGCAGCCGCAGGCAATGCCTGAATTGTTTTATCGCTTCGGGGATACGTTGTTGTTGCTGGAATAATCTGGCAAGTAACAGCCGCGCCTGAAAATTATCAGGATTAAATTTCAATAAACGGGCAAGTTGTTTTTCTGCACCAGCAAAATTCTTTTGCTGGGCAAGCTGGATACATTTCTGCAGCAATATGCGCTCATCGTGAGGGGATGATTTTGATCGTTTCGCCATCTTGAATACTGCTGTGCTACCTGGACTCGAATGGTGATGTAAGGCTTCTGGTATGCTCAGACTTTCCGGCCAATATACCGGGCCTTGTTACGGCAGCCCTGGTCGAGTTTGCCGGTTCGGCCGTCTTCACGGTAATAAATCAGGCGTAGTGGCTGACACAACATCAGTAATTCATTCGGCTGTAATAAATAATCCGGATTATTCGGGCCACGGGAATCGGTCTTTTCGGCGGTAAATGTTTCATAGAACAACAGGCCATCCGGTCGTAGTGCTGCCGTTAATGCGGGCAGCAGTTGGCGTTCCAGAAAATTGCTGACTACGATAATATCAAATTCATTTGGAGCCGGCGGGTCCATAACTACATCACGGCAACAAGTCGTGATTTCCAGTTTTTGGGTAGCGGCTGTTTCGGCCAATTTTTCCAGCGCAACCCCGGAAAAGTCCCAGGCCTCGGTCGTCAGGCCTTGTTGTGCCAGTAACAAGGCATTACCACCGCGACCACAGGCCAGATCCAGCGCCCGGCCCTGTGCAGGTAATAAATGAGTATTTTCCGCGAGTACGCTTGCCGCTGTGGGCTTGGCATCATATTGCTGATGCCGTGTATCCCAGCCATCACTACCCCGGTGGTTCATTTCCGCCAGAACGCTGGCGTCAGGATAACCAGCAGTGTAAAGATTTCCAGCCGGCCGAGCAGCATGGCGACAATCAGGATCCATTTGGCAAAGTCATTAAGAGGTCCATAATGCGCGCTGACATCACCCAGACCCGGTCCGAGATTATTCAGGCATGCGGCCACGGCAGAAAATGCTGTGACCTGGTCGATGCCACTGGCAAGTAACAACAGCATCATAAAACCAAAGACGGCAACATAGGCGGCGAAGAAACCCCAGACCGCAGTGATGACGCGATCCGGCATATTACGGCCACCGATCTTGATAGCAAGCACGGCATTTGGATGTATCAGGCGTTTGATCTCGCGAATGCCCTGTTTGAACAACAGCAATACACGAATAACTTTCAGACCGCCGCCAGTGGATGTGGCACATGCGCCAACGAAACTGCCGAGCAATAACAGGACTGGTAAAAACACCGGCCAGGTTTGATAGCTGGTAGTCGTAAAGCCTGTGGTCGTCGCTATGGATATTGCCTGAAACAGGCCATCACGAAAGGCCAGATCCGGCGACATGGCGGGGACAGCTACCAGTAAATACAGAATTGTGATTACTGAAATTGCGAGAAGGTACAAGAGAAAAGCACGAACTTCGGCATCATGAAAATAGGGCTTGAGATTGAACGAACGCCACGCCAGGAAATGCAGGGTAAAGTTCATGCCGGCAAGCAACATGAAAAAAACAGCGACCAGTTCTACGGCAAAGCTGTCGTAGTAACCGATACTTGCGTCATGCGTTGAAAAACCGCCAATCGACACTGTCGAAAAACTGTGCGCAATGGCATCAAAGGGTGTCATGCCGGCAAACCAGTAGCCCAGCGCGCACAAAATGGTCATGCCAAGATATATGTACCATAATGCCTTTGCTGTTTCGGTGATCCGCGGTGTCAGTTTTGAATCTTTCAGCGGTCCCGGGATTTCAGCTTTATACAGCTGCATACCACCGATGCCGAGCATCGGCAGAATGGCGACAGCGAGCACAATAATGCCCATGCCGCCCAGCCATTGCAGCTCCTGCCGATAAAAGCGGATTGAAATTGGCAGGTTATCAATACCGGTTAATACCGATGCCCCGGTTGTTGTCAATCCTGACATCGATTCAAAAATGGAATCGGTAATACTCAGGCTTGGGTGCTGGCTCAACAGGAATGGGATAGCGCCGGTCACACCGAGAGTCACCCAGAACAGGACAACAATTATAAAACCGTCGCGCAGACGCAGTTCCTGCTTGATATCCCTGACAGGGAACCACATCAGCAAGCCTGAGCTCAGAATAATTCCCCAGGCCAGAATAAAAGCGAGTTGGGCGCCATCATTCAGCCATGTGGCCATCACCAGCGGCGGTATCAGGACAAGACTGAACAATGCCAGTAAAAGCCCGAGAATTTTTTGTATAACAGCAAGTTGCATGCCTGGAAGAAAAGTCCTTGTGCCGGTCGCAGGATTTACAGGAAAGTAATACCAACCTGGAACAGGCGTTCAACTTCAGGTACCCGGGATTTGTTGGCTACCAGCAAGATGACATGGTCATCTGCCTCAATTACCGTATCATGATGGGCAACCATGACTTCATCGCCGCGGACTATGGCACCAATGCTGGTCTCCGGTGGCAATTTGATATCCGCCAATGGCCGCCCCACAACCTGGGAAGAATTAACATCACCATGTGCAATCGCTTCAATGGCTTCGGCGGCACCACGGCGCAGTGAATGCACAACGACAACATCACCTTTGCGTATATGTGCCAGCAGGCTGCCGATAGTCGCTTGTTGTGGCGAAATCGCTATATCAATAATATTGCTCTGCACCAGATCGACATAGGCGGCACGGTTGATCAACGACATGACCTTGCGTGCACCGAGTCGTTTTGCCAGCATGGAAGAAATGATATTGGCTTCATCATCATTTGTGACAGCACAAAAGACATCAGTCTGATCAATATTTTCGTCCATTAACATTTCTTCATCAGCGGCGTCGCCGAGCAGTACCACGCCACGCTGCAGTTTCTCGGAGGCGTATTCAGCACTTAATGGATCAATCTCCAGCATTTTGACGTCATACTTCTTTTCAAGCGCTATTGCCAGCCGCCGGCCGATGTTACCACCACCAGCCAGCATAATCCGGCGTACCGGCTTTTCCTTTTCGCGAACAAACTCCATCAATTCACGTATGGATTTATTGGCGCCAATGAAGAAAACCTCGTCATCTCCTTCAATAACAGTGTCGCCTTCCGGAATCACAGGCTTGCCATTCCGGAAAATGGCCATCACGCGAAATTCAATATTTGGCAATGTCTCTGCCAGTGCCTTGAGAGTGTGACCGACAAGTTGGCCGTTATAATAGGCGCGTATTGCCACCATCTGGGCCTTGCCATCGGCAAAATCCAGTACCTGTAATGCACCGGGGAAACTTATCAATCTTACAATGTAATCAGTAACCAGTTGTTCCGGGCTGATTAGCACATCAATTGGCAACGCTTCCTGCGCAAACAGGCTGCTGTGTTGCAGATATTCCGCTTCACGCACCCGCGCAATTTTGGTTGGTGTATGAAATAACGTATAGGCAATCTGGCAGGCGAGCATGTTGATTTCATCACTGTTGGTAACAGCTATAATCATATCCGCGTCCTTGGTGCCGGCCCGTGTAAGCACTGATGGATGTGAGGCAACACCGGTAATGGTCTGCAGATCATAGCGCTCACTCAGCAAGGCCAAACGCTGCTGGTCAATATCAACAATGGTTATATCGTTGGCTTCACTGGCGAGATTTGCAGCAAGCGATGAACCTACCTGACCGGCGCCGAGGATGACAATTTTCATAATGACTGATAATGCCGTGTGAAATTATTATTCATTTCTCATTATCCGAAGTTTTGATTTCAATACCAAGCGAGCGTAGTTTCCGATATAGATGTGTGCGTTCCATGCCGACGCTTCGGGCCACCTTGCTGACACTGCCGTCGGCCTGCTTTAACTGATATTCAAGATAGGATTTTTCAAACTGTTCGCGTGCTTCGCGTAGTGGCAAATCGAAATTAGGCATGCCTTGTTGTTCATTTATGCGGTTACGTTTGCCGAGTACGCTTTCAACCTCGTCTACTTCAATCACCTCATCCTTGCCAAGGATCAACAAACGCTGGACCAGGTTTTTCAACTCACGTGCATTGCCGGGCCAGTGGTAACCACGCAGCCTGTTTTGTGCCGCGACACTGAAACGACGGTAGGGCAGTCCCTCGCGTTCGGCAAAAAAATTCACATAATGCTCAAGCAGATCCGGGACATCCTCATAGTGATCGCGTAATGGCGGTATGTGAATCGGCACAACATTAAGCTGATAGTAGAGATCATCACGGAAATGATTGTTCTGAACTTCTTCATCCAGGTTGCGTTTGGTGGCTGCGACAACTCTTACATCAATATCAATCGGTTCGACGCCACCCATGCGTACCAGCTTGCCGGTATCGAGAGTATTTTGCAGTTTCCCCTGCATGGACAGCGGCATATCGGCGATGTCCTTTAAAAACAACGTGCCGGATTGCGCTTTTTCCAGAAGACCCGGCTGTACCCGGCCGTCTTCTTCGCTGCCGAATAATTCCGCAGCTGATTTGTCTCCGGCGAGGGCGGAGACACCAACACTGATGAATGGATTATTTTTTCGGTCACTGAGTTTATGCAGATAGCGTGCAAAAACTTCCTTGTCGCAGCCTGACTCACCACTGATTAGCACCGGCGTATTATGATGCGCTACCCGTTTGACCTGTAGTCGCAAGTCCTGCATGGCCTGACTGCGGCCAATCGGTTCATCACCGGCCTGACTGTAATGTTTAAGGCGGGTATTTTCCTGTTGTAACGAGATATGCTCAAGTGCATGTCTGATCGTCAACAGGAGTTTGGCCAGTGATAACGGTTTTTCAATAAAATCATAAGCGCCCAGGCGGGTTGCTTCCACAGCAGTTTCGACACTGCCATGGCCGGACATCATGATGATCGGCAAGTCGGTTTCCAGATGCTGTTTCCATTCTTTTAACAGACTGATGCCATCTTCATCCGGCATCCAGATATCCAGTAATACCAGATCCGGTTCAAATTCCTGCCTGACAACGCGTGCCTGACTGGCATTTTCGGCAATGTTGATATTGAAGCCTTCATCTTCCAGGATTTCCCGGACCAGATTGCGAATATCCGGCTCGTCATCAACAACAAGAATTTTTGTTTGCATCATGATGGTTTCTGGTGAGTGAGTAGTGCATCTTCTGAAGGAGTATTGCTGTCATTGATAGGCAGACGAATAACAGCGCAGGCACCATCCGAACCGGAATTGTTTTCCAGCCAGACCATGCCGCCATGCTCCTCAATAATCTTTTTGACAATAGCCAGCCCTAGACCGGTCCCCTTGCTCTTGGTGGTAATATACGGCTCAAAGATTTGAACAAGCAAGTTATCCGGAATACCGTGACCACTGTCCCGGACCCGTAGTTCGACAAATTCAAGCCCTGTCTGTGAGAGCCGTTGGGTTGTCACTTCCAGAATATTTTTATGCCCGGGTTCATTACTCTGATTCTGGCTGCTGGCGTCAAAGGCGTTGCTGAACAGATTATTCAGGACTTGCCGCAAACGGCCCGGGTCAGCATTGATATCGGGCAGGTCTGGTGCCAGTTCGGTTTTGATCGTGATCCCGGGGTCAAGATTATGGAATAAATCCAGAGTTTCCAGTATCAGTGCGTTCAGGTCCAGCGGTCTTGGCTCAAGCATGGGCGCACGGGCATATTCTGAGAAAGTGTTAACCATGTCTTTCATGGTTTCAACCTGCTGGATTATGGTGTTGGTGAGGCGATCCAGCATCTCCTGTTCATTTTTGCTCAGATTATGCAGATATTTATGCCGGATACGCTCGGCCGACAGCTGTATCGGTGTCAGCGGGTTTTTGATTTCATGCGCCAGACGTCTGGCGACCTCGCCCCATGCAGCGTCACGCTGACTCTGAATCAGTGTGGTGATATCGTCAAACACAATCACATAACGGGCCTGATTGTCGTCCCGGTCAGCCGTATCGCCGGGATCCGGTAACGATGTCCCGCTGCACATCAATACCTGGCGGCCACTGGTGCCGAACAGCGTCAGCTGTGCACGCCAGTCTTCTGCGTCATGCAGGTGCGGTTCCAGCGCTTCATGCAGATGTTGCAGGTGCGGATGCGCTTCGCATAATTCAGCCAGTGACTTGCCGAGCCAGGGAGTGAGTGGCATTCCGAGGATCTGGCTGGCACTGAGATTGGCAGTGCGTAATCGCAGGCCGCCATCCAGCACCAGCACACCGGATGACAATCGTCCAAGTACTGCTTCCAGATAGGCACGCTGGGTTTCAGCTTCCTGTTGACTCGAGTGGACGGCATCACGGGCCCGGGCTATTTCGCGGGTCATCTCGTTAAAAGAGGCAACCAGAAATCCCAGTTCGTCCTTGCTCGGAACCGGTAATTGCATGTTGTAGTTACCGGTAGCGACGGCACGGGTGCCCATGGCCAGATCACGAATTGGTGCAGCCAATTGCCGGGCAAAATAAAAGGCGGCCCAGACGGTACTGAATAAACTGAACAACAAGACCATTGTCAGCAATAGTGTCAGACTGAGTTTCAATTGCTCGCGCAGGTATGACAGTTCCTGATATTTTTCATAGGCCGATTCGACATTTTCTGCCAGCACGTTCATGCGTTCCGGCGCCGAGAACAGTCCCTGCAAAATACGGCCCTCGCTTTGCAGACTGACATCTGTAACGTTTACTACCGCACGGATTAGTAAACCACTGTCACGAATCGAATCGAGCCCGACATAACTGTTGCCCTGGCGTAACTGCAGCAAAATGCTCTCATCCGGCACACTGGGTACCAGACGCGTGGTATCACTCAGGCTGGTGGCGATAATTGTTCCCTGGCGATTTAATAATGTCAGTTCTTCAGCGCCGCTGCGTTGTCGCAGTTCATCGATCTCGAACGGTGCAGTGGCATCGTGTACGCCGACAAATTCCTCACTCATTTGCCGGGTCTGGCGTAACAATTCACGCATGCGGCCATCAAGGGCAAGACGACTTAAATCCAGTGAATCGGTGAGGGCAACATCAACCTCGACATCAAACCAGTTATCGATCCCGCGATGCAGAAAGTCGAGTGAGAAATAATACAGAATCAACATTGGCGTGACTGACAATACGGTCAGCATCAGTACCAGCCGCACTATCATGCGTGCGCCCGGGACATGATTACGAATCTGTTTGACTAACTGGCGAATATTGATGCCGATGAGTGTCAGCATCACGATCAGACCAATCAGATTGAATATCAGCAATACCGAGAACAACCGGCCAAAACGTTCAGAGTTCTGTACGGCATCGCTCATCATCAACAGCGACGCGAGCATGAAAACAAACAGGCCGATGCCGGTCAGGAAAATTAGCAGGCCGCTTCTTTTCATGGATGGTTTTCTGCCCCGGCCAGCGGTTCGCGTTGCGGATCAGCAGGTAGTTTATCCAACAAATCAAGCGGCCAGTGATACCATGGACTGGTCAAACGCCATTGTGATGATATATAAGCCATGGGTCGCATCGGTGCCGGCAGGCTTTCAATATCCAGCCGTGCCCGCAGGCGGCCATAATAGTTGTTTTCCGGATTCAGGTTACTGATATCAGCGAGCAAATAATCATTTAATTTGCCTATGGAATCGAGTGCACGTGCGAGTGTACGGAATGTCCGGCGAATGTTGTAATCATCGTGACTCACCAGATAAAGATTACTCAGGGCCTGATGCTCAAGCCGGTAACGTAGTTCGTCTGTGGCGATACGTTTGTCCCATAGCCAGCGGCGCTTTTGCAGCACCTCAGTTTCAAGTAACAAGTGCAGGGCAACGCCGCTTTCAAGTGCTTTCAGGGCCTCATCACTGAGATCGAAAGTTATTTTTGCGGATAAATAGATACGATTGGTCCATTGCTCTGTTTCGACTTCCTGCACACTGAAGCCTGCTGCCAGTACAGGTGATGTGAACAGCCATAACAACAGAAATGCTACGGGCGCGCAGTAAGCCCGGCGATGCTCAGGTTTTGTGCAGATAGGCATAAAAAAATCCGTCCATTTCCGCTGCTTCCGGCGGGCTCGAACCGGCAGGTATTTGACCAGGTAATAACTGGCGGCCAGCACCACTGGCGACACCCCAGGCAACATCCAGAGGTTCAGCCGCGACATTATCTTGTCGACTCAGAAAACGGTTTATTTGCGTTGCATTTTCCTGCTGCAACACCGAACAAGTGACATACAACAGCTTACCGCCCGGCGCCAGCAACGGCCAGAGTGCATCGAGCAAGTCAGCCTGTTGCTGGCTGACCTTGTTTATTGCAGCGGGTGTGCGCCGGTATTTTATATCCGGATGCCGGCGAATTACGCCGGTACCGGAACAGGGCGCATCCAGCAGGATACGATCATATTTGTCACCGTCCCACCAGCCAGCTGTCAGCATCGCGTCACCGGCAACAATCCGGGCATGCAATTGCAGTCGCTGCAGATTGTTGCGTAGCGTTATCAGCCGCTTCGGGCTGACATCCAGCGCCGTCAGTTCGCCAATCCCGGCTGTGGACTCCAGCAGATGCGCTGTTTTGCCGCCAGGTGCAGCACAGGCATCGAGAACCCGCTGGCCGGGCCACACGTCCAGCAACGGCGCTGCAAGCTGTGCAGCGGCATCCTGTACCGATACCAGACCTTCATGGAAGCCGGGCAGGTGTTCGGCCATGCAGGCCGGAGTGATGGTAATGGCTGTTGCTACATGTGCATGGAAATGGCCGTCGAAACCGGCCGCAGCGAGTTTGGCTAAATAGTCACTGCGGCTGATTTTTGTCAGATTAACCCGCACTGTCAGCGGTGGCCGCTGATTGTTGGCGCTGACAATGTATTGCCAGTCGTCTGGCCAGTCGTGCCGCAGCTGCTGCAGCAACCAGTCGGGATGTGCAAATTTTGCTTCCGGATGTCGCTGTGCCTGCTCGATGAGTTTTGTCTGTTCGCGCTGTGCGCGGCGCAAAATGGCATTAACAAGTTTTACCGCCCAGGGTTTGCCAAGCTGACGCGCGCTATCAACACTGGCGGAAACCGCAGCATGATCCGGTGTGCGTAAATGAAACAACTGATACAGGCCGCACAGGAGTAAGGCATCAATGTCGGCATCGCCCGCAGCCAGGGGCTTTTTCAGTAATTGCCGTAAATACCAGCGCAGTTGCGGCAGCCAGCGCAAGACACCGTATATCAGCTCGCTGGCGAAAGCCTGATCGCGCGGGTCAAGCTCCTGGATAGAATCCGGCCAGGCTTGTGTAAGTGAGTGCTTACATTTAATGACATCAGCCAGCGTTTGCGCGGCCAGAATTCGTGCCTGCATTATGAAGTCAGTCTGTACAGGTGCCGAAATCAGGCCGGCCATTGAGGAATTCGGCTGCTGTTAGTACCTTGCCGCCGGGTACCTGCAGCCGCTCAATACGCAGCAGGCCGTCGCTTGTGGCGACATCAATGCCCTGCTTGCCGGTAGCGATAATGGTGCCGGGCGCAGTCGTTACCTCTGGCTCGCTAGCGGCCAGTGCCCGGGCTTGCCAGACGCGCAGATCGCAGCCGGCCAGCCGCGCCCGCGCAATGGGTGCCGGATTATATGCACGTACCGCCCGGGCCAGATCGATGGCGGACTGCTGCCAGTCGAGTTCGGCTTCGGCCTTGTCGAGTTTGCGAGCATAACAGGCGTGTTCTTCAGATTGTGGTTGTGGTGTCAGTTCATCCAGCAATGGCAGGCAACGCAACAATTCATCGGCACCAAGTTCAGCCAGCTTGGCGAGCAGATCCGCGCTAGTGCTTTGGTCGTCAATCTGGCAGGTTGCCTGCGCCAGAATCGGCCCGGTATCCAGGCCGGGGTCCATCTGCATCAGGCTGATCCCGGTTTCATGGTCGCCGGCAAGAATGGCCCGCTGGACAGGCGCGGCGCCACGCCAGCGTGGCAACAATGAAAAATGAATATTGAGACAGCCGTAGCGGGGTTTGGCAAGTACAGCGGCCGGCAACAGCATGCCGTATGCGACAACAATGAGGGCATCAATACGGTCAAACAGCGAATCATGGCTCAATTCAGTGCTGCTTGCCGGTTGCAGCACCGGAATATTGTGGTCAGCAGCAATCTGCTTGACCGGGCCGGGCTGCAGTTTGCGGCCGCGGCCGCGCGGCCGATCCGGTTGCGTATAGACGCCAAGCAGTTGGTGCTGGCGGGACTCCAGCAATGACTGCAAGACAACAGCTGCAAGGGCCGGCGTGCCGGCGAAAGCAAGCCGCAAGGGGGCGGTAGTCACAATAGATCCGGCAATAGTTCAGGCAACAGGTCAGGTTTGTTTATTGATGCCTGGATTCGCTGAGTCTGTGGCGCACGCGAATGCACGCCCCGGTCGGTGACTCAAAGTGCCTGGCTTTCAAATTTCTGGCGTTTTTCGAGCTTTTTTTGTACCCGCTTGCGCTTCAGGCTCGACAGATAGTCGATAAACAGGCGGCCATCAAGGTGGTCAATTTCATGCTGTACGCATACGGCCAGCAGACCCTCGGCCTCGGTTTCAATGGTTTCGCAGTGCAAGTCCTGATAACGGAAGCGGATCTGCTCGGCCCGTTCGACCACGTCAAAATACTCAGGCACGGACAGACAACCCTCTTCCATTTCCTTGCTGCCGTGTTTTTCCAGTATTTCCGGGTTAACCAGATACAGCGGGCTGTTACGCTCGGCTGACAGATCGATGACAACAACGCGTTGCTGGACATTGACCTGGGTCGCGGCGAGGCCGATGCCGTTTTCGTCATACATGGTTTCCAGCATATCGGCAGCCAGCGTGCGGATGCTGTCGTCCACCCGTGTGACCGGCAGCGCCCGTTTGCGCAGATTCGGGTCGGGATAGTGCAAAACTTGTAATTTCGCCATGACGATACTCTAGCTAAGCTGCGGTTATGTTGCCACAAAACGGGCAACAGTCTGATTACGTTACAGTATACTCCAATCTGACCGGCCCGGCGGGGTCCGGTTCAGCGGTTTTGCCCTGACATCTTCAGCATCTGCCTGATATTGGCGCAGGTGGTGCTAACATTCTCGGGATTTTTTTGCTAATCTACATTAAGGAAGCATCCTAACAGCTTGTTGGGAAACAGCCTGTAGAGGTTGAGCAACCTGAATTCAGCAGGTGCAAGCTCAGCAAGGCAGGGACTGGACAAGTCATCTGCTCGGAATAACTGGCCATATTGGCCGTTTGCTGCCGTTGAATGTACACAGGGAAGGTATTTTGCGGCTGATATTGTCATCCAAGGGCTTAGAAAATGCGTACATCAATACTAGCGTTTCTGCTTGTCGCACTGCTACCCATAGCAGGCCACAGTGAAACCCCGGCGGTGAAGCCGGACAACCCTGGTGGTTATACAGTGGTCAGGGGCGATACCCTGTGGGATATCTCCGGACGTTTTCTGGAAGAGCCGTGGCAGTGGCCGTCTATCTGGGAAGTCAATCCGCAGATTGAAAATCCGCATCTGATTTATCCAGGTGACGTTATCAGCCTGACCTATCGCGATGGTCGCCCGGTATTGTCTGTTAACCGCGGCAGCCGTTATGTGAAGCTTTCCCCCGAGATCCGCAGCTCGGAACTGAGTGATGCCATTCCGTCGATTCCGATAGACGCCATTCAGCCATTTCTGAGCCAGCCGCTGATTGTTAGTGCTGACGAAATGAGCAGTTGGCCGTATGTCTTTTCAAGTGAAGATCAGCGCCTTATTTCCGGTTCCGGCAACCGGGTCTACGTACGTGGACTTGCAGAAGATGCCGATGAGACACGTTATTCAATTTACCGAAAGGGTCCGGCCTACCGCGTCAAGGGTGCAGACGGCCGCTATGCTGATGGTGAAATTCTTGGTTACCCGGCGCTTTATATCGGTGATGCCACCATAGAAAAATTTGGCGATCCGGCGAGCGCTAAAATCGTTAATTCCGAGCGTGAAATTCTGGCCGGTGATCGTCTGTTGCCGTATGCCGAGGGTGAGCGTATTCGCGATTTTATTCCAAAAATGCCCGGCAGTGAAATCAGTGGTCAGGTAGTGTCAGTGATTGATGGCGTCTCCGAGATCGGTCAGTATCAGGTTGTGGTATTGAGTGTCGGAAATAATGACGGTGTCGAGACAGGTAACATGCTCGGTGTATATCAAAGCGGAATAATGGTGCGCGATAATGTCACTGACGATGTGCGTACGGATGACAGAAAATCCAAGTATGAAACAGACTTTTTCAGGCTCTCGCAAAACAAGGGTGAGCCGGTTGAATTACCCGAAGAATATGCCGGCGCAGTGATGGTCTTCCGGGTATTCGACAAGGTCAGTTACGCGCTGGTTATGCAGACTGCCAAACCGCTGCATATTTATGACAGCGTGCGTAATCTCTGACGATTTGATATGGATTTACCAACCCCGTCATACCGGTGGCGGGGTTAAGGAAGTGCCGCCATTTTTGAATTACTTGAATAATTGAAAAATGAAGAATTCTGAAA